>NZUF01000002.1 GCA_002696995.1 Flammeovirgaceae bacterium | reverse complement strand
GCTATTGTTGGGTTTTTAGGGTATCATTTCTTAAAAAAGAATAAGCTATTTGTTGGGTATTCTTTTGATTATGTTGTCCATAATGTAAAGGCAAAGGCTCCAATTTCTCATGAACTCGTTGTGAGGTATGATCTCCCAACTCCCCAGTTAAGAAAACCAATAAGAACACCAAGATTTATTTATTGATTTTTAATTTTTCAATCACATGATCAAATTTAGCTTTAAGAGATAGTTTTACTATATTTGTCCAACTATCTAACTAAAAAATTTATCATTAAAAACAATAATTTAGATAATTTGAAGTTAAATTTTAACTTTGCGTTTAGTTATGTTTAAAGTCATGAAAAAATTTTCAGGTTTAATATACATTCTTTTGCTACTTTCATTGGGCGCTTGTAGCATCCTTGGTGGAGGTTCAAGCAAGAAAAANCCTCGTGGTCAATTAGTAGGAACTCTNGATAGAGATGGGTTTGAAATGTCTGCACAATACGGTATGGTATATGTTCCAACAGGAAGGTTTTACATGGGACAGGCCGATGAAAATATCCAGTCTGATCAAAGTAANTTTAACAGACAGGTGACTATCAGCGCATTCTATATGGATGATACTGAGATCACTAATGATGAGTACAGACAATTCATTCAGTTTATAGAAGAAAATCCAGATTATGAACTTTCTGAAGGTATGACTCCTGAAGGTTTAAAACCTGATACCACTGTATGGTCAAGTGATTTCACTCACCACTATGGAGATCCGCTACTTGCTTACTACTGGTCTCATCCTGCGTTTGATGATTACCCAGTTGTCGGAGTTTCATGGGAGTCTGCAAGAGAGTTTGCAAAATGGAGAACAAGTTTTTTAAATGGGTACAGAAAAGAAGAAGGTCTTCTTCCGTTCCCATCATTTAGACTACCAACAGAAGCCGAATGGGAATACGCAGCAAGAGGAGGAAGAGATAATGTGAAATATCCTTGGGGAAANCCATATACTAGAAATTCAAGAGGTTGTGTTTTAGCAAATTTTAAGCCTGGTAGAGGAAATTATGTTGATGATGGTTACGCTTACACATCACCTGTAGGAGTATTCTTCCCTAATGATTTTGGACTTTATGATATGTCAGGTAATGTTGCCGAGTGGTGTGAGGATGCATATATAGATTCTTATAATCCATTAGTATGGGATTTAAACCCTATTTATAGAGACGATGCTAATGATAAAAAGGTCATTAGAGGAGGGTCTTGGAAAGATATTGCCTTTTTTATTGAGGTGGCAACTAGAACCTTTGAGTATAAGGACTCTACAAGAGCTTTTATAGGTTTTAGGACTGCAATGCCTCATTTGGGTAGAAACTTACAAGGTTTATAGAAAAAAGATTAATTTTAACAAACAGAAAAAATAATTAAACAGTATTAAAAATGATAACAAAGAAAAAATCAGATAATNTCATATTAAGAATTATCCAGAATGAGGATAATATGAATGTAGTTTATGGTCTGGGAGCTGCTGTAGTTATACTTGGAGCCCTCTTTAAATTACAGGGTTGGCCTGGTGCAAATTTCATGTTAATTGCAGGTCTCGGGACAGAGGCATTAATATTTACTTTAAGTGCTTTTGACCCTCCAACTAAACACGAGTGGGACTGGAGTAAGGTATACCCATCATTGAAAGCAGGTCAAGAAGGTACTTCTGCATCTCAGGTCGGAAATATTATGAAAGAAGCTAAACTAGATCCATCTGTACTTAAAAGTGTTGGTGATGGCATGAAAAAGATGGCCGCACAAGCTACTAATATTAATGATTTNGCCGGAGCGTCTGTTGCCGCCAAAGCATATGAGAACAGNATAAAGGGAGCAACCGAGTCTCTTAATTCTGTAAATGAGTCTTACAGTACNATATCTGCTACAGCAAAAGATTTAGCTGCTTCTACTTCNAGTGTGAAAGAGGCAGTAGGATTAACTGAAGAATATAAAGATAATCTAAAAAGTGCTTCAAGTTCACTTGGAGCTATTGTTACGGCTTCAGGACAAATTACTGAGACNGCNACAAGTATGACNAAGGCTCANAATGANGCNGTNAGACTTCAGAANGAGTTACAAGATCTTACTGAGAATTTAAATAANCTTAATAAGATTTATGTTGGTATGTATGATGCCATGCATAAGTAGAAATTNAAAAAACTTTTAAATAAAAAAATTATGGCTGGAGGAGAAAGCCCTAGACAGAAAATGATTAACATGATGTACATCGTGTTAATTGCTATGTTAGCTCTTAACGTTGACACAAAGGTGTTAAAAAAGTTTATTTTAATAAACCAAAGTTTTGAGGCTACAAACAGTGAAAAAACTGTAGATAACACTAATAAAGTAGAGTCCATTAGATCTGCCGTTGATGAATCAGGTAACAGGAGGGAAGATTTAAAAGTGTTACAACTTTCTGAGAATGTAAGAGAGATGTCTAACTCTTTAGTTAATCATATGAGTTCTATTAAAACTATAATTGTAGAAGAGACAGGAGGAAAAGATTCTAAGACTGGTATAAAAGGTTATAAAAATGTTGATTTTGTATATGGATATATGAGTAAAGATGAAGATGGTGATCAGCTCACTAACGGTGATGATTTGCAAATATTGATAAATAAATTTTCTACTTATGTTTTAGACTCAGTTTATAATGGTGATAAAGAATCTGGTATCCATGATCTTGCAAGAAATGCGGATCAGATTCCTATGTACGCTGATGATCCGCCTACGGATCCTTCTTTTTCTGCTTTAAACTTTGGATATGGTACTTCTGCTGGTGCTGGTCTTGCCACAATTAGTCAGCTACAGGCTGATGTAATAAATCTTGAAATTAAAGCTCTTGATAAACTTGCTACTTCAGTTGGAGCTGCAGATTTAAAGTTTGATGTTGTCTCACTAACTACATTACCAGAACAAAAAGTTGTTGCAGCAGGTGCAAAATATAAGACTCAATTATTTTTATCTGCAGCATCTTCAGCTATAGTCCCTATTATGACTGCTGGTGGAGATACTTTGGAGGTGGCGAATGGAAGAGGTTCTTATGAGTTTACTGCTAAAGGAGGTAATTATGATAGAGAAGGACTCTCTAGACAGAGTTATATTGGATCAATTAGTGTGACCCTTCCAGGAGGAAGAGATACAACGTTTATTGATACAGTAGAATATTTTGTTGCTAGACCCGTTATCCAGATTCAGTCTGCTTCAGTTCAAGCATTATACTTTAATTGTGGCAATGAATTAACTGTAAATGTTCCAGCACTTGGATCAGAATATAACCCTACTTTCTCTGCTAGAGGAGGAGATGTAGTTAAAGGTTCTAAAGCTGGTGTTGTAACAATCATACCAAAATCTAAAAAAGTTGACTTAAATGTAAGCAATGCTGGAAACTTTATTGGCTCTCAATCTTTTGGAGTTAGACAAATTCCTGCACCTGAAATTAAGGCAAGGATTAAAGGTAAAGAGATAGATGCAAAAACAGGTATCCCGGTTAGTACACCTAGTTTTAGCTTGGACGCAATTGCTGATGCGAGTTTTGCTGAGTTTTTACCAAAAGACGCAAGATTTCAAGTTAGAGAAGCTGAAATTAATTTAGTTAGAGCTGGAAGAGGTGTGTCTAGACAAAGGGTTAACAATAAAAACGTGAACCTCACTAAGCTTGCTGGTAAAAGAAAGGGTGACAATATAGTTATCGAAATAAAAAAAGTAGCAAGAGCAAATTTTAGAGGGGATGTTGAGGAATTTAAAAACTTTGCTCCGAGGTATATAACAATACCTTTAAAATAAAATTATGAATAAAATAAATAAGATTCTTGTACTTTATTTTTTACTCTCAGTTTTATCTGTAGATGATACCTATTCACAGGTAACATTTCAGGAAACTACTGGGTCTGAATCTAATGGTTATAATCCATTATCTTTAAGACAAGTACATGAATCTTATTTAATGTGGAAGAAAACTCTTTGGAGAAGAGTAGATCTCAAAGAAAAACAAAACAAACCCTTTTTTGCAAGAAATAGAGAGATATCTAAAATAATAATAGATGCTGTCGAAAGAGGTGTCTTGATACCTTATAGTAGTGATTCAGTTAATGATAGTAATGTGATGTCACGGGANGAATTTATTNCTAATATACAGCAAGTTGATGAAGAGATTGAGGAAGAAGAGGGTTTTGATTTAGATGATCCATTTGCTTCATTTGAAGAGGATGACCCATTTGCTGATGCTGTTGAAGAAGTAGAGATTGGTCCGGTATATATTCCTAAAAGGGAGTTTTCTATTTTTGAAATTAAAGAGGATCTTTATTTTGATAGAATTCATTCTAGAATTTATTTNGATATTCAGTCTATAACATTGTTTCTNCCNGGNGATAGNTTTTATAACCCAGCNGGTTTTGAGAAACCTATAGCNTCATTTAGATTTCTGGATCTCTATAATCTTTTTAAGTCTATGCCCAAGGGAGCTATCTGGTTTAATGAAAATAATATAGCTCAACACAAAAANCTTGGAGATGCTTTTCTTTTAAGNTTATTNAAAGGAATCATAGTAAAAATTGCTAATGCTGACGACATAAGAGTCTCTGAATTATATGCTAAATCTAGGAAAGAGGGTATAATGGCTAGTTTTAAAGTAGAGCAGGATCTTATGGAGTGGGAAGCCAATCTTTGGGAGTATTAATTAGGTTTCTTTCTAAAAAAATTTATTATATCACCTGCTCGTTTTTTACCAATTACTTCAGATAACTTCTTAACATCTTGTTTTATTATATTTTCAACTGATCCGAATTCATTAATTAATTTTGACCTTGTGCTTTCGCCTACACCTTTTACCTCTTCAAGTTTAGAGTTTAAAAAGTTTTTACTCCTTAAGTCTTTGTGATAATTTATCGCAAATCTATGCGCTTCATTTCTTATGTTTTGAATAAGTTTTAAATGTGATGACTTTTTACTTAATAAAACAGGTATTGAATCATTAGGAAAATATATTTCTTCTAGTTTTTTTGCTATTCCTATTACATTCATTTTATTATAAATATTTAATTCTTTAAGAACCTCACATGTTGAGCTTAGTTGTCCCTTACCCCCATCTATTATTATAAGATCAGGAAGATCAGTTTTTTCTTTTATTGCCCTAGAGTACCTTCTGAATACAACTTCTCTCATTGACTCAAAATCATCTGGTTTATCTACAGTTCTTATTTTAAACTTTCTATAGTTTTTTTTGCTTGCGTATCCATCCTTAAACATTACTAAAGATGCCACTGTATTTTTACCTTGAATATTTGATATATCAAAACACTCAATATGAAAAGGAATTTTTTTAAGATTAAGCTTATTTTTAAGGTCAACTAAAATTGATAATTTTTTAGTTTTTCTTTCTTTCTTCTCATTGTAAAGATTTTTTTTGAAAAAAAGCACATTTTTTAGACTCATGTCTATAAGTTTTTTCTTATCCCCAGACTTAGGAACATATGATTTTATTTCACCTGATATCATTTTTGAAAGATCAAGGTTTGATAACACATCATTTTTTATACTTCTATATTTGAATTTTAAATCAATAATTATTTGTTCAAGTTCTCTAAAATCAAAGTTTAGTTTCTTTTTTATTTTATTTGTTTCAGAGGTGATAATCATTCCATTATTAATTTTCATATAATTTACATAATAGTAGTTTTCATCNTCTATTATTCCAATAACATCAATATTATTTACTTTAAAACTTACTACAATAGATCTCGAGGTAAATGTTTCAAGTTCATTTACTTTATCTTTAATTTTTTGAGCTTCTTCAAACTCTAAGTTTTTTGATAAAACATTCATTTCATTTTTAAGGGAGTTTATAAGTTGAATATTTTTTCCATTTAAAATATTTTTTATTTCATCTATATCTTTTTTATAATATTCCTCTTCTTGGTGTTCTTCGCATGGCCCTTTGCAATTGCCNAGATGGTACTCTAGACAGACTTTAAATTTTTTATTCCTGACNTTTTCTTCACTAAGTACATAGTTACAATTTCTNATTTTATATAAATTTTTAATAAGNCTAAGTATNCCCCTCATTGATTTGACATTAGTATAGGGTCCAAAAACATCTTCTTTCTTTATATTAATTTTTCTCGTTGTGTAAACCTTTGGAAATCTTTCTTTAGATATTGCTATATATGGGTATGTCTTATCATCTCTAAGTAATATGTTGTATTTAGGCTTATTTTCTTTTATCATATTATTTTCTAAAAGAAGAGCATCGTGTTCTGAATCCGAGATAACAAAATCAANCTTTGTTATCTCTTTCACCATTTTGGATATTTTATTGTTTTGTTGTTTCTGGAAATAACTCTTAACCCTTTTTTTTAGATTTTTAGANTTTCCAACATAGATTATTTCTAAGTTTTTATTTAAGAATTTATAAACTCCTGGAGAGTTAGGTAGATCAGTTTTTTTTAAATTAATCATTTGATTAGAAGATGTCGGANGCATCTATTTTATCCAAAATAGNACCTAATGAATCAGATTTTATTTCGTTATTATATACCGAGCAGTCAATCTCTACATTAATTTTTTTTGTAGGTTTATCAAACCTTCCTTTATCTATACTAAGAGTATTATCTCCATAGACATCTAACATGTATTGTTGCCAAATTGGCATTGCTGTCCTTGCTCCTTGTCCGTATACCCAGTCCCTAAAATGAATACTCCTATCATCACCACCGACCCAAGCACCTGAAACAAGATTGTGTGTTACTCCAATAAACCAACCATCAGATGCGTTCTGTGTTGTTCCCGTTTTAGCACCAACATCATTATTAAAAGTTAATTCTGGGTTTAAACCTCTAGCGGTTCCACCTTCTTCTTCTTTTGATCCTTTGAGCATATGAAGCATAAGATATGCAGTTTCCTCACTAAGAGCTTCTTGTTTTGTAGGAATGAAGTTTTGTATTAAGTTACCATACTTATCTTCTATTCTTGATATAAAGAAAGGTTCTGTCCATATCCCTTTATTAATAAATGTACTATATGCCCCAACTAAATCAAATAATGACACNTCACCACCTGCACCTAAACAAACGGCAGGAACAGGATCTAATTTACTTTGTACTCCTAGTTTTTTTGCGTAGTCGACAACTGTCTTTGGAGAAAGTTTTTTTGTCATAAANGCNGTTATTGAATTTACNGATTTNGCCATGGCCTTTCTTAAGGTCATTGTNTCACCTGTCCATTTACCNTTATGATTATCTGGTCTCCAGTATGGGGGGTCTTGCCCTGGTAACTCAAAAACTACTGGAGCATCAACTACGGGATAACAAGGAGAATANCCATTGTCAATTGCAGCAGCATAAACTATAGGCTTAATTGTTGATCCTGGTTGTCTTTTCCCTTGTTTTACATGATCATATTTAAAATATTTGTGGTTAATTCCGCCNACCCAAGNCTTGATATATCCTGTTTTTGGTTCTATAGAGACGAAGCCTGCCTGAAGAAAATTTTTATAATATTTTAGAGAATCCATAATACTGAATACTGTGTCAATCTCTCCATCCCAACTAAATACTCTCATATTTTTCTTCTTATTTAATATTTCAAAAGTTTTGATGGTATCGTTATCATTATTTTTTAGGATATTTTTAAAGTACCTGGTTCTCTTTATAGTATTTTTTAAAAAATCTTTAATCTCAAATCCCTTTTCATCAATCCAAGGATTTTTTCCTTTCCAGTGTTCATTAAAAATATTTTGAAGTCTCTTCATCTGATCATTTACAGCTCTCTCTGCATGCTCTTGCATTTTACTATCTATTGTAGTATAAATTTTTAATCCGTCAGAAAACAAATCGTATCCATTTTCTTTTGCCCAGCTAATTAAATAATTTCTTACTACTGTCCTGAAGTAAGTTGCCTGACCCACATTTTGATTTTGTACTTTATAATTTAAGTTTAANTCGGAAAGTATTAAAGAGTCGTATTCTGTCTTATTTACAATATTGTATTTATATAAATTATAAAATATTTCTGCTCTTTTCTCAGTAGCATTATCTGGATTAAAAAAAGGATTATATTTTGTNGGTTTATTTAATAAACCAACAATTATAGATGATTCATTATAATTAAGTTCAGATGGTTCTTTATCAAANTATGTTTTTGCGGCAACTTTTATTCCATATGAGTTACTACCATACTCTGCAGTGTTAAGGTACATTGCAAGAATTTCTTTTTTTGTATAGAATTCCTCAAGTTTAACTGCGACAATCCACTCTTTTACCTTTGATATAATCAACCCTAAAAATGGAANATTACTTAATTTACCCTTCTTCTCCCTTCTAATTTTAAATAAGTTTTTAGCAAGCTGCTGAGAAATTGTGCTTCCGCCACCTTCAAGTCCACTTGATCCAAAAGTGGCAACGTTTTTAACAACTCCATAAGTTGCCCTGACAAGACCCTTAAGGTCAATGCCAGAATGCTCATAAAACCTAATGTCCTCAGTTACTAAAAGAGTAGTAATNAACTCATCTGATAGTTCATCAAATTTTACTGGAGATCTGTTATATCTAAAATATTTTCCGAGGAGGATATTGTCACTTGAGTATAACTCTGATGACAGTTCTGATTCAGGTTTTTCTAAATCTTGAAGACTAGGCATTCCGCCAAAAAGATTAGAGACATTATAGTTAATAGAAATAATAAATACTGTTATAAAAGCTATCCCTGCAAATAACATAATCCATAATCTTTTTATAATTGCCTTTAATTTATTCATCTTTTATAAAACTTAAGAAACTCACTAAAATTCTTAGATCTAAAAATTAAGTTCATGTTTTTTTCTCCAACAACAAAATTAGCATTTACTTTTATTTCTTTCATATCTAAATTTGAATTGAATTTTTCTTCGATTTTTTTTAATGAACTTAAATCATTATCCGAGATAGCATCAAAGTAAGTTTCATCATCAAGTTTAAATGAAAAGATATCATTTTTTTTATTCAGTCCCTTAATGCTATTATCAAGTTTTATAGTTATGTTTTCCTCTTCTTCATCATTTTTTATAACTATGAAATAATATCTTTCATCTTCATTTTTTTTAAAGCTAGGTAATCCACTGAATATAAAATCTTTATGAACCGTCTCAGCAGAATTTAGAAGAGATGATGCGTAGTCGATAGTTGACCTTTCTTGTGCTGCAATTAAAAATTTTTTTAATTCAAACTGTAGTGAAAAATTCCCCCCTTTTTTACCTAATGCAATAGATCGAAGTAAATTAATGTTTTCAAAGAAAGGATTTTTATAGTAAATCTTTTGTAATGAATCAACTTCTTTTATTACGGATTTATTTTTTTCATTTACTAACTTATTATAGAGATTTCCATATAAAGTTCTTAGCAAGTTATATTCTCTAAACTCATCAACTTTGTAATCGGGGTTAATAATCAATTTATAGAATATAGTTTCTTTATATTCTGAAAGGATAATATTCTTATACTTTTCTTTTTCTTCATCAATTAAATATAGTTGATATATGACTTCAGCATAATATTCTGAATTTTTAAATCGATTTATAAATATTTTAAAAGTATTTATGCCTTTTAATTTTTCATCTAATTTTTGTACATATATTTTACCTATTGCAACATATGCCTTCTCTGTTTCTTTGTTAAGTATATCTTTTGCTTCATTACTAAATGGAAGGCTTGACATTAACTCTTTAGTGCTCATCTTAACTTCTTCCTCTGACTCAACAATATTGTTAGTTTCTTTATTTACTTCTTGATTACTTTCATCTAATGTTGAAAAACTCATTTTAGAGGTTAATCTCCAATTATCAGTTAATTCTCTGTTTCCCCATTTCCTTATAAATTCGTTTCTTCCTGAGCTTACCAGTGTTGGGTTATTAAAATACCAACTTCCTTTATTCTCTGAGTTTATGATAACTTTTGGCTCATCAATTAAGAAGTTTTGATTATTATTTTTAATTTTATTTTCCCGCTGTTTCTTTTCCTTGTTTTTGATATTTGTTTCAATTACTTTCAATACTTCACTTTCTGGTATTGTCGTTAAATAAATTAAGCTGTCATTTTTTTCAATTATTTCAAGGTTGAAAACTAGTTCGGTTAGCACATCACTCTTTTCTTTTAATGAATTGTAATCTTTATTCTCTCTGTTTATGTTAGCTAAAGCACTATCATAATACAACTTAGAAGACTTGTAATTTGTCAAATTATCATAATATATATCAGCTATATTTTTAAAACAATTGTACATCAACTCTCTTCTAGACTTATTTTCTGAAATAGATAATTTGAAGTTATCTATTGCTACATTGTAATTTTCTTTTTTCAAATTAAATAAACCTAACTCATAATATACTCTGTCTAGTTTATCTTCATTTTTTTTGTCTTTGATTAGCTTCTCAAAATATTTTTTAATGTCAGCTTCTGAGGAATTTATAAGAGACTTAAAATAAAATATTTTTGCATTAAATTCCATTTCAAAAGTAGGGTTATTTTTTAGGCATTTTTGGAAATAAGAACCAGCTATATCGTATTGGTCTTGTGTTAAATATATCTGACCAATAGCAAAGTAAACCTTATTAATTAGTCTTCTTTTCTTAACAATTTTTTCTAACTCAAACAATATGTTAAGAGTTTCATCGAGATTATTTACCTTTTTGTGTAGGTAATGCGCGTTTAAATAATATTCTGTTGCCAAGCTCTTTTCTAATGAAAGTTTTTTTAAAAAATTATTTACTTCTAATGCTGCCGAATAATCTTCTTTCTCAGTATATGCCCTCATAAGATAAATTAATGACATTTGTTTAGCTATAGAGTTATTAGTTTTAGAGTTTACATATTTCAATGTTGTTATTGCCTGTCCAATATCTAAAGCTAGAAGTCTACTTTTACCAATTAGAGCATAACTAGGGTATACATATTTAGACTCTGGGTGTCTTTGAATTAATATCGAAAGCTTTTGAATACTTTTATCTTTTTTGTCTTTTAACCCTGATACTTTATTTGTGTCAATTTCATATGTGAGACTAATTAAACTATCATAATTATATTCAGCTGATTCAAAAAGTTCATCCTCTATCTCGCTTATAACTTCATTGGCAATAAAATATGCGTTATATCTTGCTGTAGTATCATCATATGCTGTGTTTATAGCTGAATTACATGAGTAGAATAATATTATAATGAAGATATAGTAAGCTTTTATTTTCATTGATTTTATTTATACATAAGGTAAAACGTACCTATTAAATATTTATTTTTACATTACACTTTAAAGAATAACCAAATATACATTGAGAAACAAAGTTATTAAATGGTTCAGGAATAGAATTCAAATAATCTTTAGAAATAAAAGAGATTTTAAAGACTTGTCACTTTATGAATTCTCTAATATTAGTTTAGTTATTTATTCTATAATCTTTCTTTTAATGATTTTTTCTCTTTCTTTCTTCATGTCAACAACAATTCTGAGTAAGTGGTTTGATCCTAGATATGTCGAAAAGAAGGCGAATGAAGAATTAATTAAACTATCTAGTTCTATCGACTCATTAATATCTGAATCAGAAATTAAAGATCAATATATTGAGAACATAATGATTATACTTTCCGGTGGAGAAAATGAGTTTATTGAAAAAAAACCTGAAAACAGTAGTTTAGAATTACAATCTCCTTCAAATGACTATTCTGCTATTGATTCTTTTTTTAGAGAGGAATATGAAAGTAAGTTCTCTTATTCCGAAATAATAAGATCAATTGACTCAGACCAAAATATTCTCCTTATGCCTCCTGTTTCCTCTGGAGTTATCTCCTCAAATTATGATCCCTCAAATGGTCATTTTGGAGTTGATTACGTCTGTAAGAAAGAGGAGCCTATTAAATCAGTTTTTGATGGTACAGTACTGATGTCTTCATGGACAAAAGACAGCGGATATGTAATTAGTGTAATTCATCCAAATAATCTTATCTCAGTTTATAAACATAACTCTAAGGTATTTGTTGAGTCAGGACAAATTGTTAAAACTGGAGAAGTTATCTCTATAATTGGTGATACGGGTGAACTATCAACTGGCCCGCATCTCCATTTTGAACTTTGGTTAAACGGTAAATCTATAAATCCTTCGGAATTTATTTCATTATAATTAAATTTGTAAAAATTAAAATTTATAGTTGTGGAAAATAATAATGGTTCAAATAATATTATAGGTGAGGGCAGTGTCTTGAAGGGAAATCTAAATACATCAGGAAATGTAAGGCTAGAAGGTAAAGTGATTGGTGATTTGTCTTCAACATCAAAAGTTGCTTGTGGAGAAACATCAGTTGTAGACGGAAATGTTATTGCTGATAATGCTGAAATAGCTGGGAAAGTAACTGGGAAAGTAACAGTAACTGAGTTACTTATTCTTAAACCTACTGCCTCTATCCATGGTGATATTTCTACAAATAATCTTATTATTGAATCAGGGGCTAATTTTAATGGAGCATGTTCTATGGGAAAAGAAGAAGTTGAGGTAGAAGGAGATGATGATTCAGATAATGAATAAAAAAAAATATTACAAATACCTAAATTTAAGTTTTCAGTTTTTTTTTACGATTTTGTTTTTTGTAGTATCAGGTTACTTGGCTGACAAGTATATATTAAAAAAGATTGGTATTTTAACTCTTACTTTTCCAATAATTGGTTTTTTGATATCACTTTATTTGATCTATAAAAAAGAGAGTAGGTGACATTTTTTTATAGATTACATCTTTTATTTTATTTGATAATATTTGCTATTACTTCTATATTATTTGTACTAGATTTTGATTTTATCCACAGGTACATATTATATATTCTTTCATTTAATATACTTATTGATATAATATTTAAATTTTTAAATAAGTCTCTTAATAAAAAAAATGCTATAATAAATATCATTATTTCTACATTTTTTAGAATCTTTTTCTCGTTAATTTTCATATTATTTTTTCAATATTTTGGGGGAGATAGTTTGTTGATTTTCATATTAAATTTTTTATCTGTGTATTTATTATTTATAATATTTGAAATAACAATTCTATTATTAAATTTGCATCATATTAAATAACAGATGACGCCTAAACGTTTAATTTCAGCACTTATTTTTATTTCGTTGTTAAGCACAAATTATTTTGCGTTTTCTGCGGAAAAAAAAGATGACGCCGAGTTTAATATGGGAGAGATGATAATGCATCATGTCCTTGATGATTATCAGTATGAGGTTTTTCATGGACTAACAATTCCCCTACCTATTATTTTATATACTGAAGAGAGTGGTCTTATGTCTTTTTCTTCTTCGAATTTATTTGATGAGAATCATGACCCTTTACCAGAGGGATATAATGGTTTTATCTATGATCATGGTAAATTAAAATCTGTTGACAAAAGTTTATTTTTTATTGATCTCTCTATCACAAAAAATGTTGCCTTTTTAATAATGACATCCTTTCTTATGATTTTGATTTTTATTTCAGTGGCAAGGGGATATTCAGTGAAAAATTCAGTTCCAAAAGGAATTCAGTCTGTATTTGAGCCTTTAATTATATTTGTTCGAGACGATATAGTAAAACCTAATATTGGTCACAATTACGAAAAGTATTTGCCGTACATGTTAACTCTTTTCTTTTTCATTTTTTTTGGTAATGTACTTGGGTTACTCCCAGCTGCTGCTAATTTAACTGGAAATATAGCCGTGACAATGACGCTTGCAATATTTACTTTTCTAATAACAAACTTCTCTGGAAATAAACATTACTGGAAACATATTTTTTGGACCCCAGGAATACCATTGATAATGAGAGTTATCATCCTACCTATAGAATTAATTGGTGTATTCTCAAAACCGATATCATTGATGATAAGGTTATTTGCTGCTATCACTGCTGGTCATATTGTTCTCCTAAGCTTTATTGGTCTTATATTTATTTTTCAGAGTTATGGTGTTGGAATATTCAGCTCCTTATTTGTTGTTGGGCTTAATCTTGTTGAGCTAATGGTTGCTGGTATTCAAGCTTATGTCTTCACTATGTTTTCCTCAGTATATATTGGTTTAGCTATTGAAGATGATCATTAAAATATTATTATGTTAAATTTTAAATTTAAAAATTATGCTTAGTTTTCTATTATTAGACATTGGTTTAGCTGCTATTGGAGTTGGATTGACTACAATTGGAGCGGGTATTGGTATCGGATTAATTGGTGCGAATGCTATGACTGCNATTGCAAGACAGCCTGATGCTCAACCAAAAATTTTCACTACTATGCTTATTATTGCTGCACTAGTTGAGGTAATTGCATTAGTAGGTGCGTTAGTTGCTCTTTTAGTATTGTTCCAATAAGATTAATTAAAAAATAAAATTATGGAACTTTTAACACCAGGAATTGGTTTAATTTTTTGGCAAGGAATCATTTTTCTCCTTTTNCTTTTTGTTTTAACAAAGTATGCNTGGAAGCCTATAACTGATTCTCTNAANGAAAGAGAAAAATTTATTGAGGATTCTTTGGATTCTGCTAAGAAAGCAGAGGAAGAATTAGTTAACATTCAAAAAAAGAANGAAGATTTACTTTCTGAAGCTAGAAAAGAAAGAGAAAAAATTCTTTCAGAAGCTAAAAAATTATCTAATTCAATGAAAGAAGACGCTAAAGGAAGTGCCAAAGAAATGGCAGATAAAATTATTTCTGATGCTAAAAAAGTTATAGAGTCAGAAAAAAATAAGGCNATGAATGATGTTAAAAATACTCTNGCNGAGCTTTCAATTGATATTGCTGAGAAGGTTATTAAAAAGGATTTAAGTAAAGACTCTTCTCAAAAGAAGTATGTTGAAGACTTGATTAAGGAAATTAAAGGTTAAAAATGCAAAATACCAGAGCTTCAGTAAGATATGCCAAATCTCTATTAACTTTATCTATAGAGAAAAATGTTCTCGATGAAGTTAAAGCAGATGTAGATATGGTATGTAAATCTTTTGATGAATCTAGAGAAATTTCAAACCTATATCTNAGTCCTATTATTCCTATAAATCATAAATTANATATTACTAATAAAATATTTAAAGGAAAAGTAAATGAAAATACATTAAACCTATTACTTAATTTGATATCNAGAAAAAGAGATAATTTAATTGAGTCAATTCTTAAAAAGTTTCATGAATTATATAATACTTANAAGAATATAGAAGAGTCACTTATTACCTCTACTTTTAGCNTAGATGNTAAAACTTTAGAAGTAGTAAAAGATTTTGCTGAGAANCTTACAAAAAAGAAAATATCACTAGTAAATACTGTAGATGAAANTATCGTNGGNGGTTTCAATTTAAAAATTGGAGACAGAATGATTGATTGTACAGTTTCAAATAAACTAAATGAATTAAGAAAAAAATTAATAAATAACTAAAAATAAAACAATGTCAAATATTAGACCTGATGAGGTTTCTTCAATAATTAGAGACCAACTATCAAATTTCAAATCAGAATCAGAATTAGAAGAAGTAGGTACCATTTTGCAGGTAGGTGATGGTGTCGCTAGAATATATGGATTATCAAANGCTAAAGCTGGTGAGCTTTTAGAATTTGGAGGAGGAGTTAAAGGNTTAGTGTTGAATTTAGAAGAAGATAATGTNGGTGCTGTTTTNATGGGTGATTCTAGTAATATAAAGGANGGTGATACTGTAAAAAGATCNGGAGAAATTGCTTCAATAAATGTTGGAGAAGGTGTATGTGGTAGAGTCCTTGATACATTAGGTAATCCAATAGATGGTAAGGGAGAAATTAAAGGGAAAGTGTTTACTATGCCATTAGAAAGAAAAGCTCCAGGTGTTATTTATAGACAACCAGTAAATGAACCATTACAAACCGGAATAAAAGCTATTGATTCTATGATTCCAATAGGTAGGGGGCAAAGAGAGTTAATTATTGGAGATAGACAGACAGGAAAAACTGCTGTAGCTATTGACACTATATTAAATCAAAAAGAATTTTATGATAAAGGTGAACCCGTTTATTGTATCTATGTTGCATGNGGTCAAAAAGCCTCAACAGTTGCTCAAGTAACTAATATTTTAGAAAAAAATGGGGCCTTACCATATACAACAGTTGTATCTTCTCCATCATCTGCTCCAGCTCCAATGCAATTTTTTGCTCCATTCGCAGGTGCNGCAATTGGTGAGTACTTTAGAGATACTGGTCGTCCTGCTCTAGTAATATTNGATGATTTATCAAAACAAGCNGTATCTTATAGNGAGGTATCTCTTCTTCTAAGNAGACCTCCAGGAAGAGAAGCATACCCAGGTGATGTGTTTTATTTACACTCTAGACTCCTTGAAAGATCAGCTAAAATNATAAATGATGATAAACTTGCATCAGAGATGAATGATTTACCNGATTCNCTNAAAGGNNAAGTNAANGGNGGAGGTTCTTTNACAGCATTACCTATTATTGAAACTCANGAAGGTGATGTNTCTGCATATATTCCTACTAATGTNATTTCNATTACAGATGGTCAGATNTTTTTAGAATCNAANTTATTTAATTCNGGTATAAGGCCNGCAATTAATGTTGGAATTTCNGTTTCAAGAGTTGGAGGNTCTGCTCANATNAAGTCNATGAAGAANATTGCTGGTACATTNAAATTAGANCAAGCTGCTTTTAGNGAGNTAGAGGCATTNTCNAAGTTTGGNTCTGACCTTGATGCTGCAACTCAGTTAATTATTGATAGAGGNCAAATTAATCANGANATTNTAAANCAACCTCAATATTCTCCTCTTAGAGTTGAAGAACAAGTTGCTGTAATTTATTGTTCATCTAATGGCTTTTTTGATGGTGTTGATTTAAGTAAAGTATCAAAATTAGAAGAAGAGTTTTTGCAACATGTAAACACTAAATGTAAAAAGGTTTTAGATGATTTAGCAAGTGGTTCATATAACGATAAAAGTTTGAAAATTCTTGAAGACTCTGCAAAAGACATTGCTAAAAATTATAAATAGTATTAGATGCCAAGCATAAAGGAAGTTAAAAATCGAATAGGATCAGTTAAGTCCACTCAACAGCTGACTAAGGCTATGAAGATGGTTGCGGCAGCCAAGCTAAAAAAAGCACAGGATAAAGTGTTACAATTAAGGCCTTATTCAAAAAAGTTAAATGAAATACTTTCTAATTTATCTGGATCTGTCAATAATAATCTATTTGTAGAAAAAGATATAAAGAATGTTTTAGTAGTTATAATTAGCTCTGACAAAGGATTATGTGGGAGCTTT
The DNA here is from genome assembly GCA_002696995.1 of Flammeovirgaceae bacterium. GTDB lineage: Bacteria > Bacteroidota > Bacteroidia > Cytophagales > MED-G16 > MED-G16. The sequence goes on along the minus strand of NZUF01000002.1, from coordinate 39,845 downwards.
AATAGTAATTTAATTAAGCAATTTACATTGTGTTGCAATAAAATTAAAACTAAAAATATTACGTTACTTCCAATTGGAAAGAAAGCCTACGACCTTTTCAAAAAATCTGACTATAGTTTAATTTTAGACTATTGGCAATCCTTAAATGGTTTTGATTATGAAAAATCATCTGAGATTTGTGATTATATAGTGTCCTCATTTTTGAACTCTAAGTATGATAAGGTTTCAATAATATACAATGAATTTAAAAATGTAGCAGTTCAAAAAAGTGTTGTTGATAATTTCTTACCAGTAATTCCTTTAGAAAAAGAAATAAGTGAAGTGAACAATAATTATATTTTTGAACCTAATAAAAATAAAATTGTTAATAATTTAATTCCTCAAACTCTAAAAACGCAATTTCTTAAAGCAGTTTTAGAATCAAATGCATCCGAACAGGGATCAAGAATGACAGCAATGAGTCAAGCTACTGATAATGCTGGGGAGTTATTAAAAGAGCTTAAACTTACCTATAATCGTACTAGACAGGCGGCAATAACTAAAGAAATTTTAGAGATTGTTGGCGGAGCTGAAGCATTAAATAATTAAGTTTATTTTTTTACGATCCTCTCTACGGGTATTGATTTGTCAAAATTATACCTATATGTATGATGAACTTTTGCGGGTTTAATTTCATTGGTAGCCTGGACTTGTGTTGCTACTTTGATCATCGCTGTATTAAAATCAGGTATCCAATTCAGTTCCATATCAGTATAAGCTAACTCTTTTTGAATTGTATTACTGCTTGCCATTATTAACGCTCCGTCAACACCTTTCCCTTGATGTTTAGGAACAATTCCAAACACTAATCCAATAATCTTTTTACATGATTTTTTTATTTTTAAATGGTAGTATGTTTTGATTTTACCAATTAAATTAAGTTTACCATTTACATATTTAAAGATCTGATTCATCTCAGGAATACAAATAAAAAATCCAATAGGATCTTCTTTTTCGTAAGCGAACCATAATATTTTTTCATCTAAAATTGGTTTTAATTGATTGAATATAGATTTAGCCTGTGCCAATTTTAGTGTTGATACACCTGGGTATTTTGCCCAAGCTTCGTTATAAATTTTCATGAAATCTAAAATATACTTTTCTATATTTTTCTTTTCTAGCATTCTAAAATTATAGTCAGGGTTTTTAAGCGCTCTTTCGGCTTTATATTTTAACTTTTCTGATAATGGAGTTTTAACTTTTTTAAAGAATGTTAACTGTTTAAATAGAACTTTAAAACCATAACTCTCAAATAATTTTGGATAATAATCTTTTCCATAATTTTGTTGGTAGTTTGGGTCGATTTCAAAGCCTTTAAATAAACAACCCCACCACTTGTCTCTCTCTCCAAAATTTATTGGCCCGTCCATAGAGTTATATCCTTTATCTTCAAGCCAATTTTTAGCAGTATCAAATAATAGATTGGCAGCTTTTTGATTATTAATACACTCAAAAAAACCACAACCACCAACTTTTAACCTCTTATCTTCAGCATTTTTACTTGAATAAAAAGCAGCAATTCTTCCAATAACTTCCCCATTATCTTTTAACAGCCAACGTATAGCCTCTCCATATCTATAGGCTTTATTCTTGTTTTTACTAAAAACAGAATTTATATCTTTATCAAGAGGTCTAATCCAGTTTTTATCATTTCTATAAATTTTGAGAGGGATTTGAATAAAGTTTTTTTTGTCTTTATTTGATTCAACTTTTGTAATATTCATTTATCTATAAATAGTGTATTATTAATAAAAGTTTCAATAATTTAGTTCATATTTTTGCTAACTAACACAAACCTCAAAAATATTTTTATCAAATGGAAAGCACTTCCAATTTAACTCTACTTATAAGTTTACTTATTAATGGAATGATCACCGTTTTCTTTGTTTTATTTCTTGTCTTTTTTTTAGGAAAAATAATAATAAAATATTTCAAATCATTTTCGGTTGAAAAAAAAGATCTGAGTATTGATACTGAAAAGCTTATTCACGAAAAAATTCATCAGATTTCTAATGGAAAAGGTAAAGTTTTAAATTATAAAAAGTTGGATTAAAATGTCTAGAGAAATAAAGCTTTGTCTGGTTTACAGAGATATGTGGCAATCTTCTGGAAAATATATGCCAAATGCTGATCAATTAGTTAAAGTAGCTTCTCCAATTATTAATATGGGATGTTGGGATCGTATTGAGACCAACGGAGGTGGATTTGAACAAATTCAACTTCTAGCTGGAGAAAACCCAAATGACGTTCTAAGAAAGTGGACTAAGCCATTTAATGAAGCGGGAATTCAAACTCAGATGTTAGAAAGAGGATTAAATGCATTAAGTATGTTCCCTGTTCCAAAAGATGTTAGAAAGCTAATGTTTTCAGTTAAGAAAAAACAAGGAACTGATATTGCTAGATCTTTCGATGGATTAAATGATATAAGAAATTTAAAACTTTCAATTGATTATGCAAAAGAAGCAGGGATGATTTCTCAGTCATGTTTATGTATAACTCACTCAAAAATTCATACAGTAGATTACTATATTAATTTAGCTAAGCAGTTAATTGAATTAGGTACTGATGAAATTGCAATTAAGGATATGGCTGGAATTGGAAGGCCATCTTCTCTAGGTAAAATAGTAAGGGGCATAAAAAAATATAAACCAAATATTATTATTCAATATCACGGGCATTCTGGTCCCGGATTCTCTGTAGCATCTTCACTAGAAGTAGCTAGAGCAGGAGCGGATATAATTGATGTTGCAATGGAACCACTTTCATGGGGGACTACTCATGCTGATTTATTAACCATTCACGAGGTTTTAAGAGATGATGGCTTTTTAATTAAAGACTATGATAGAAAATCATATATGGAAGTAAAGAAATTAACTCAAGAATTTGTAGATGAGTTTCTAGGTTATTATATCAACCCAAAAAACAGATTGATGAATTCACTATTGATAGATTCAGGACTACCTGGAGGTATGATGGGTAGCTTGATGAATGATTTAGAGAAAAGCCATAAGAGTATTAATAAATGGTTACAAAAAAACAATAAAAAAGAAATTAGCATAGATAATCTTTTCACAAAATTACTTGATGAGGTTAATTTTATTTGGCCAATTCTTGGTTACCCACCCTTAGTTACACCTTACAGTCAATATGTTAAGAATGTTGCGTTAGTAAATGTCCTAAATAATATTAAAGGAAAAAATAGGTGGAGCCTAATAGATGACAACACATGGGATATGTTACTTGGGAAATCAGGCCAACTTCCTGGTAAATTAGGTGATGAAATTATTAGTTTATCAAAGGATTTAAATAAAACTTTTTATGATGGTGTGCCTCATGAATTAGTTGAAAATATTCTTGATAAAAATAGAGAGGAGATGAAAGAAAGGGATTGGGAGCTAGGAAATGACGAAGAAGAATTATTAGAATTTTCTTTACATAAAACGCAATATATAGATTATAAATCTGGTGTTGCAAAGAAAAAATTAGCTGATGAAATTTTGGAAAGAAAGAATAATAAGCCTGAAGAACCTATCCCTTCACAAACTAAAAAAGAGATTATTACAATACAAGATGTTCGTTATGAAGTAGAATATCTTAATGAAGAAAACAATACTTCAAACACAAAAAACCCGCCTGGTAAACAGATTTTATCTCCTATTGAAGGAAGAGTATTTTTGACTAAAGACCCAAAAGACACTCCGGTTAAAGTAAATGATATTGTAAAGAAGGGAGATGTTATTTGTTATATAGAGTCAATGAAAGTAATTAATGCTATTAAATCTGAGTATTCTGGAAAGATAGTTAAGGTTTGTATTGATGAAGGTGATGATGTATTTGATGATGATATTTTATTTATTATAAATTAGTATTATGGAAATTTTTCAAAAAATAATTGAGATGACAAGTTATAATGAGCTTATAACTCAGCCCAGTTATTTAATAATGATATTTATTGCTTGTTTTTTATTATATCTAGGCATAGTAAAAAAGTATGAACCCTTACTTTTAGTTCCAATAGCTTTTGGTGTTCTAATTTCAAATATCCCAGGGTCTAATTTAGGTGTTGTTAAATTAGATGAGTCTCTAGGATTAATTAAAATAGCTCAAGATTATGGAATAATAAATTTTTTATATTATTCATTGATAAAGACAGGCTTTTTACCGCCCTTAATTTTTATGGGAGTAGGAGCTTTAACAGATTTTGGTCCAATGTTAAAAAATTTAAGACTTGTATTTTTTGGAGCAGCAGCTCAAATAGGAATTTTTTCTGTTTTAATTGTAGCATCTCTCCTTGGGTTTACAAATCAAGAGGCTGCATCTCTTGCAATTATAGGTGGAGCTGATGGTCCCACAGCAATTTATACATCTATAATTTTAGCACCTCATCTTCTTGCACCAATTGCAATAGCCGCTTATTCCTATATGGCATTAGTTCCGGTAATAATTCCTTTTATAGTAAAGTTTACTATTTCTAAAAATGAAATATTAATTAATATGAAAGAGCAAGATGAAAAAAATAGAGATAAAGATGAAATAAAAAATTTGGATTCAATAAAAATTATATTCCCTATTTTAATGACACTTGTGGTGTCCTTAATTGTTCCTTCATCAACACCACTTATTGGGTTTTTAATGTTTGGTAATTTGATAAAAGAAATTGGATCTAGCACAGCAAGGTTATCCAAAGCAGCATCTGATAATATTTTAAATACAAGCACTGTATTTCTTGGTTTATCAATAGGTGCAACTATGACTCCTAGCTCATTTTTAAATATTCAAACTTTAGGAATTATTATTGGTGGCTTGCTAGCATTTGTGATTTCAATAACTGGTGGGATTTTTGCTGTTAAATTATTTAACTTATTTACTAAGAAAAAAATTAATCCTTTAATTGGTGCAACTGGACTAAGCGCTGTTCCTATGGCCAGTAGAGTTGCTAATGATATTGCACTTAAGCATGACCCAAATAATCATTTGATGCATTATGCTATGGCAAGTAACATATCTGGAGTTATTGGTTCAGCTGTAGCAGCAGGAGTTTTGATTTCTTTATTAGGATAAATTATAAATGTTTTTTGAGTTCTTCTATTTTATTAATTATAATAATATCTTGAAAGATATCTGTATATAGAAAGTTATTTTCTTTCATTACGCTAAATTGTTTTAATAAAAAGTCATAGTATCCTCCAATATTAATTAGAAAAATTTTTTTATTTTGAATTCCTAATACCTTCCATGTGACTACTTCAGCAAACTCTTCTAAAGTCCCAATTCCGCCTGGAAGTATTATAAATGCATCACTTAAATCATACATTGTTTTTTTTCTTTCGTGCATATCTTCAACAATTATAAGTTCTGATATATTTTTATTTATTATTTCTTTTTTTGATAAAACTTTTGGAATTACCCCGGTTACTTTTCCCCCTAAATCAATTAAATTATTTGATATTTGTCCCATTAAACCAATGTCTGCTCCACCATAGATTAATTCTAGTTTTTTACTAAAAATTATTTTAATCATTTGGTTTACCTCTTTTTCAATTTTAGAGTTATTTTTTGGTTTACTTGATCCACAAAAAACACATATTTTCTTGATCATAATTTATAGTCTTATTTTGTACCTTTGTGTCTAAGATTGTAATCTATTGGAATTTTTTAATAATTTTTCTTCTGACTCAATAATATTCCTCATTACATATTTTATAATATGTATCTCTTCATTTCATTTAGGTNNTTATTTTAAAAAGATTGGNCTTCCTACGGTTACAGGTTTAATTGTGGTCGGNGTTTTAGTTGGTCCAAGCTCTTTAAANATAATAGATAAANTTGCTATTNATAATTTAAATTTTTTGTTTGATCTTTCGCTNGGNTTTATTGCTTTTGCAGCAGGNTCTGAACTTTTTTTTAAAGAAATTCAAGACAGTTTTAAAAGTATAAAATGGAATACNTTAAGTAGTATTTTCANTACTTTTTTAATTGGATTTTGTCTAGTNGGNTTAGCATTAGTNACTATTCCATATTTTGAAGATGTTAGTCCAACTATAAAATTTTACATTTCACTGCTTTCNGCNTCTATTTTTGTTGCTCGTTCTCCGGCTTCTGCAATAGCTGTAATTAATGATTTNAAAGCAAAAGGAAAATTTACTTCTACTTCTATGGGNGTATTATGCTTGTCAGATTTTGGTGTAATTCTACTTTTTGCGATAGTATTTTCTCTTATAAANTCTATNGATTCAGGNACTTTTCAGTTTTATAATATCATAATAATAATTTTTGAAATTATTTTCTCAATCGGTTTAGGAGTAGTTTANGGAATATTTATAAACAACTATTTAAATTTTAGCATAAAAAAATATGTTAAATATATTTTATTAATTCTGATTGGGTTTTCTTCTTTCTTATTTGTCTCTTATATAAGAGAATTGTCAAATACATTAATAGGAAAAGAAATAATATTTGAACCATTGCTTATTTGTATGGTAGCAGGAATATATATTATTAATAGAACAGATAAGAGATTGGAGTTTTTAGACTTCATACAAGTTTCTGGAAAATATATATATGTAGTTTTTTTTACTTTAGTTGGAGCTAGTTTAGATATTCTATTGGTACTAGATATTTTTGAATTTGCTTTATTGTTTTTTGTCCTTAGATTAATCTCTCTTTTTGTCTCAGCATATATTGGAGGAGCACTTGCTAAAGATGATTTTAATTATAAAATATTNGGATGGACTCCTCACATAACTCAAGCTGGAGTCTCTCTAGGATTAATTCAAATTTTTCAACAAGAATTTAATTATTGGCCAAATGAAATTATAAACCAGGTCTCATTGATTTTAGTTTCTTCAATCATTATAAGTCAGTTTCTAGGTCCAACTTTTTTTAAATGGGCTCTAAATTATCTAAACGAAACAAACAAAAGAGAAAAAATAGTTTTGTCCGAGAAAAAAAGGGTTTTAATCTTTGGGCTAGAGCCCCAAAGTATTTCAATAGCTTTAATTTTAAAGTCTAGAAGTTATATAGTTGATATTATTTCTTTNGAAAATAAACCATCAATTAAAATACCTAANGGAATTGGACACCGAATAATTAGTGATATAGATAAATATAATTTTGATTNAATNGATTANTTTAATTCTGATTCAGTAATATGTTTTTNTTCTGATGANGTAAATGAAGAGATATGTNATCTTTCNTTCTCAACATACGGAAATAAAAATTTAATAGTTAGGATTAATGATCACTTAAAAGCTGATNTATTTTTGAATTTTAATGTAAAANTAATTCATCCTTCAGATGCTATAATNAATCTTATAGATCAATATGTGAAGTCACCTCAAGGNACTTCTCTTTTTTTGGGAGAGGAGAAAGATAAAGAGATAAGAGANATAAGATTATTAAATAATAAAATTTCAGGGTCTTTACTAAGAGACCTTAAGCTTCCTCAAGATATTCTAATGTTATCAATTAAAAGGAATGATGAGATAATACTTAGTCATGGTTATACCCGACTCTTGAAAGATGATATAATTACGTTCATTGGCTCAGTTAATAGTCTAGATAAGTTAACATTAAGATTTGATAGTTAGTTTTAAAAAAATTGTAAAGGTATATTTGTCGAATGGATAATAATGATTTCTTAAAAAAAGTAATATCCCACTCGAAAGCTAATGGGTTTATATTTCAATCCAGTGAAATATATGATGGCCTAAGTGCCGTATATGATTATGGTCCTTATGGAAGTGAGTTAAAAAATAACCTTAAAGAGTTTTGGTGGAAATCTATGACTCAACTTCACGATAATATTGTTGGAATTGATTCAGCAGTATTTATGGAGCCTACTACTTGGAAAGCATCTGGTCATATAGATGCATTTAATGACCCCTTAATTGATAATAAAGATTCNAATAAAAGGTATAGGGCAGATGTTTTGATAGAAGATTATATAGCTAAAATAAATTCTAAAATTGATAAAGAGATTGTTAAGGCAAAGAAGAGATTTGGTGAAAATTTTGATGAGAAGGTTTATAGAGATACTAATGAAAGAGTAAAAAAGTATACTTCTCAAGTAACTGAAACATCATCTAAAATGAATGCCTTTCTAAAGTCTAATGATCTTAAAGGACTAAGAAATCTTATAGGGGATTTAAATATTAATGATCCAGTTTCAGGTACTTCAAACTGGACGGATGTCAAGCAGTTTAATTTGATGTTNTCTACAGAGATTGGTTCTACATCTGATTCTTCAAAAAAGATATTTCTTCGTCCTGAAACGGCTCAGGGAATATTTTTAAATTTTTTAAATGTTGTAAATTCTACAAGAGTTAAAATTCCATTTGGAATTGCACAAATTGGTAAAGCTTTTAGAAATGAAATAATCGCTAGGCAATTTATATTTAGAATGAGAGAGTTTGAACAAATGGAAATGCAATTTTTTGTAGAGCCTGGTACAGAAATGAAGTGGTATGAAGAATGGAAAAATAAAAGAATGAAATGGCATAATGCCCTTGGTCTTGGAGAAAATTTATATAAGTTTCATAACCATGAAAATTTAGCACATTATGCAAATGCAGCCTGCGACATTGAGTTTGATTTTCCTATGGGATTCAAAGAGCTAGAAGGNATNCACTCAAGAACGGATTTCGACTTAAAAAATCATCAGAAACATTCTGGAAAAAAAATTAATTATTTTGATCAAAAATCATCTTCTAGTTTTATACCATATGTTGTTGAAACCTCTCTTGGCTTAGATCGGTTATTTCTNGCTGTGATTTCATCTTCATTGCAAAACGAGAAACTTGAAGATGGATCTGAAAGAGTAGTCCTTAAGGTTCCTTTCGAAATTTCTCCAGTTAAAGTTGCNGTTATGCCATTGAATGCAAANGATGGACTCCCAGAAAAAGCATTAAAAATTTATGATGANTTAAAACTNAATTTTAAAACACATTATGANTANAAAGATTCNATNGGAAAAAGNTATNGAAGGCAAGATTCAATAGGTACTCCTTTCTGNATTACAGTTGATTATGATTCNNTNAAAGATAATTCTGTNACTATAAGGAATAGAGATTCTATGGANCAGGAAAGAATACCAATTAATTTATTAGTAANTCATATTAATAAATTTACCTCAATTAATAATTTNTTAAAGAAAATTTAATGGCNGAAAAGTTTTCAAANTTTGTTTTAAATAACAGAAAGATATTCATTTTAATAATTCTAGTTTATACTGCTTTNATGGCNTATAAGGNCTTAGATGTTAAGTATAANTATGATTTTTCTCAAACTGTACCNGACACAGATGAGGAGATGATNTATTATAATTCTTTTAAANAAACTTTTGGTGANGANGGAAATGTTTTAGCAATTGGNCTGAANGACTCNTCAGTTTTTTTAATTGATAANTTAAAATTNTANNANAATTATATTGAAGAAATNCANAANGTNTATGGAGTTAAGGGTGTATTAGGCTTATCAAAATTACAAGTTTTAAAAAAAAANAATCNAAATAAAAANTTCAATTTNATTGANATTTTTGATCCNTTTCCAAATGATCAANAAACATATGATAGTCTNCTCNAGGTAATAAANAATGANAAGTTTTATGAGGGNAAAATCNTAAATGNNNANGGNGCTTTAACNCTTNTAATNACTATTGATAAAAATATTTTAAANTCNGAAAGCAGAAATAAATTAATGCTTGATTTAATAGAAAAGAGTGAAGAGTTTCAGNCANANTCNAATATAAAACTCCACTATGCNGGTCTNCCATATTCTAGATANNTNTTAGCAGAAAGTGTCAAAAAAGAACTTANTAGATTATTNNTNNTTTCNATTGTTGTAGTTGNAATTATNCTNTTTTTATTTTTNAGATCTCTTGATACAGTATTTNTTCCTTTAATTATTATNGGAATAGTTGTNACNTGGGTATTTGGAACNTTNGCTTTATTTGGTTTTAANATAACANTANTAACCGGTTTGCTTCCACCAATAATTGTTGTTATTGGTATTCCTAANTGTGTGTACATGCTAAACTATTATCATTTCTCAATTGAGAAATTAAAAGATAAAAAGAAAGCTATTATTAATGTAATAAGTACTATAGGACTAATAACATTAATTACTAATTTGACTACAGCTGTTGGATTTTTTGTTCTCTCCACAACAGATATTAAAATTTTAACGGAATTTGGAATAGTAGCTGGAATCAATGTTCTTGCTACTTTTGTAGTGAGCATATTTTTATTGCCTTCAATTTATTTAGCACTTCCAAAGCCAAAAAGTAGTCAAGTAAATTATTTAAATTATAGTTTTATTAACAACTTAATTTCTTCATTTCGTTATATTTCGTTTACACATAAAAAAAGAGTTTTCTTTATTTTTTCTGTAATAATAGTGTCTTCATTATTTGGCCTTTCAAAAATTAAATCAGTTTCTTTTTTAGTAGATGATGTCCCTTCAGATAGCGATTTAATGAAGGATCTTAAATTTTTTGAGTCTAATTTTTCTGGTGTTATGCCTTTAGAAATTGTAGTTGACACAAAAATGAAAAAGGGAGTTCAAAATATTAACTTGCTTAAGAAAGTAAATTCTTTCGAAAACTTTTTAGAAGATAAAGAATATGTATCCTCTCCAATATCATTAGTGACATTTATCAAAGCCTCTAGACAAGCTTATTATAATAATAACCCTTCATATTATAGCCTGCCAAATAATAGAGACAAAAATTTTATTTTTAGATATCTATCAGAAGGATATCAAGATAATGTTTCTAACGATAATATATCAAAATCATTTGTTGATTCAATTGGTCAAAAAATGAGAATATCTTTAAATGTAGCTGACTTGGGCTCCTATAAATTAGATTCAGTTGTTAAAAATGTTTTCCAACCAGAAATAGATAAAATATTTTCAAACTCAAAAGCTGAAGTAAAAATGACGGGTACCACTTTAATATTTATTAAAGGGATAAACTTCTTAGTTGATAATTTACTTCAAAGTATGTTACTAGCATTTTTAATTATAAGTGTAATAATGTCACTACTATTTAAAAACATTAAAATGGTGATAATTTCTCTGATCCCAAATATTATCCCTTTAATAATTGCTGGTGGAATTATGGGTTATTTTAATATTCCTTTAAAACCTAGTTCTGCATTAGTTTTCAGTATTGTATTTGGGATATCAGTAGATTATTCAATTCATTTCCTTGCTAAATTTAAGAATGAATTGCTGAACAAAAATTTAGAAGACTCTATAATTGAAACAATAAATCAAACAGGTAGATCAATGATATTTACATCTTTTATTCTGTTTTTCGGTTTTATAATATTTGCTTTTTCTAATTTTGGAGGGACTATTATTTTAGGTGTTTTGACATCAGTTATATTGTTTGTTGCAATGATTACTAATCTTACTCTATTGCCAAGTATTATTTTATATTTTTATAAAAAGTAATATGAAAAGTGTTAAAAAATTTAATGAATATGATTCTATCAATTACTTTGATATTAGTAAAGAGATTATATCATTTTGGAAGAAGAATAAAATTTTTCAAAAGTCAATAGAGACAAGGCCTAAAAATAAAATTTACCCTTTCTATGAAGGTCCTCCTTCAGCTAATGGGTTACCTGGAATTCATCATGTAATGGCAAGAACAATAAAAGATATATTTTGTAGATATAAGACCCTTAAAGGATATAGAGTATATAGAAAAGGGGGTTGGGATACCCATGGTCTACCAGTTGAGTTACAAGTAGAAAAAAAATTAGGAATTACTAAAGANGATATAGGNGANAAAATATCTGTAGAAGANTATAATAATGAGTGTAGGNAAGCTGTAATGCAATTCAAAACTAAATGGGAAGAACTTACGGAGAGTATAGGNTATTGGCTTGATNTTAATGANGCCTATATNACTTTTGATAATAATTATATTGAGTCTATATGGTGGTCATTAAAAAAANTATATGATAATGATTTATTATATAAAGGTTATACCATTCAACCTTATTCACCNGCNGCNGGAACAGGNTTAAGCTCTCATGAACTTAANATGCCTGGAGCATACAAAACTATTAAGGACACNTCNTTNACNGCACAGTTTAAAGTTTTNAAAAATGATAAATCAAAAAAAATATTTGGAAAAAAAGATTGCTACTTCTTGGCATGGACAACTACACCCTGGACACTTCCTGCAAATAACGGTTTAGCAGTAGGTAAAAATATAGATTATGTTCTAGTTGAGACTTTTAATAAATATACAGAAGAAATAATACAAGTAGTATTAGCACAAAATTGTATAAATAAGTTTTTTGATGAAAAAAATAAAGCTAAAGGCGAAAGTATATCCTTTGATAAAAAGAATATAGAATATAAAATATTAGATTCATTCAAGGGAAAGGATTTTATTGGTTTAGATTATGAACAACTTCTCCCTTATGTAAAGGCTGAAAAACCTGCTTTTACAGTTGTTTCAGGGGATTTTGTTACAACTGAAGAAGGCACAGGGATTGTGCATATAAGTTTAACTTTTGGATCAGATGATTTTAATGTTTCCAGGAAAAATAACCTCCCAGGTATTTTTGTTTTAAATGATAAAAATGAAGAAGTCCCTATAGTTAATAAGTCTGGAAAGTTTGTTGATGAAATATCAGATTTTGCAGGACTAGAAGTCAAGAAATTTTCTAAGTCAGATGATTTAACAACTGATGAAAAAATTTCAATTAAATTAAAAAAAGAAAACAAGGCTTTTGATGTGCAGAAGTATGAACACAGTTACCCTCACTGTTGGAGAACGGATAAGCCAATATTATACTATCCTTTAGAATCTTGGTTTATAAACACAACAAAATTAAAAGATGATTTAATTAAAAAAAATAAAGATATAAACTGGCAACCACCTACAACGGGTACTGGTCGTTTTGGAAACTGGTTAGAAAATTTAGTTGACTGGAATTTAAGCAGATCTCGGTTTTGGGGAACTCCTCTACCTATATGGAGAACTAAGGATGGGGATGAGGAAATGTGTATTGGGAGTATTGAACAACTTAGATCAGAAGTTAAAGTTGCTGTAGATAGAGGCATTATGGACATAGATTTATCATCAGAGATTGACTTGCATAGACCTTTTGTAGATGATATTATTCTTTGTTCTAAACAAGGAAAGCCAATGTATAGGGAGAAAGATATAATTGACGTGTGGTATGATTCTGGTTCAATGCCTTTTGCGCAATATCATTACCCCTTTGAAAATAAAGATGTTTTTGAGAAAATGTTTCCAGCTAAATTTATTGCAGAGGGGGTTGATCAGACAAGGGGTTGGTTTTTCACCTTACACTCTATTTCTGTCATGCTTTTTGGTAATATCAGTTTTGAAAATGTAATATCAAATGGTCTAGTATTAGATAAAGAAGGAAATAAAATGTCAAAAAGATTAGGTAATGCTGTTGATCCCTTCGAGGTAATTAAAAAATTTGGACCTGACGCAACAAGGTTATATATGATTATTAATTCAAACCCTTGGGATAATTTGAAGTTTGATGTTGAAGGTATTAATGAAATTTTAAGAAAATTTTTTGGAACCCTAAACAATACATATAATTTCTTTTCTCTTTACGCAAATATTGATGGATTTAAAGGTAATGAAGAACTTATCCCATATGATAAAAGAAGTTTTGAGGACAGATGGATTATCAGTAAACTTAATACAATAATAAAGTTAGTTTCACAGAGATTAGATGATTATGATCCCACAAAAGCAGCAAGAGTTATCAACCAGTTTATTAATGATGATTTAAGTAATTGGTATATTAGATTAAATCGTAAAAGGTTTTGGAAAGGTGATCTTACTGAGGATAAGATGATGGCCTATCAAACCTTATTTGAATGTCTAAAAAATGTATCAATTATATCTTCTCCGTTTATCCCTTTTTATTCTGAAAAATTATATAGGGATTTAAATGGAAATAATGATAATGATATTAATTCTGTTCATCTATCTAATTTTCCTAATGTTGATGAAAAACTCATTTCTAATTCTTTAGAGACAAAGATGCTCTATGCTCAAAAAATATCTTCTTTAGTTCATTCAATTAGAAAAAAAGAAAAGATAAGAGTTAGACAACCTCTCTCTAAAGTTTCAATACCCGTTAAGTCTGCTAATATAGAAAGTGATATTAAGTCTGTAGAAAAAATAATATTATCAGAAGTAAATGTTAAAGAGATTGAGTATGTACATGATAACTCAAAAGTTTTTATTAAAAAAATCAAACCAAATTATAGAGAGTTAGGAGCTATACATGGTAGAAACATGAAATTTGTTGCAGAAAGAATTAATATTATGACTCAAGAAGAGATTAATAATCTAGAGAAAAATCAAGAGGTTAATCTTTTATTAGAAGATAAAACAAATTTAAGTTTATCATTAAGTCAAGTTGAAATTTCGTTTGGAGAGATAGAAGGTAAACAGGTAGCCTCTAATGAAATTTTTACTATAGCTCTTGATATATCAATTGATAATAATCTCTTGTCAGAAGGTATAGCTAGAGAGTTTATAAATAAAATACAAAACGAGAGAAAAAACATTTCTCTTGAGGTTACTGATAAGATTGAAATCCAAATTGAGAATAAAGAATCATTTATAATTGAATCATTATCCAAGCACAAAGATTTTATTTGTAATGAAGTTCAAGCTCTAAAATTTTTAATAAATGAAAATATTAATGAATCAAATATTATGGATTTAAATATTCATAATTTAGAATCCTCATCAAATAGTATAAATTATCTAATAAAGAAGTTATAATTATATGAAATTAAAATATTTTCTTTTTGTTATAGTATTAATATTCTTAGATCAGACTGTTAAAAGTATTGTTCACTTTAATATGCCTCTTCATTCTGAGATTTCAATAATTGGAGAGTTTTTTAAGTTACATCATCTTGAAAATCCAGGAATGGCTTTTGGCATTAATTTTGATTTTAAATACACTAAATTGATTTTGTCTCTTTTTAGGGTAATAGCATCGTTTATAATAGGGTTTTATCTATATAATTTGATTGAAAAAAAATCAAAATTTATTGTTCTGGTATGTATATCTCTTATTTTAGCTGGAGCCATAGGTAATGTCATTGATAGTGTTTTCTATGGTATAATTTTTAATAATTCACCTCCAGAAGCACCTTTTAGTTTATTTTATGGTCAGGTAATAGATATGTTTTATATTGATATCTGGGAAGGATATATTTCAGATAGTATTCCATTAATTGGTGGGTCTTATCTTTCACTTTGGCCAGTCTTTAATTTAGCAGATTCATATATTTTTACTGGTGTTGCTGTCTTACTAATTTTTCAAAAAAAGTTTATTGGAGAATTTTAAATAAAATATATTTCAAGAAGATATTTGTGTTCTTCTTTAAATTTTTCAAAAAGGATTTTTCTATTGTTAGAGAGTTCATTTCTTAATGGAGCTGATGAGACTTTTATATATAACTTATTTTCTTTAATAAATAATTTTTTTGTTCTAGATTGAATCTGTTTACTCGTAATTTTATTCCATGTATTTGTTAATTCAACCTCATTAATTCCTTTTTTCATCTTATCAGAACTGTATAACTCTGAAGTTAAATCCTTAATAGATAATAGCTTTGATTTCCTTTTACTCTTCATTAATTTTTCCTTTGTCAATATTAATTATTTTGACTTGTTTAATTATTTTTTTTATTTCATTTAATCGATCTTCTATTGAGTCAGATATAAAAATTTGAGAAAACTCATCTTTTAAAACATAATTAATTAAAATTTTAATTTTTATATCATCAAGTTTATGGAAAATATCATCTAGAAGTATTATTGGAGTAATTAGTAGCTTCTCTTTTAAAAGATAAAATTCTGATAATTTTAATGATATTATAAATATTTTTTGTTGACCCTGTGATCCTATCCTTTTAATTAATTTATTGTTCATTTTAAAAATGTAGTCATCATTGTGAATGCCAATGTTAGTTTTTTTTGTATAGAAATCTTTTTCCAAATATTTTTCGAAAACTTCGTGGCCCATTTTTTCATTAAAATTTGATGAATATAGAATAGTGAAATTGTCTTTTGAGTTATTTAATTCAGAAGAAATTTTGTTAAATGTTTTTCCAAACTTCTTTGACTCTTCTCTTCTGAATTCATGAATATAATAATTTAATTTAATCAGCTTCTCATCGTATACTTTTAGATGGTTTCTGTCTAGGTTCTCAATTGAAGATAAACTTTTTAAGTATGCATTTCTTTGTTTTATTAACCTATTATATGCTATGAGGTTATCAAGATAATTTTTGTCTATTTGTGAAAGTAATTGATCAAAAAACCTTCTTCTTTCGTTGCTATAATTTCTTATCAGATTTATATCATATGGATTAATAAAAACTAATGGTATTTTGCCTAAATGATCTTTAAGCTTAGAATACTTATCATTATTCTCAAATATTTTTTTGATATTAGGCTCTTCATAAGTACACTTATATGATATTTTATTTGAGTAATCCCCTTCTATTTTAAAAAATGATTTTTCAGTTAGAATATTATCAGAATCAAAATTGTTAATAGCACTTTTACCATATGACAGATAGTAAATAGCATCTAATAAATTTGTTTTTCCAGCACCGTTATTTCCGAATAAAAAATTTATTTTATTTGAAAACCTAACTTCAGCCGAAATATAATTTTTAAAATTATTAACCTTTATTTTATCAATATGCATATATATTTGTGCAAAAAATAAGAATTGTTTCTAATGTAAATAAACTAAAATTTATTAGAGATCTTTTATTTAATATTAAAATATGCCAGCTACTAAAGAAAAAAAAGTTAAATCTAAGTTAAGNGAAGANTTTGATACNGCTACTTACCTTTATTGGATAAAGTCTATGCTTCTAATGAGAAGGTTTGAAGAGATGGCTGGTAGATTATATGGTCAGCAAAAAATTAGAGGTTTTTGTCATCTTTATATTGGNCAAGAGGCTTGTATNTCTGGAGCTGTTTCTGCNTTAAGAGAGGGNGATAAATATATNACATCTTATAGAGACCATGCACATCCTCTAGCTCTTGGAACTAATCCTGATAAAATTATGGCTGAGCTTTTTGGAAAAGAAACGGGTATATCTAAAGGTAAGGGTGGTTCAATGCATATGTTCGATAAGGAAAAACATTTTTATGGTGGTCATGGTATTGTTGGAAATCAAATTCCAATGGGTGCTGGTATTGCTTTTTCNGAAAAATATAATAATACTGGTAATGTNTGNCTAACCTATCTAGGTGATGGAGCTCTTAGAATAGGTGCTTTTCATGAAGCTGTAAATATATCTATGTTCCTAAAACTTCCTGTNATATTTATTATTGAAAATAANGGNTATGCAATGGGNACNTCTGTTGNNAGGACNTCTAATGTNACNGAANTNTATAAAACTGGATTATCATACGATATNCCTTCTGAACCNGTTGATGCNATGAATGTAATTAAAGTACANAGAGCTGTAGCNAAGGCNGCNTTTAGGGCGAGAAATGGNGAAGGNCCNTCACTTCTAGAGTTTAGAACATATAGATATAAAGGTCATTCAATGTCTGACCCTGCTAAATANAGNTCAAAAGATGANCTACAAACTTATAAAGATAAGGACCCTATAGAGCAAGTTAANAAAATGATTTTATNAAAGAAGATATTAAAACTNGATGAAATAGANGCNATTGATAAAAANATAAAAGATCAAGTTAAGCAATCAGTAGAGTTCTCTGANAAATCTGANTATCCNTCNCCTGAAGAAGCTTATAATGANATATATGTACAAAAAGATTATCCATTTTTAAGAGAATANTAATATTATGGTAAAAATAAGAAAGCCTAAAAAAGAAAATAAAGAAGTNCTCNCNATTGAAAATCCTGANGTACTAAATGAGACNNTAAGTAAATCNGANNAGTTTATTAANAAAAATAAAAATANAATTTTTTCTGTTCTNGGAATAATTTTAATTGTCTTNNTTGTCGTTNTCAGTTTTTTCATATCTTAAAANAAATCAAAACANAANAGCNCAAGAAGAAATGTTCCAGGCAGTGTANTATTTTGAAAAAGANAGTTTAGTNCAGGCTCTAAATGGNGATGGAAACAATTANGGNTTCTTAGAAATNATTGATGAATATNCTCTNTCAGANGCNGCTAATNTATCAAATTTTTATGCNGGNTCNTCATATTTAAAGCTTGGTAATTATAATAANGCNATNAANTATTTNAAAGANTTCTCTTCTTCAGATTTATTAATTCANGCTAGAGCATATTCTCTTATNGGAGANGCTTATGTTGAACTTCNAGANTTTGAAAATNCTATAAATTATTTNAAGAAAGCTTCTAATGAAACNCCAAATGAGTTTTTTACACCAAGNTATTTATTGAAATTAGCTNTAGTTTATGAGGAAATAAATGATTTAGANTCNGCNNTAGTGTCATANGAAAGGATAATTGAAGATTTTAANGAATCTCCNGAGTATCAGTTATCTNTAAAAAACAAGACAAGGATTGAAGGNTTATTATTATGAGTTTNNATTCTCCTNTTAATNTAAACTTAAATAANANAGATTTNTCTGGTTATAAGNTAGGTNTANTAAGATCTTTATGGAANGCCAACATNACAGANATTTTACTATCATCTTGTATAAATCAGACTTAAAAGTAATGGTNTTAAATCATCNAANNTAATAACAAAAAATGTNCCTGGAAGNATGGANTTNGTTCATGCTNCNAANATTCTNTTGTCTAATGNTGANNTAGATGGNGTTATAACNTTGGGNTGNATAATTAAGGGAGAAACNGATCATGATAAATATATTGCTNCNGCTGTTGCTAATGGATTAGTNAGTGTTTCTTTAAANTATAATAAGCCNGTAATATTTGGTGTNNTAACAACAAATACNNTNANNCAGGCACTNGATAGNTGNGGAGGAAAGCNTGGTAATAAAGGNGCTGAANCTGCTGACACTCTNTTAAGTNTTTTAGANTTCTCCTAAGAAGCTAAAATCATATTCTGTAAAATATATGCAATAGCACCACANAAATATCCAACTACTGCATATAGTGAAATCTTTCGCATATACCAGAAGAAAGGAATTTTTTCAAGTCCCATAATTGCTACACCAGCAGCAGAACCTATGATTAAGGCACTACCACCTGTTCCAGCACAATATGCGAGAAACTGCCAGAATAAACCATCTTGAGCAAAGAANCCTGCTCCGCCAATTTCTAAAGGATACATTCCAATTGCTGCTGCAACCAATGGGACATTATCCACAATTGCTGATAGTAGACCTATAATTAGACCAATCGTATAAACACCATTATTTGTATCAGTTCCAATCTCGTTATCTAAAAATACTGCCATTTGGCCAAGTTGACCTGCAGCTTGAAGACTTCCAACGGCAAGTAGAATTCCTAAGAAAAATAATAAGGTTGGGACATCCATTTTTTCTAATGCGTGATATGCAGAAAAATACCTTTTATCTTCTTGATTGTCTTTTCTATGTAAAATATCGGTTAGAAGCCATAAGAATCCTAAACTTAACATCATACCCATAAAAGGAGGGTAATGTGTAATTGACTTAAATACTGGCACAAAAACTAATCCAGCNACACCGCTATAAAAAACAATATTTCTTGTTCTATCAGTTGTGTGATGAGACACCTCCATTTTATCAGTGTCGGGCCTCGTAAATGTACCCTTCACCTTAGGTGACATAATAATAAGTGGCACAATTAAACAAACTAAACTAGGCATNATTAGCTTAGTTATTACTTCGTAAGTAGTAATTTGATCTCCTATCCATAGCATTGTAGTTGTTACATCTCCGATAGGAGACCAAGCTCCTCCNGCATTTGCNGCTATNATNATCATNCCNANNAANAACCATCTATCATTTTNATCAGNNATAAATTTNCTNGTNAANGANACCATTATTATTGATGTTGTAAGGTTATCAAGGAGAGCAGAGAAGAAGAATGAAACAAAACCAAGAATCCAAAATAATTTAAGCTTACTTGTTGTTTTAATCCTATCAGTAACTACCCTAAAGCCCCCATGTATATCAANTATTTCTACAATGGTCATTGCTCCCATTAGAAAGAAAAGGATACTTGATATTTCAGATAATATCTCAAATAATTGAACTTCNGTNACATAGTGCTGTATAATTTCTTTTGTTGATTTTCCTNTACNTTCAGTTGTTTGTACTATTTCGTCTGGATATATATTTGAAAATTCTTCTTCAGCGTAATTTTTTATATTATCGAGTTGTACAATTTCTTCTTTACCAAAAACATATATTGTCCAACATAAAATCCCAGTTATTAATGCAATTGCAGCTTTATCTACTTTGAGCTGATGCTCAATAGTAATACAGGCATATCCAAGGACAAAAACAATGATCATTAATTCATACATATCTAAATAAATTTATTATCAACAATAAGCCCAGAAGATGTTGAGGTTTTAGCACCAGTAACAGAGCTCTCAACATTTTTTTTNTTTAAATACCTNAGTAGTCCAAGNTATCCAAATATGATAGCTTCTTTAAAAATAATTAATTTTTTATTTCCAACNATATAATTTATNTCAAGTTTATTGTATTTATTAATTTTTTTTAAGATTTCATTATTAAAAACACCTCCTCCTGTAAGTAATACTTTTGAGTTACTCTTATTTATAGAATTATTTATTTGGTAAGATAGGTGTTCAATAAAGGTTTTTAAAACATCTTTTGGTTGATATTTTTNAAGATGTGGAAAATATTTTTTCTCTANATATAATANATCTAGACTCTTTGGGTACTTTTCTTTATAATAATTTAAATCATTTAGNTTTTCAAATAGANTNTTTTTAAAAATCCCTTCACTAGATAACTCTCCATTTTTATCAAAATCATAATTAAGTTTTCTGGCATAATAATTTAGAATAATATTTGCTGGACAGATGTCATATCCATAGAAATTATTTATATCTAGTGANGATATATTTGCAATNCCTCCAATGTTAAGACAATAATCATAATCTCTAAATAATTCTCTTTCACCATAGGGTACTAGTGGTGCACCTTGCCCACTAAATAATACNTCTAGTTCTCTGAAATTATAAACCACAGGTATTTTATTATTTTTATATATAATTAATGGNTTACCAATCTGGTGTGTTAGTTGCAGTTTTATGTCATGAAAAACTGTGTGTCCGTGAGAGGAAATTAAATCAGCAGATATTTTATTGTGATTTATAAAATTCATTAAACTTTTTGAAAAAAAATCACCTAATTCGTTATCTAACTTCTTCAATGATAAAGAGTCTAACTTACTACATTGTATTAATTTTTTTCTCATTTGTTTTGAGTAGTTGACACTCTCAAAATTTATTAATTCATATTGCCATTCATTTTTTATTTTTGAGAAAATACAGTGAGCAATATCTAGTCCATCACAAGAAGTGCCTGACATTAAACCAATTACACTGTATAAATTTTTATTCATGCTGAAATTTTATTTTTTATTTATGAACTAAAGAATGCATCTTTGCATTTCAAATAATTAACAAAAAAAGATGCATAGGATTCATATTAATATATTTCTAATATACTTTTTTTTTCTAACTAAATTAACAGTTGCTCAAGACACTACTCCATTCAGTTCAATTAACCCAATTGGTGAGATTTCAGATAATTCGTTTGCTAATAATTTAGCTATGGGTGGGGTTGGGATTAGTAACGGATCATATTGGCACTTAAATAATCAAAACCCGGCAGCATTAGTCTACAACAGGTTCACTACATTTGAAATGGGAATTGCTTCTGATGTAAGGCAAATTGTAAATGACAGAAATAAAGATATTACAGGTAATGGTAACATAAATTATATAGGTTTTGGAATACCAATGCTTAAAGGAGGTAAATGGGTAACATCTATTGGTTTTAACCCATATAGCAATACTAATTATAAACTTTTTTCTCAAGACCAAGTAAATGGAATTAATGGGGACCCCACTTCTGCATTAGTAAATTATAATTATGATGGTTCAGGAGGTCTTACTGAAGTTTATTTTTCTAATGGGTTCAAACTTGGTAATGATTTTTCTTTTGGCTTTAAAGGTTCCTATGTTTTTGGTAAAATAAGTAGTAATATTTCTTCAAGTATTTCAAATGAACCACAATTTTATACAAATTTATTTGAGAGATCATCATTTAAAGATCTTTCGCTTTCCACTGGTTTATTTTATAAAAATGAATTTAAAGAAGATAATTTTTTAAAAATTGGGATAATCTATGATCTGAATTCTTCTTTAGATGCAACTAGGTTTTCTCAGCTTGAAAGAAAAATTCCAAACTCTCTTTCAGTCTTAGTAATAGATACAATTTATAATAATGTAGCATCTAATTTTAATATTCCTAAAAATTTTGGAATTGGAGTTTCATATGAAATTATTGATAAATTATCTGTTGGTTTAGAATTTAGAACAAGATCTTGGAATAGTAGTAGTGGTTATAATGATAATTCCTCAAAATCTTATAAATCTGAATTTCAGATATCATCAGGAATTGAGATTATTCCAGATGCGGAAAATGTGAATAGTTTTTTTAAGAGGATTACTTACAGGGGTGGGTTATTATATAAAAAATCTCCTTTTTTAATAAATTCTGAAGAATTATATACAACCGCCGTAACATTTGGAATGTCGTTGCCAATAGGTACTATTTCAAGAATTAATCTTGGTTTAGAGTTAGGAAAAAGAGGAAATGTAGAAAAATTATCAATTAAAGAAAACTATCTCAAATTCATCATTGGAAGTTCAATAAACAATATTTGGTTTATTAAAAGAAAATTTGATTAATTTTAATATTATGAAAAAATCAATTTTAACCCTAATATTATTTATTAATACCCTATATCTTTTTGCTCAACCAGGATGGAACTGGCCAGAAAATAAATCGGAAGCAGAGGAGAGAAACGTATTATATACAGATTATTTGAAACAACAGAACTGTGAGTCCGCGGTTGAACATTTAGATTGGTTAATTGATAATGTTCCTAATCTCCATGTATCAATCTATCAGAATGGAATTAAGATTTACAGGTGTCTAATTGATAAAGAAGAAGATCCTATTAGAAAAAACGAATTAATCCAGAAGTCTTTAAGCTTATTTGATGGGAGAATAGAAAATTTTGGGAGAGAAGCATATGTTAAAAACAGAAAAGTAACTTTTGCTTATTCTTTCTATAGGTCGGATAAGACTCAGTATGAAGTATTATATAATATGTTTAAAAATGCATATGAACTAAATGGTAATAAAATTGGAAATAGTAATTTGGTTGCATTCATGGATATTGTTAGAAAACATAAATTAACATCTAAAACTATTTCTGATGATGAGGTACTAAATATTTATGATAATATCTCAAATACAATTTCTTTTAAAATTACTAACGAACCAAAGAATGAAGCAAGGTTAAGAAGGTATCAGGATAATGTCGATAAATTATTAACTGCAACTATCACTGTAGATTGTAATTTTGTCGAAAATACTCTTGGTCCTAAATTAATCGATTTAACTTCAGCCCCAACTGATGAAATTGTTCAAACAGATTATGAAACTTTAACTCCTGTTGATATCACATATTCTGATGAGATTGTAAATCTTGCAAAAAAGATTTTTCAATTAAGTATTACCGGAAAATGTACTTCTTCTGAAATTGCTCTTGAAGCAGCTAAGATAATGTTCACTAATGAAAAAGATTTTGCAATAGCAAAATTTATTGCTGGAAGAGAACAGGCTAATGAAAATTATGAAACTTCTTTGAAATATTATGACGGAGCAATAGAATCTTCAGATGACAATGAACAAAAGTCTGAAGTTTATTTAAATAAAGCTCAGCTTTATGCAGTTATTGGAAATAAAAATAAATCAAGAAACAACGCTAGAAAGTCTATTTCATTAAATTCTAAAAACTCTGGGGCATATAAATTAATAGGAAATTTATATATGGGTTCTTATGATGATTGTAGAGAAGGAAAAAGTAGGGTTAAAGACAGACTGGTTTTCATAGCTGCTTATAATATTTTTAAGAGCGGTGGGTTAACTGCTCAAGCTAATCAGGCAAGAGAACAATTCCCATCTATGGAAGAATTATTTAATGAAAACAAGGAAGTTGGAGAGTCAATGAATACAGGATGTTGGATTAATGAGACAGTAACTTTGAATAAGAGATAATGAAAACATTTAATTTACCTGAGTTTATTGAAAGTGTCCCTGTTCTAAGACTCTTTGGAAAAAACCTTGCATTAAATGCTGGTATTGCTTTCGTTATTCAAGATTTTTTAATTCCTCTTTACTCTAATTATATTTTTAATATAGTTATTGGTTTAGTTGTTGTTGGTATTTTATTAGCGTCTTACTGGTTTTTTATTTTTAAAAATAAATCTAAAAATTTTGCTCACTTTTCTTTTCAGTTAGCAATTGTTTGTGTCATTCTATCAATTATGGTTGGAGCTCTAAGTTCAGTATCAAAAGCTTTATCTTCTGATGACAGGGGTATTTTAGCGTCTAATGTTGATTTTGTTGCAGAATTACAAGATAATACAAATGTGTATGATGAGGAATTACAATCTCTTGGAAGAGATATATCAAAAGTTTCTAATCAATTTTCAGAACTTCAAGATGACCTATCTACTTTATCTGAACAAATATCATCCCAGTTAACAGATGAGGGTAATCCACTAAATAATGATGAGTTTTTAGATAAGATATCTACATTAATAGAGGAAAAGAGTTTAACTAATAACAGTACTGATGTAAGCGTTGATGATACTGAGGAAGTTAAAGAACTTAAGAAAAATCTTGATATTGCTACAGAATTATTAAGACAAGTGACTCTTGCAAATGTGAATCTTCAAAAAAGAGATGATGATGTTACTGAGACATTAAATGCTGATAGTCTTATATACTATATTGGAGATTTAAAGGAAGACATGAGCGATTTACGTAATTTTTCTTTACAGTTATTAGCAAACACAGCTCTTGCAGATTCAAGATCTGAGTTAAATACTTTTAAAGAAGAAACCAAAAAGGATTTAGATGAATTTAAACTATTTACTTCAAAAGAGATTGATGAAATTAAAGAACTAGCTAAGGAAATTTTAAACTCCAGTAACAAAGGTTCTGGGAAACAGGATAATAACTTTTCAAAGGAACTAAAAGATCTTTCAAAAGCAATGGAAAAAAGTAGTTCAAAAGTATCTAATATTGATGAAAGTTATCTTGAGGAGATTGTTGAAACCTATCAGGAACTAGCAGAGAAAATTGATAATAGTTCAGTTCAAAATGATTTAGAGGAAATTAAAAAAGAAATTGCTAATCTTTCATCATCAAATCAAAACACATCACTTGCTCCTGAAGTTTTGGAAAAACTTCAATCTGCTCCTGATGGAAACCTAGACAATACAGCAGGATTATCTGAATTAAAATATTACATTGTTGAGTTAATGAAAGACCAGAATGAAATCAGGCAAATAGTAAAAGATCTAAGAGAGCTGCTTGAGAAAGGTGAAGAAAATTAATGTTTCGACTACTAATTACCATCTTATTTTTTTCTTGTTCAAATAATAATTTTCAGAAAATTGAAGAAGCTTATGAAGGTCCAGTTATTGAGATTAAAGATTTGAATACTTTTTTTTCTGATTCTGCTCAAGTCAAATTTAAACTGAAAGCAAGATTATATCAGGTTTATAGTTCAGGAGAAGAAAAATATCCTGAAGGTTTAGATATGGATATATTTTCTAAAAATTCCGAATCAATTTCTGCTTCTTTTCAGGCTAATCATGTTATAAAATATGAGAATGAGAATTATTTTAAGGCAACTGGAAATGTTATTTTATTTAATCTAGAAACTAATGATGAGCTCAGGACGGAAGAGTTATTTTGGTATCCAAATGATGAAAAGTTTATTTCTGAAAAGTTTGTGACAATTAAAACGGGTAATGAAATTCATAAAGGAGAGGGAATGGTTTCAAATCAGAATTTTTCTGATTATGAGATACTTAAACCTTCTGGTATTATTGAGATAGATGAAAATTAAATATTTAGTTCTCATACTTTCTTTTGTGTTTCTAATTTATGCTATTTACCAAAGTTTTTTAGTAGGAATATTAAACTCATATGAGTATTATATGATTTCTTTTGTTTTCTTTTTTATATATAAATTAAAATAGAAAATGGAAGATATTCAAAATCAAATTTTATTGATTATTGTCTGTTTGTTTTTCTCTGGTCTATTTTCTGGTTTAGAAATCGCATTTATCTCAAGAGATAAACTAAACTTTGAGATAAAATCTAATACAAAAAGTTTTTTCGGAAAAGTTTTTAGGACAATAAATAAGAATACATCGGAGATCATAGCAACTCTTTTAATAGGAAATAATCTTTCTTTGGTAATATATGGTATACTAATGTCACAATTCCTTGAACCTTTACTTGCCAATAATTTACCTCAATTAATTAGTAATGATATTTCAGTATTGTTGATTCAGACCTTAGTATCTACATTGGTAGTATTGATAACTGCTGAATATATTCCAAAAAGTATTTTTTTAATTAACCCTGATAGGTTGCTTATTAGTTTTTCGATACCTCTTTTTATTATTTATTCTTTTTTCTATCCAGTAGTTAAAATTGTAATTATAATATCAAAGTTTTTTATCAAAGATATTTTAAAACAAGAGTATTCTATTAAAAAACCGGTCTTTAAACTTACGGATCTTAATGAGTACGTCAAAAAGATTGTTGTTTCCGATACGAGAACTCAATCTAATAAAGTCACCGAATTTTTTAATAATGCACTTAATTTAAAAATGGTAAAAGTCAGAGATTTTATGATTCCTCGTACCGAAATTATTGCTATTGAGAATTCTGATTCTATTTCTAATTTAAAAAAAATTATAGAAGAATCTGGACATACTAAAATTATTGTATATGAATCTTCTATAGATAAGATAATTGGTTATTGTCATGGATTATCTCTATTTAATAATCCCAAGAAAATAAGTAATATAATAAAGCCAATAAATTTTGTGAATGAAACAAATCTTGCAAATGATCTGCTTTTTAAATTTATTTCGGAACAAATCAATATAGCAATAGTAATAGATGAGTATGGTGGCACTTCCGGAATAATTACTTTAGAGGATATAATAGAAGAAATTTTCGGTGAAATAATTGACGAGTTTGACGATAAAATTTATTTACAAGATAAAGTAGATGAAAACTCTTTCAATTTGAGTGCTAGACTTGAAATTGACTACCTTAATTCAAAATATAGTTTAAATATTCCTAGAGGAGAATACGATACTTTAGGAGGGTTTATACTAAGTTCAAATAAAAATATTCCAAAAAAAAATGAAATTTTGACTTACAATGATTTTACAATTAAAATCCTCACAAAAAATAATAATAAGATAAACAGTGTTTTTTTTAGAAAGAATGTAAATAATTAGTTATAAAAAATTAATTTTGGCTTCCAAATATATATTATGGCAATAATAAGTACTTTAAGAGATAAGGGGGGAAAATTTCTAATTGTAGTAATAGGTTTTTCTATTGCTGCATTTGTATTAGGTGATATTCTAGGCCCAAATAGTTCATTAGGCAATCAAAATCAAAATATCGTTGGAGAAATTAATGGTGAGGATATTGATATGATTCAGTTTAATGCAATATTTGAACAGTTATCATATAATTTTTCATTAAATAATGGGAGGTCTCCTAATAATCAAGAGTTATCAGGTATTCGAGATCAAGCATGGGAAAAATTAATAAATGATATTAGCTATGTAGAACAGTATAACTCCCTTGGGTTATCTGTCTCTGATAGAGAATCTGTAGATATGGTTCAAGGTGACAATATTCATCCAATGATTCTAGAAGCTTTTACAGATCCAAATTCTGGAGTATTTAATGTAGATAATGTAATTGGTTATTTACAGAATTTATCAAATCAACCAGTTAATCAACAGCAGGCGTGGTTCTCATTTGAATCAAACTTAAAGCCAATGAGACTTAGAACAAAGTATGATAATCTACTTAGTTTAACAACTAATATAAATACTTTACAATCTAAATCTGAATATTATAAGTTATCTAATACTGTAAACCTATCTTACTATTTTGTTCCATTTTATAAGATTCCAGATTCTTTATTTGAGGTCTCTAATAATGAGATGAAAAGATTTTTAAATAAGAAAGAAGATGAATATCAACAAGAAGAATCTAGATCAATAGACTATCTATACTTTCCCTTAGAGCCTTCAAATGATGATTCAGTTTTTTATACTAATGAAATTAAAGATGTTATCTCTAGTTTAGAATCAGGACAAATAAATGACTCAACTTTTGCTCTTTTAAATTCTGATGGGTTTAATCCATATATGAGTTTTAATATTGACGAGCTACCAGCTGAATTAGTTGAAAAAGAAAAAGGATATATTTCTGATTATCAGTTTAAAGATGGTGGTATTGTAGTTTATAAATTATCTGATATAGCTGAAGATAAAGAGTTTAAAGCTAGAGCAAAACACATCTTATTAAGATTTACAGAAGACGATAAAAGTTCGGTTCGATCAGAAGCATCAAGAATTTTATCACTTCTTAGAAATGGAAGTGACTTTGATGAGACAGCAAGAACTTACAGTCAGGATGGATCAGCTTCGGCTGGGGGTGACCTTGGTTGGCTCAGTGAAGGTAGAATGGTAAAACCTTTTGAAGATGCAGTTTTTTCTAGATCAAGATCTGGATTAATACCTAGAATTGTAGAATCAGATTTTGGTTTTCATATTATATATGTAACTCAGCCTAAAACAAAAAAATCATATATGGTAACTACAATTTTAAAAGAAATTATTCCAAGTGACAATACTAGAAACAATATTTATAGAAATGCTGAAATGTTTAAAATTGATGCTATGTCTTCAAGTACTTCATTTAAAGATTTTGCTTTAGAAAACGGATATAAGATTTCAACCGAAATAGAAATAGATAAGAACGCATCAAATTTATCAGAGGTAGATAATGCAAGAAGTGTGGTTCTTTGGTCATATGATGATTCTAGATATATCAACAATATCTCTGACGTATTAGAGTTAGATGAGGGGTATATAGTGACTCATTTATCTGAAATTAAAGAGGAAGGCACAAAAAAAATATCTGACGTCGAGAATTCTATTAGGAAAAGTATAATTGATGAAAAGAAGTATGAATATGTTTCTGAAAAAGTTATGGGATATTCTAATCTTGAAGATCTAAAATCAAGTTTAGACTATGGTGAAATATTTGAGATGTCTGATTTAGATTTTAACACTAATTCTATCCAAAATGTTGGATTTGCACCAGAGGCTATTGGTGTTGCCTTTTCAATGCAGGAAAATGAATTAACAAGGCCAATTAAAATTGATGATGGAGTTATTATACTTAGGCTTAATGAAAAAAATATTGCAGATTCCTTAAGTAGTTACTCTGATTATGGTATTTCTTTATTACAAGCTAATAAGTTCACATCATCTCTTAAAATTGATCAGGCAATTAAGAAGTTTTCAAATATTGAAGATTTCAGATATAAGTTCTTTTAATAAATGCTTAACTCTAATAGCTTTAAGAAATCGCTCGATGAAGAGTATAAATTTCCATGTGATTATAACTTTAAGTTCATAATTTTAACTAATACCAAAGAGAAAATTTTTAATCTTATCCCTGATGCCAAAAGAAGCGAGAGAACTTCTAAAAACGGTAAGTATACTTCTATCACTTTGACACATCTTGTTAAAAATTCTTCTGAAATACTTTATATTTATGAAAAAGCTTCTAAAATAAAAGGTGTTATTTCTTTATAATTATGTGGGAAGAGTCAAATAATAAACTTAGAAAAGAATTTAAATTTAAGGACTTTATAGAGGCCGCTGCATTTATAACTAAAGTTTCAATAGTATCTGAGAAAAATAATCATCACCCTGAGATTTATAACATCTATAATAAAGTTATTATTGACTTATGTACTCATGATAAAGAAAATAAGATAACATCTAAGGATTATAATTTAGCTAAGGAGATAGATAAAATTTTATGATTGATAAACTGACATTAAATATAGTCCCTACTCCTATTGGTAACCTTGAAGACATAACTTTTAGGTCAGTTAAAACCTTAAAAAATTCAGATTATATACTTTGTGAAGACACCCGAGTCTCCAAGAAATTACTTTTAAAATATGATATCGAAGTTCCTTTAGTCTCTTTCCATTCTTTCAATGAGCATAAAACGGTTAATAAACATATTAACCAAATTCTGTCTGGCAAAAAAATATCATTGATTTCAGATGCGGGAACTCCTTCTATATCAGATCCGGGCTTTTTAATAGTTAGAGAATCTATAAAAAAAGGTATTGAAATTAATTGTCTGCCTGGCCCAACAGCACTTGTCCCTGCTTTAGTAAATTCAGGGTTATCTTCGGAAAGGTTTGTGTTCGAGGGGTTTATCCCCTCCAAAAAAGGAAGAGTGAAGAGACTGAAAAATTTTAAAGAAGAAACAAGGTCGATTATTTTATATGAGTCTCCTAAAAGATTAATCAGACTAATGAAAGAACTTCAAGAAGTTATAGGTGGAGATAGAAAAATATCGATTTCAAGAGAAATTTCTAAAATATATCAGGAAAATTTAAGAGGTACTATTTCTGAGTTAATATCACAGTTGGACAATAAAAGTATTAAAGGAGAAATTGTAGTTATAATAGATGGAAAATAAATTTTACGTTCTAATTTTTAGTTTTATGTTTTTCTTTTCCTTTACAATAAAGGGAGATGATAACATTGAGTTTTCTATTATTACGATTGGTCCATATGAAGATGAATTATACAGTGCTTTTGGGCATAGTGGAATACGGTATAGAGATAAATTAAATAATATAGATTTATTTTATAACTACGGAATTTTTGATTTTGATCAACCAAATTTTTATTTAAACTTCTTAAATGGTAGACTATTATACATGGTTGGAAAGTATAATTATCAGACGGTTGAGAATTTTTATATTAATCAAAAAAGGTATGTCAAGGAACAAGTACTTAACTTAAATAATTCTGAAAAAATTATATTATTTAATTATTTAGAGCAAAATATTAGGCCTGAAAATAGAACCTATTTGTATAATTATGTATATAATAATTGTGCCACTAAAATTAGAGATATTCTAATTACAGTATACGGAGAAAGAATTACATTCAAAAAGAAAAGTGATAATAAAACAATAAGAGCTTTAATGGACAAATACCTTAAAAACAATAAATGGGGTGATCTAGGTATTGATATTTGTTTAGGTTTAGAAATAGATAAGAAAGCTAGTTACTCAGAAGAGATGTTTCTGCCCGAGTATTTATTTAATAATCTTGAAGATTCATTCCTTGATGATAATGTTAACCTCATCTCAAAAACAAATATTATCAATTCAAACTCTCCAGTAATTAATAAAAATATTTTTCAACCTAAGTATATATTTTTATTGTTTTTAATAATATGTGTTTTTTTATCTTTTAGACAAATTAAATATAGTCTCCTATATATTTATTTTGACTTTACAGTTTTTTTTATTTCTGGAGTAATTGGTGTTTTACTAATTTATTTATGGTTTTTCACAGACCACCTATCATCTTTCAATTATAATTTAATATGGGCTTTTCCTTTTAATTTAATTTTTTCTTTTTTACTTATTTTCAATTTTAAGTCAAACTTAACAAGGTGGTATACTATAATTAATTCTGCTGTTTTATTTTCCTTATTAATTCTTTGGAATTTCCTACCTCAAAACTTAAATGACATCTTAATGTTTTTTGTTTTAGGTATGTTGCTAAGGGTGTTTTCTAATTATATTTATTTGATAAGATCTTCTTCTAGATAGTTTTTAAAATTATATCCATTTCATAGCCTTTATATATAAGGTGTGAGATGAGTTTATTTCTGTCTGGTATTTTTAATTTTTTATTATATAATTCAATGTTTTTTTTAAGCACATTAATGTAATTGTCTTCTTTTATGCTATTAATTCCAATTCCAATTTCCTCATCTGATAACCCTTTGGATTTAAGTTGGTATTTTATTTTATTTTTACCCCATCTATTATTATTATTTTTACCTCTAGAGAAAGATTTAGAAAATCTAATGTTATCCAAAAACCCTAAATCTTGCAGTTTTTTTATTGTTTCTTTAATGATATTATAATCAAAGACTTTTTTTGATAGTTTGTCTTTAACTTCTTTTACAGATCTTTCTCTGTAACCACAAAATTTCATTCCTATTTGTAATGCCTGGTCTTTAGAATGATCATCAGACATACCCTTTTCTGTTTAAGATACTTCTAAGAAACCTAATCTCATTTTCATTATTAAATACCTTAAAAGGAAATATTATAAACTGTACAATATTTAGTTTAAATAGAAATCCATCTTTCTGAATTTTAACTTTTTTAATGGTATCCCATTTAATTGGCATCCCTTGTTTATTATTTAATTTCATCATAATTTGACTACTGGAAATTTCATATGATAATTTATCAAACATGTAACTGCTTTGCTCGACTTGGGTAACACCAAAAAACTGAATAAGCCAAAAAATTAGATATAAGAAAAGAGCAATCGAACCTCCAATTATCCACCATACAGAAGGAATGATGAAATTCATAGAACATATTGCAAAGTAAATTAACAGGACCCACCACTGTTCCAACATAAGGTTGAAGAACCCTTTTTTTATATAATCACTTTTATTCATCTGAAATTTTTTTGTTCTTACTATCATGATACTGTATCTATTTTAAATTTTTCAATAGTATAGTTTTTATTTATATTTTTTAATATCAATAATACCTTGTAAAGATCGTTATTCGAGGAATACTCAGCAAGGATATAAATTATATTATTTTCAGAATCACCCTGATGAATAATATTAAATTTATTTATGTTATTGTCAATATAGAATTCATCTAAAATTTTTGATTGTTGGTATCGATTTCCTTTATGTGATATATTATCAATTATTATCTCGCTTTTTGAGTCAAAATACTTTGTTATTTCTTCTCCGTTTTTGATTTCTAGACTTAGTATTAGATTATCTAGAGACTCTTGTTTAGCAAGTATTATTGTTGATATTAAAAAGATTGTTTTTAATGTGCTCATAAATCTTTTGAAAAATAACACAAATACCTAAAAATCAATAATTATTTTTACACTTATGAGCAGAAAGGTGATTCTTATCATTATGGATGGATGGGGTATAGGTAACTCCTCAGACGAGTCGGCAGTCTATGAAGCAAAAACTCCATTTTATGATAAAATTTTAAAAAAACACCCTAATTCTAAACTTGAAGCATCTGGTGTTAATGTAGGTCTTCCAAAAGGGCAGATGGGTAATTCAGAAGTAGGCCATATGAATATAGGAGCAGGTAGAGTTGTTGATCAAGATTTAATAAAGCTTAATAAAGCTCTACAAAAGGGAGGAATTAAAAATAAATCAGATTTTATTGATGCGGTAAATTATTCAAAGGATAATAAAAAAGCTTTTCATATAATGGGACTTTTTTCTAAAGGAGGAGTTCACTCACATTCTGATCATTTATACTTAATATTAGATTTTTTAAAAAAATCAAAACTTGAAAATGTTTTTTTACACCTTTTTACAGATGGAAGAGATTGTAGCCCGAATGAAGGGTATAATGATTTATCAGAATTATTAAAGTTTATAGAAAATTCAAATATTTCATTGGCCTCTATATCAGGAAGATATTATTCTATGGACAGAGATAACAGGTGGGAAAGAATAAAACTCACTTACGATGTAATNGTGAATGGGACTGGAGTTATGTCAGAAAATGTGTTATCTACAATTAAAGAATCTTATTCTAAGGGTATAACTGATGAATTTATAAAACCGATAGTTTGCCTTAATAGTAAAGGCGAACCAGAAGGCTTAATAAGTGATGGTGATGTGTTGTTTTCTTTTAATTATAGGTCAGATAGGATGAGGCAAATATCAAAAGTATTGACTCAGGAAGACAATGAAAAACTCGAGATGGATAAGCTNAGNTTGAGATATTTAACAATGACTAACTACCAAAAAGAATTTAAAAATGTTAATGTTTTATTTGATAAGGAAAATATTAAAAACACACTGGGAGAAGTATTGTGTAATAATTCAAAAAAGCAACTTAGAATAGCAGAGACTGAAAAATATCCTCATGTGACATTTTTCTTTTCAGGAGGAAGAGAGAAAGAATTTGATTTAGAGAGCAGGATATTGTGTAAATCTCCAGATGTAGCAACCTATGATCTTCAGCCTGAAATGAGTGCTAAAGAATTGTCTAAAAATTTTATTAGAGAAATAGAAAAAGAAACTTTTGACTTTGCGTGTTTAAATTTTGCTAATCCTGATATGGTTGGTCATACTGGAGANTTTGACGCTGCTGTTAAAGCTTGTGAGGTTGTTGATTACCAAGTATCTAAAATTGTTANGATAGCAAAAAAAACNGGTTATACAATACTTGTCACTTCTGATCATGGTAACGCTGAAAAAATGATAAATGATGATGGTTCTCCTCACACATATCATACTACTAACCTAGTCCCTTTTGTTATAATTTCAGACAAAAATTTTATGCCAAAAGATGGAAAACTCGGGGATATTGCTCCTACTGTTCTTAAAATTATGGACATAGATATTCCAAGTGATATGTCAGGTGATATTTTGATCTAAAATTAAAT
This sequence comes from Flammeovirgaceae bacterium, assembly GCA_002696995.1. Classification (GTDB taxonomy): domain Bacteria; phylum Bacteroidota; class Bacteroidia; order Cytophagales; family MED-G16; genus MED-G16. Next base: position 4,951 of record NZUF01000002.1, on the reverse strand, counting down.
AAAATATATAAAGTATACTTGCGTTAAATATATGCGATAGATGAAATACTTATTTAAAATATTAATTATATTATTTACTATAGCTTGTTCATCCGAAGACTCTATAACACCGAATCCAATTGAAATGGAGCTATCAACTGCCTTAAAAAAGTGGAATGATTCAGAAATTAACTCTTATTCATATTCTCTTTATGTGTCTTGTTATTGTATAGGTAGNGGAGACCCAAATGAGATAAAGGTTACAAATAATAAAATAAAAAAGGTAAACGGTAAATCCGTGACTTCTGAACAGTTAGAAAATGAGTATTGGGATGTGAAAACAATAGAGGAACTATTCAATATTATAGAATCTAAATTAGAAGATAATCCCTTTAGTCATACAATAAAATTTGATCAATCATTTGGCTACCCTATAGATATTTATTTTGATATGGATGAGATGATTGCGGATGAGGAGATTGGATATTACGTAACTAATTTTAAAATTGAATAAATATGAAAAAGCTATTACTATTTCTTTTTTCTTTTGTTTTCTTCAGCTGTGAAGAGAGCAACACCTCTCCTTGTAAATCTGATGTTTTAGATGGTAGAGTATGTACTGAACAATATGAACCTGTCTGTGGCTGTGATAATAATACTTATTCTAATTCTTGTTATGCCGAGAGAGCGGGCATCACATCTTGGACTGATGGTGAGTGTTCAGGATAAAAAATTATATCAGCTTAATATTTACACTTTTTTATTATTTAATTAAATTGTCTTATTATTAAATTTTAAAAAACAATATGAAAAACTTTTTAATTATGATTTCTGCTATTATTTATATGGCAGGATGTAGCGCTCCTACTAATAATGCTGATTCAGGAATGGATATGGCAAATATGAGTGGGGAGCCTGATGGGCCACACACAAGTGTAGAGTGGCAAGTTTGGGCCTATTCTACAGCCGCTCCTGAGTTTATTGCCGAGGGAGCAGCAGTATATGATGGACCTGGAGGGAACTTATTGAGAGAGGGAACAAATGGCTGGACATGTCTACCAGCAAATCCAAGNGGAATGTCAGACCCTGAAAATGGATGGGTAGACGCACATGAGGCTATGGCTGCTTGTGGTGATGCTGAATTCTTTAAGTGGGTAACTGCATATTTTGCAGGAACTGAACCTGGAGTGGACATGGAGAAAGATGGATATGCNTGGATGTTACATGGTGATATGGGTGAGGATAATACTAAGGCTTGGGTGTTTAACAAAGAAGATGCCGCTGAAGGACACTGGATTGAGTCTGGACCTCATCTTATGAGGATGCCAAAAGATCCAACATCTTTAGATGGTATGACTACAGATTTTAATTCTGGCGAACCTTATGTAATGTTTGCTGGTACTCCTTATGCTCATGTTATGTATCCAGTTGGTGACTACTATAAGTACCAAGACATGGTTAAATAATATTACTTTTGATANTATNGAAGGGGCNTTTTTATAATGCCCTTTTTTATTGGTTCTCACTCATTGCTATCAGCAACTCAATAAACAGATTTATTATATCTAGGTATANACTAACAGCAATATTTATTGCCGTATCCCAAGACGCATCTCCGTTTGCGTTTGCCTTTTCTAATCTGTCAAAGTCATAAATCAAATAAAGAACGAAAATTACTACTCCGGCATAACTTTGGTAAAGCATCTGTTTAGCTGATTTAAATATATAAGTATTTAAGATTCTCATGATTATTAATGCCAACAAAGAAATGAAAAGAATTAGCCCTAAAAAACTGAAATCATAAGGTGAGACATAAACTACTAAAAGAGTTAAAAACACCGCGACACAAGTTGAGATCATTGCCTGAAAAACTACATTTTGCCAGGCTTGATTGTATGGGTCACTATCAATTGACAGAATATTTTTATTAAAATCATCTTCAAGCTCACGCATCTTATCAGACTTTAATTCAAAATAATTATCCTCATCCCCTTCATAATAATAGACATAGTGTCTATTATCATTTGCCCCCCAAAATCCAGATTTATTATTTATGTCTTTTCTTTTTACTCCTTTATCTTTTAAAAACTTTTTCCATTTAAATCTTTCTCCTATGTATCCAATGGTTGGACCCAGAGACCAACCCATAAACCCAGAAAGAATTCCGCATGCTATAAGATTATGAGGATAGATATCTCCAAAATACATTATCAAGAATAGTGAAGCAAAAGCACCAAAAATTGTAATAAATTTTTCTGTAAATGTTTCGTAGGCCTTATTAACCCTTGCAGCAATTGTAGATATTATTAACATCCCTCCTACAATACTAAAAGTTCGTATCATGAGTAAATCTTCCATATAATTAATTTATTTTAAATTTAAATAATCTTGGAAAGCCATTTCCCTCATCTTCTGATGTGATCCAAAAAGATGATTCATCAATAATTTTAACAGCCTCAATTTGAGCTTTACCTACAGGAATTGTAAACTTTTCTATTTCAGAACCACTCAAATTATCTAGATTAAAGTTTTTTATTGTATAAAAAAATTGATTTCCACTAAAATCATATCCTACAAGAGCTACCATACTAAGAGATTCACTATAGTCAGAACCAGTTATTAATGAGTTCACATTATATGAGTATATTGGCTCAATTTCATATGATCCTGAAGTCTTAGGTAAAGAATATAACTCAGTGATTAGGTCTTTTCTATCTTTTGAAAAGAGGATCAGCTCATTTCCTACNGATATAATACTTTCTGCATCGTAAGGGTGTTTGTTTCTTTTTTCAAAATCTTCCTGACTCTTATATTTAAAATCAATCTTACCTTTACAATTAAAATTATTTTTTTTATCTAAAATAAGCACAGATAGGTTTTGTCTATTCCCATAATTATTTCCAGAATTTGATACAAATACATTTTCGTCATCCGCAGTAATATCTTCCCAGTCATCGTTATCACCACAGTTTTGAATTTNATATTCATTAACTATTTTACCTTCTTTTGTGAATTCATATAATTTAGCTTCTCCACCTGAGTCATTATGCGTTATAAAATTTTCGTTAAAATACTCAAGTCCAGAGGTCTCGTTTATTTTGAGAGGTAAGAATTGTTTTTCTAGTGTCAGTTCATCGGAGCATGATATAATTATAAAAAGAAGTAATAATAAATTTAGTTTTTTCATATTTTNAAAANNTTGTATTTGTNNAAGTAAGATAAGAAAATTAAGGTTATGTAATGGGANCCTTTATTTATTGTTAACTTTATTTTATGATTAAAAAAGAGGATATTTTAAAATTTCAAGANCTGTGGGCTAGAGGAATAGTAGAAATTGGAGACTCTAAAGACGACTACTCTAAAGCTGAAANTTTAACTTTAAAATTACTTNATNAGCTTTATGATTTTAGAGTTGGAAAAGTCCAGTTCAAGCCAACAAAAGCTTCAGATCAACAATTTAGAAATGATAAGGAATCTGCTTTATCCTACTTTATAGGATCTGATAAAACTTTTCCTGAAGATTCTGGTTTTGCAATGAACCAATGGAAAAATATAAAATTTAAAAATGATAGTATTAATATCTATGAAGATATTGCCATCGCAATGGGTAATTACTTTTTTATTGACGGTTCTGGGGCTGAGACAAAAGTGGAATATACTTTTGGTTATATTAAAAGAGATAACTCTCTAAAAATAATTTTACATCATTCTTCTCTTCCATACAATTCATTCTAGACTTGATATTATTTTTCTTTGTATCATCCAATCTCTAACTACTTGAGGCCAACTTCTTACAGACCCTTTTGCCTCACTAATACCATACCCATGTCCCCCCTTTTCCCATATGTGTAAAGCTGCAGGAATATTGTGTCTCTTTAAAGCTAAATAATAATTTATNCTATTTATTGGTTTGACAGCTGTATCATCACTCGTATGAANTAGAATAGCTGGAGGAGTATCCTTTGATANATTAAGTTCACCTGAAAAAAANTTTACTTTTTCTTGATCTGGGTTTTTACCTATAAGGTTATCTCTTGTCCAGACATTAGTTTCATTTTTTTTCATGGTAATAACCGGATAAATTAGAATGCTATAGTCTGGTCTTGAACTAGTTTTTTCAATTTTATCTTCTGAAGTTTCAGATCCATAATCAAAATGAGTTGATACTGTAGATGCTAGATGGCCTCCAGCTGAAAAACCAATTACTCCTATTTTTTTTGGGTCAATATTCCACTCTTTAGATTTTGACCTGACAAGTCTAATTGCTTGTTCGGCATCTAAGATTGCTGAAACACTTTTACAGTCTTCATTTTCCCATCCTGGGAGCCTATGCTTTAATACAAAAGCGGATACACCAAAAGAATTAAACCAATTTGCAATTTCTATACCTTCCTTATCAAATGAAAGGAAAGAATATCCACCTCCAGGAATAATTATAACAGCAGGTGTTAGTTGATTTTTATTCTTTACTGGNTAGTGCCAAATTTGGGGTGTCCCCACTTTCTTGAATATTCTATATTTTCCTTCATAATCAATTTCTAATTTTAAATTACTCTTACAAGGAATATCACCTTCGAATAAATTTATTTTATTTTCTTGTGCAAAGTTTATACCTGATAGGGCCAATGTAAACAGACAATAAANTAAGAAAATTTTTGGAGTAGTTTTCATNGTAATATATTTTAAATAATATTATAAATATATTAAATTAAAACCTCTGGAATTATGAAATATAAATTAAGATGAGCAAAAAAAATATAATTAATCTGATATCATGCTTCTTGATATCTATGCCATTTATTAGTTGTCAAATAGATTATAAGAAAGAAAGCAAACCGAATATTATTTTCATTTTAGTTGATGATTTGGGATGGAATGATTTAGGGTATTCTGGAAGTACATTTTATGAAAGCCCAAATATTGACGCCTTGTCTAATCATAGTTTTCAGTTTATGAACGCATATGCTGCCAG
>NZUF01000015.1 GCA_002696995.1 Flammeovirgaceae bacterium | reverse complement strand
TCTGCTTTTCTAAAGAAAATGTAAATGAAGTTATTTATGTATTTAGAAGTATTCTAAAAAATCAAAATGATTAAGTTAATTTTTAGATAACATAAGAACTAAACCCCCATTAGCTTCTAGCTTTATTTTTTCTCCTATTCTATATTTTTTATAATCTTGAAGATTTTCTATTTCAGGACTTATCAATTCTGAATATAAAGGATTAAGATTGATATCTTCCCAATCAATTAATAAATTGACATCTTCATCTTTTTTAGACCATGAAGCTAGAGAGATTAAAACCTTATCATCTCTTTTATATATGGTACACTTAATCTTAGTATTATCTACCTTAATTGGAGAATAATCAACCCAATAACCTATCATTCTACTATCTGAAATACCAAAATCATCAAAAATTTTCCAAATATTTCCAGGATTATATTTGTGATAAACCCTAGTTGTCATACCATAAATTAAACCATGATATGGTCTTCCTCCCTTCTCAAGCATTTCTCCTGTTAAACCAAACGGAATGCCAGAAACCTCTGTCATCCAATAATCAGGTTCAAGTTCATATTCAAAATATTCTCCAAACCATAGCCTTGATACAAAGGGGAAATGCTCCATATAAAGAAATGCACTATTTATATAACCATCTCTTATATTAAACTGATTAGCAGAATGAAGATCAATTACAAAAGAATCTCTATTCATACTAAATACATTTGCTATCCTTTTTACCGTACTTCTGCTAAAAGCGATATCATCAAGATATAAGCCGTCAATAGAATTATTTTTTGCAAGCCAATTAATACCTTCTATATAGTAATTAGTCCATCTAGAAGTTCCCTTATTTAAAATTGAGGCATCATTTACCCTAACAGCATGCCATGCGGAATGATAGTTTGATTTAAGATGTTCCTGCAACCAACTATGTCCTCCTCCATTTCCATCATTAAAAATTTCAGTACCCAAACTTCTAAGTGCAAACATTTCATAGGTTTTATAAGTTAATTCTCTAATAGTATTGTAGAGTTTAACCTTAATTCCTTTTGAATGAGCTTCATCAATGTATTCTTTCTGTTTATTAATGTTATAAAAGGGATAATTTATGTAAGGGTTTATTTCATTCGCATGGTGTACATTTACAACCGTCCCATTTAAATCTAATACTGAGTCAACTGGAATGTATTTATGTACAAACCTTGTATCAAAATGTTCTTTTATGTCTATAGTTTTAAATGGGGTAATTAAAAATCTCACATTAAAATTCAAGGTATCTCCTATTTTTACTGATCTTTTTCCTGAGTAATTGTTTACATCTACGACTTCTTCATTAATTTTTATTGATATTCCACCTTTTGAGTTGTTGTACCAAGATGTTGGAAGATTTAAAGGTTTTGATCTATAAAAATTAGTATTTAAAGGTCTCTCATAATTATTATCTCTCAAAACATACTGTAACCCCTTATTAATATCTCCTAACCATACACCTTCTTGGTGCTTGTTAATATCCCATTGCCAATTAATGTTATTATTTAATTCACCTCCTTTATTTCCTAGACCTAGCATGTATTTTGCTGCTTCTTTTTTAAAAGAAATTTTAAGAGAAACATCATTTAAATTAACATCATTTTTTGCTATCAGTTGAATCTTATAATCCATCATACCATCATATTCCAACATACCTGATATCACTAAATTGAAGTTTTTAGATTCGTTTTCTGATATCCAGCTTACACTAGCTCTATTATCTTTGGACAAATTAAATAATGAGTTTTCAAATTTTTCAAAATCTCCATTTATATCTTTTACCTTAAAATCCATCTTTTCAGATAATATATTTTCAGGTTCATCTTTTATATATGTCATCTCAGGTGAAAAAAAAGATAAAATACCCTCAGGTAGTCCCATTTTGTTTAATTCAATTTTTCTTCCTAAAAACTCTAAATTATTTTGATCAATCTTGATTTCTTTAAATGGTTTTATAATTAAATTATCATCAGATCCTATATCAGAATTCAACCATCTTAATCTTGACATTCTCTCAGGCCTATCATCTCCAAAATCATTTGACTTTAAATTTGAAACATTCATTTTTAAATGAATCGTATCCTCGACCATCCCCTTAGGTTTAATTATAACTAGTGAAGTATAAGTGCCTGATTTAGTTTCTAAAGGAATCTCTAATCCAAACCATAATGATTGGACTTCATCCTTCTTTACTGAAACTTTTTTCATAAAAGCTTTTCCATCAATATCAATCCCTCCTTTATTAAAGCAAGTAAAATACTTTTTATCTATTGTACCTTTTGATTGTGAATTTAGATCAGTAAAAATAATATCTATATCATCAATATCTCTATTTTGAGGTAATACCCCAACCTGAAAAGTATAATATTCTCCCCTTGAAACATTATCATTTAATCCGTTAATATTATTCTTGTCAAGAGTCCATCTCTTCGGCAAATAACTTTTCATTTTAATAGGAAAGTCTCTATACTCGGGAAAGAGATAGAATTCTTTATTCAAAACCTTAAAATCATTAACTTCTTCTTTGGTAGATATAATTTCCATTGGAAAAAAACTATGAAAATCATCAATAGATTCAAATGCAGTAACTTTTGCCTCTTTTATTTCAGAAAAATTATTAATATATTTTTTTGGAATAAAATCTTTCTGATTTTCTATTTTCAAAGGTTCAAGGTATTCTACCTTGGGATAGTANCCACCAGTAGACTTATGAGGTAAATAATAAAAATAGTATACATCAGATGATTGATCTGGTTTAAAAATTATATGACCAAATTCATTATTTATATCTACAAAATATTTTTCTTTAATTTCATCTCCATTGACAGCATTAATAATTTTAATATCTTTTTTGTTTGGTGAATCATCCCTTCTTCTCCATACAATCTTTGCCTGGTGAATCTCAGTAGACGGATTCTCTAACTTTATAACTACTCTATGATTTCCATAAGAGGTAAATCTCTCTACATAATTAGGATGATCCCAATTTCCAGATTTGTATGGAATATCATAAAAAGATTTATTTATAAAATTATTTCTATAATTGACTTCATCCAGACTTTTACATGAGAATATTAAGGATGTTATAATGANCAAAAAAAGCTTATTGGTAATTCTAATAACTTTTTAAATTTAAAACTATAAATAAATATATGGAAAAAAATTATTTATTTAGAAAGCGACTATTTTTTTCCAAGTGAGAGTATGTTAGAAAAGATTTTATAGGCTCCACCTACACCAGCAGGAAGCTGTCTAAACCATGAGTAAGAAGTGTATACAAAATATCCTTCACCAACTTTTGAAATTAAAATACCTCCATCATTAGGATCTTCTCCAACATCATTTGATGAAATCACAGTCTGGTATTCATTTGACCAAGAAACTGGAAAATATAAACCTCTTTCTTGTACCCAACCATCAAAGTCTTCTAACTTTATTTTATTTGGGTAGTTTAAAACCTCATGATTTTTNTTGATAATCTCAACTTTTGCATCTTCCTGAGACACCCTNTTTCTTGATAATTTAAATGGATAAGGTGCAAATTTATTAACATCTATATTTCTAGATGTGTTATACTGAACTATAACATTACCTCCTCCATTCATATAATCTGTTATTTGAGATTTAATATCATATAAAGACTTATCAGAATTAAAAGCTCTAACTCCAATAATCAAAGCATCATAATTTTTAAGTTTATTAATATTAATATCGCTCTTTTCTAANAAGTCAACTTCATATCCTACCAGAGATAAAGACTCAGGAACTTTATCTCCTGATCCCATCAAATACGCTATTTTATTTGCTTTAAAATTAATATCAAATTTAATTAGTGAGACATCAGATTTAGGAAATCTAGTTTGAGGAGTTATATGATCATATATTATATTTTCGAGAGCTCTAGAATAAAACTTACCATTAATATCTGCCTCATAATATACTTCACTTATCAAAGTTTTTTCATTTGGTAAAGAAATATTAAATTCAAGTGTTTTTCTTTCACCCTTAGTAGATAATTCTACATCATAAAATTCAGGTTGAACCTTAATCCCTTCTGGAACTTTTAAATGAACTNTAGTTTTTAAATTATCAATTCCTGATACAACATCAACACTAAGCTTTTTTTTATTTGAATTCACAATCAATTCCATTGAATTTTTTGGATTTAAATAGACAGGATTACCTATATTAAAAGGTCTGTAATCATCTCCTTTTATTGGACTATTTACCTTAAAAACAACTGGCACATTATAACTTATTTCTTGTCCATTTACTCTAAATACAAACTTTGATGATAATGAAGGAGAATTATCAGGATCTCCAATAAGCTTTTGATCATTAATTTTATAAGTACCAAAGTCTGCTTTTTGAACTAGCCAATACTTTTCAGAAAATTCTTTATTTATCGGTATTTTAATTTTCTTTTCTAGTCTAAACATTTTATTGTTTTCTAGTATATCATCAACATCAAATTCCTCACCAAGTATTGATATTTTTTCTAATTTTATATTATAAGGACTTCTATTTATAGCATCAAAAGAAATATTAATTTCTTCTCCAACTGAAGCTATCTCTGAACCAGATAAAGCTTCAAAAAATAAACCTGAACATGCTTTAATAAGATTTTTAATCTCATTTTTTTTTATAGCCCTCCAGTCTCTATCAACAAGTCTATTAAGTTCTTTATATGCTGATGTTAATTCATCAATAATCTCATATGGTCTATTAATTTGAAATGAATCTTGTGCATTCTTAATATGTTGAGTAAGTGTTTCACTTGCTCTTACCCTCTTCCATGATGTCTCTATACCCTCCATTATATCTTTTTTTGCTTCAACTCCTTGTGAATAAACTAATAATTCTACTTCACTACCTCTCCTTCTCAATGAACCAAATGCCTGACTTTTATGCATAGATCTGCTCTCAGAAGCAATTTCATTATATGATTTACCCATCTTATTATTATAGACTCCAACATCAATTTTTAACATCTTATCCATGTCATAATTATCAAGATTAAAAAATCTAGATGATGTATTCCAAAGAATTCTCTTAGGTTTCCATACCTTAACATGTTTTAATTGATCAGGAAACGCATCAGGATCTCCAGAGAGATTAAATGCTTTATCAGCTAAAATTGCCGATGCAGTATGATGGCCATGGGTAATCCCAGGAGTTTGGTTAAACCTAGTTATTAAAATATCTGGTCTAAATTTTCTTATGATCCACACAAAATCTGACAATATTTTTTCTTCATCCCAAAAATTAAGTGATTCAACAGGACCTTTCGAATAACCAAAATCAACAGCAGAAGTAAAGAATTGTTTTCCTCCATCAATTTTTCTTGCCTCCATCAGTTCTTGAGTTCTTATGAGTCCAAGGTTTTCTTTAAGATGTGTACCTAAAAAATTTTGACCTCCTCCACCTCTAGTTGCTGACAGGTAGGCTGTCTCATATTTTTTTTCATTTGCTAAATACGCAATCAATCTAGTATTTTCGTCATCTGGATGAGCGGCTATATATAATACTTTTCCAAATACATCTAACTTATCTAACATTGAACTGATATTAGAAGTAGAGTAAAAATTATTTTCTTGNGCAAATAATGAATTAGTATTTATNATAGAAAATAACAACAGATAATATATTCCTCTTNNGGCCATGACTTAGTTTTCTTTAATTATTAATCAATCATATTAGACAAATTTAATCAAAAAAAAAACCCTGCAATGCAGGGTTTATTTTGAAATGTATATAAATTATTCTTCAGACTGTGAAGCAGCAAGCTCAAATTCTGCCATCATAACTGAAGGATCAAAATTGTGCCATTCTTTAGCAATTTTACCATCAGCCCACTCAAATCCAATATGTGCAGGGACCTCCAATGTATTACCACTAGATTTTCCTGTAGCATTCCATGTAAACCATGTCTGAGTCATAGTAGTCTCAGGATAACCATTATTTGCAGGATATGTAATTGTCTGAACCCAAACTCCTAAGTCTTCACCTCCTTCATCATCTTGAAAGGTCATAGATATATTATCAAAGTTTTCATGTTGAGCTGTAATTAAAGATGATATTTCATCAACTCCTGAAGCATCTGGACTGTTCATATAAATCTTTAAATCTGGAGACCATAAAGATTTAAGTCCGTCTATATCATTATTTAAGTAATTTTGATAATGCGCTCNTATTGCATTTGATTTCTCATCATCAAAAGTTACAGTCACACCGTTATTTGTACAACTTATTGCAAATGAAGCAATTAGTATAAAAAGTATTTTTNTCATATTTATTTAANTTTTATTATTAATATATAAAAATATAAAATTTATTTATTTCTATACTTATTGAACCAATATAGTATATGATCAATCTTTGTAATTAGTTGACTTGGCTTATTTGAAATATTATGATAAGCACCTGGGATTTCAACATAAACAGTCTCAATTTTTCTCAACTTAAGAGCATGATAAAGTTGCTTTGCCTCGGAAGGTGGTGTTCTTAGATCATTTAAACCTACCATTACCATTGTTGGAGTCTCGATATTACCTACTAAGGATATTGGTGAAAAACTCCAGTAATGATTAAAATTTTCCCATGGCTGNCCNTCNTANCTAGAGTAAGCATACCCAAAATAATTATCTGCAACTAATGTCTTAGAAATCCAGTTCATTACTGGCTTGATAACAGCNGAGGCCTTAAATCTATTGTTCTTACCAATAATCCATGCAGTCATTATCCCTCCGGCACTACCTCCAGTTACAAAAAGATTATCCTCNTCTATATAACCCTGATCTATCATCTCATCTACACCATCCATGACGTCATGGTAGTCATCCCCAGGATAATTTCTATATAATAAATTTCCAAATTCCTCTCCATAACTGGTACTCCCTCTAGGATTAGGATAAAACACAACATATCCTGCAGAAGAATACAGTAGAACTTCTGGAGAAAACCTGTCACCATAATTACTTATTGGTCCACCATGATTTTCAACGATTAAAGGGTACTTATTACTTGGATCAAAACCAGGAGGTTTTGCTATCCATCCTTGAATTCTTCTNCCGTCCACTGAAGATTCATACCATATATCTTCGATTTCTCCTAAGTCCTTATNGTTAAGTAGATTGTAATTCAAATTAGAAAGTCTTGTATTTTTTCCATTAGCATAAATGACTAAATCAGCTGGATTATATGGAGAAGTCATCGTATATACTATATGATTATTTTTCGATATAGAGTATGAACCTCCTCCGTAAGGTCTTCCAATTGTTGTGCCACCAACATTATCAACTAATTTGGTAGTCTTACCACTAAGAGAACAATACGCAACCTTTGTNTTTCCTTCATTATCATACATAAAATAAAGTCCTTTATTATCTGATGACCATTTAATTGAAGTTATACTTCTATCTAAATCAGTTTTAATTTCTCTCTTATTGTCTCCATCAATATCCATNATATACAGTCTTGAAGTCTGATATGTCTGAACCTTATCGTCATAACCTAAGTATGCAATTCTCTTTCCGTCAGGAGAGACAGCAGCTCCTCTATCTGGTCCATTTCTATCTGTTAAAGTCCTTAAACTTGAACCGTCTATATTTATAGTATAAANCTCAGAGTTTCTATAATCATATTGCCAATCAATATTATAATTAGATGTAAATACAACCCCCTTGGAGTCTGACTTCCAGTCAAATGCTCTATGATTATAATTTTCTTTTGTTACCTGGGTTGGTTTACCTCCTTCAGATGAAATGTAAAAGATATGAGAGAAACCTTCTCTCATGTATCCAGAACCATCTGCTTCATGTTTTAATCTATCAGTAATTCTTGGTTTTTCTGCCCATTTAGCATTTTTAGGTTTTCTTGGNGGTGATACTAACTGTAAGACTTTCTCAGGAACAAACATCAAAAACCCAATATTATTACCATCTGGTGACCAATTTAATGATCTAGGAGATCCATCCAGTTGAGATATTGATGAGTATTGTTTTGAGTCTATCCAATAGATAAAAATTTCAGATCCGTTTCCATCNCCTGAATTTGAGATAAAAGATATTCTCTTACCATCTGGACTCCACCTTGGGTTAGTCTCATTTTTGAGAAGTGAAGTTAATTTCTGGTGGTTAGTACCATCAGAATTCATAATCCATAAAGATGAACTTTTTCCATCTTTCATAATATCCATTTTGGTACGTATATAGACTATCTTACTACCATCTGGAGANACTTGAGGNTCACGAGCATACTGTAACTCAAATACATCTAAATTCTCAAATTTATTTTGAGCAAAAACAGAACTTGAGAGAATAAATAAACTAAAAAGTAATAAATTAAATTTCATAATTATCTTATAAATCCATCAACAGAATTTCTATACTCAATAACAAAACCATTTTCTTGAGTGAAAGTCTTAAATTCATCAGATGCCGGTCCAGTTACAATAAATTTTTCTAAAGTGAATAAATTAAAAAATCTATCAAAATATTCACCAGCCATAAAGTTCTGTCCATGCTTTACAGCAGATTCACTATCTATATATTTCTCGTATAGTGTAACTGATTTATTATTTTCTGATACATAATATCCATATTCTAGACAAAAATCTTCAGTATTTATAACGTGTTGAGTTATTTGTTTGATGAACTCATCTAAGTTCTCAATAGTATTATCATTNACTCTTAAATCGATAATAAAAGTTATGTCATCAGAATCAGAATCTCTGGTTACTGACTGNTCCTGATTTGTATNTTCTTTAACATGACAAGACATAAAAAATAANANAAAAGTTAAAATTTTNANATTTTTAATATTCATTAAGTTTAATTTATANTTATTTAATTTTTACTCTTGCTAGGTAATCAAATGCNGTTATNTATAAATAGCTTTCATCTTTATCAAAAGCACAATTTAATGCATTACTTGTTGTTCCTATAGTTGCCAGATGCTTTCCCTCTGGAGTAATTATTAATACTCCACCAGGTCCAGTAGAAAATATGTTTCCTGATGAGTGAACCTTAAGTCCATCAAACCATCCTTCTGAAGTTTTAAGTAATTCTGAACCATCAAAGAAAATAGCTCTGTTTTCAAGACCATTTTCTGTAATATCAAATTTTGTGATGAAAGGATATTCAAGGTCAGAACTGTTTACATATAATGTCTTATTATCATTTGATATAGCTATTCCGTTAGGCAATGATAAATCATCAACCAAAAGATCTATTTCACCAGATTCTGATAGTTTATATACACCATTAACTGGTTGTTCTTTCAGCTCACTAGTTAATAGCTTATCCAGCCCAAATCCATAAGGGGGATCAGTAAAATATAAATCTCCATTATCAGCATATACTAGATCATTTGGGCTATTAAATAGTTTATCATTATAACTTCCGGCTAATGTCTCAAAAACAGGTGAATTATTTTCCCAATTTTTTAGTCTAACTACTCTCCTATCTCCATGCTGAGCCAATATTAGATCACCATTAGAATCCAATACCATACCATTCGATCCTAATATACCATCAGGCTCTGCAGGGACTATACCTGTATAGCCACTCGGTTCCATGAAAAGAGCAAAACCAGAATCGTTGTTCCAAGTATAAATTTTATTTGCGGCTGCTTGTGTAAATAATAGAGAATTTAATTTNTCNANCCANAGAGGNCCTTCAGCAAGAAATAAAGAATCAACTAATAATTCAATTCTTGAATTTTCNGACACAAAATCTTTGGCAGCTTCATCATATACTTGTACACTACCTCTAGTTAATCTTGTGAATTTCTCTTNATTATTACTGGTATTACATGAGATAATACTTAATAGAGATAAAAATAATAATACATTTTTCATGGCGATTTATATTTNNTTGTAAAGTGTAATCTAATATTATAAGAAAAGAACTAAAAAAATTAATTAATAAAAAATGAATTTTAGTTTTNTACTAAAGTTTTAAGATAATTATGAATTGATTTTGAAAGCTTTAGCCTTTCAGTTTCTAACTCAAAAATTCTTCTTGTATAATTCCCAACCCTATTATTCATATTTATAGTATTTGAATAAAAATCTATTTCAGTATAAAGTTTTTTAATATCATTATTTTTAAAATAATTATCAAACTTTTTAAGTGATTCGCTACTAAAATTAAGTCTTCTTCCATTTACGCCTAATCTTACATCAGGAAATAAATTATTTCTAAAATTTTCATTTGTGAAAAGCATAGAAAAAGGATGATAATAAGTATAGTATTTGATAGCTATGTCATCAACAATTTTATTATGATCATTAATTCTCTTAGCTGTTGCCTCATAATACTTATTCATCATACTATGTATATTTTGAGGATACAGATTAATTCTTCCGTTTGAGATCAAGGATTTATAAGTCGCATCAGTCATGAAAAAAGTTTGGTAGGACCATAAATACCCAATATTTATAATTTTTTTATAATATGAATTATAACCAATCTTATTATCTAATTTTAGTTCAATTAGATTAATTAACCTATCAGTTCTTAATCTTCCAGTATCTAGAGATTGATTTACCCTATTTATAATTAATGAATCATTATCCAAATCATCAATAATTGATTCAATATCTTTTACATGCTGAATTTGTTCTATTCTATTCCTATTCCATTCATCGATCCAAAAAGTAACAGAGATACCAACTACAATTACTACAAATTCTAAAGAATATTTAATTAATAGTTTTCTTTTATAGTCCATAACTTTTTCTAATTAAATAAAGCTTCTCTCATTATGGATGGAGGCATATTACCTATTTTTAAAAGTTTTTCATGAAAATCAGAAATACTGTAATTCACTCCTTTCATTTTCTTATAATCCTCTCTCATTTGTAATATTTCTATCATTCCCATGAAGTATCCAATAAAATAACCTGGTCTTGAGGAGGAGGAATCTATCTCAAGTTGCGCAGCCCACCTTAGGAATCCTACTTTATCAGTCATAAGAGATATAGCATCCTCATAGCTTAATTTACCAGTGTGCATTCCCACATCATAAATTACCCTAGCATTTCTCCATAACCTTAGCTGGAGCTGTCTTAACTTAATTTTTTTGTTTGGATAGAATCCTGTTTCTAACATCAACTGCTCATTATAGAGACCCCATCCCTCACTAAATAATGAAAGACCATTATTTCTTCTTAATTCTTTAGGGTTATGCATCTGATATAATCCCTGGACATGGTGACCAGCATAAGTTTCATGAGGTGCAGTAACTAGAATAACCCCCCAGTCATGTTCTACCAAATACTCATCCTTAGTCTTTTGATCCCACTGGTGTTCAAATGGATTAATTTTCCATTCTGATGTGAAATAACCCTCATCATCCACTCCCCTTGATCTTGAGAAATTTCCATAATATGATGTCTTTCTAAGGTATTCTTCTCTTGGGACTACATTGACCCTCTCCTTCCAAGGAATAGGTATAAGGTTATTTGATCTTATATGTTCACCAGATTTATCTACCCAATACTGGTGGG
The DNA here is from genome assembly GCA_002696995.1 of Flammeovirgaceae bacterium. Classification (GTDB taxonomy): domain Bacteria; phylum Bacteroidota; class Bacteroidia; order Cytophagales; family MED-G16; genus MED-G16. The sequence continues at coordinate 12,632 of NZUF01000015.1, read as the reverse complement.
CCTGAATCATACTATCAGGATGAGGATATTCATTTTTTATATCTACCAATAGCTCTTGAGTTGTCTTATCTGGATTGATTTCTTTTGCTAACTCATCCATTTTATCAAGCGTATTATTAAATTCTTCCCATCCAAACTCCCATAATGTCTCGTCGGTATAGTCAAGAAGAAATTGATTTTTTAGCATCTTATTATATGTTTCTTTTCCTATAGAAAAAGAAGATTTTTGTTTAATTGGAAGGTCATTTTCTAAAAAATTCACGAAAACATTAAGAACTTTTATAATTTCAGAAGAAAGTTCAAGAATAGTTTTCTTATTAGTTTCCGATATTGAAATACATGAAGCAAATAAATTATTGATTTCATCCGAAAAAATAGAATTTGAATTTTTAGCCATGTACAGTCCTAACTCCTGAAACCTAGGGACATAACTTTCTAATTGAGAAACACCTAAAATTAAATCGTTTTTAACAACTGGTAAATATTCTAATAAGTAGTTGACCTTCTCTTCACAAGTCCTGGGTCCATTTATAGTTGTTGAAATTTGCCTAAAATTCATGTAATCTCTTGGGTCTTTTTTCCAGGATTGGATTTCCTCATTCTCAATTTCTTTACCCACGAGAATACTTTCAATAAATTTATAATCTACTTTAGTTTCCTTCTCTAAGGCATTAATATCAATTGTTCTTAAAATTTTTAACTTTTCTTTTGTTTCAGAAAGTTGTTTTAAGATTACTTCTTCACTTAACCTATCAATATTAAAACTAAGGTCATCAGACTTACTATTAAAAGATTCTACAAAATCATTAAACTTTTTTTCATCATTATAATTTTCTTTACAACCAATAAGACCAATCAGCATAAAAGAGAAAACGAAAAAAATTCTAATTATCATTTTTAAATTCATTTTAGATAAACAGCTTGTTTAAATTTTTTCTTAATAGAAAAATCAAATTCAATGGCTCTTGACATAAATAAACCATAAGTATTATTTTCTGGGTCGATCCAGAAATGTGTATTATGATAACCTGACCACCCGTAAGTACCTTTTCCTGATCCAGATCCATCAATTTCTGGGTTTTCATTAACAACAAATGTAAAACCAAAATAATTTCCTGCATAATCTGGAAATGCATATGGCTCATTAGGGTCAGGATAACCATTTGAATATTTATCAGTCATTATTTTAATGCTTTCTTCAGATAAAATCCTCTGATTATTATACAATCCTCCGTTTACCAACATTTCACAGAATTTAGAAAAATCATTCATTGTTGAGACAAGTCCTTCTCCTCCAAAATGAGCTTTATTTTTCTCATCATAAGAATATCCATCTAGTGCAGCAGTATATCCATCTAAATTATAATCTGTCTGATTAAATGCAGAATTTGATTTAATATTTACTCTTAGTGGCTGAAACCTTACCCTATCATCTTCTGTCAAATGAAACTTTGTTTCATTCATCCCTAATTTATCAAAAATATTTTCTTTTANAAATTCATAAAAACTCTGACCTGATAATACTTCNATAAGTCTTCCAAGAATAGCTTGATTTAATCCATATGTAAACATTGAACCTGGTTCAAAGTCTAGAGGTTGCTTTGCTACTGCTTTAGAAAAATCATCAAGATTATTAAACCTTGTAGTATTTATATAATAAGGAAATAAATCAGTATGGGTATTAAATAACCAGTTTAACCCATTTTCTGTATAATAAGTGTAGCCTGATCGATGTGTTAATAAATCAATGACTTTAATTTTATTTTGACATGGATAAATACCTTCTGGTCCTTTGCAGTTTACATTTTCATACTCTGGTAAATATTTAGATAGGTTATCATCTAATTCATATAAATTATTTTCTAATAATATCATCATTGCAACAGTTGTAACCGTCTTACTCATTGAATGTATAGCAAAAATTGTATTTTCATCTATATCTGCATCACCAATTGCACCAGAATTTATAATTTCATCGTAAATAACTTCGCCATTTTGGTAGACCATAGCTGCATTTGAGCCTGTTATACCATTTTCAACAAGATCTCTTTGGAAATTTCTTATTGGATTTTCTTCCTTAACATTTGAGTTACAACTTACAACAAGGAAAGAAATAAAAAGAATAATTTTTTTCATATCTATTGATTTATTTTTTTTTAAATTAAATAAATATTTTTTTAATTCAATATAAATTAAAAACAATGAACCCGAAATATATACTTTTTATATTAACAATTAACCTAATTTCTTTCTCTTTATCATCTCAAGATGTCTGGAGTCCTAAGGAATTAATGAAAATCAAATCTATTAATCAAACTGATATTAGCAATGACGGGAAATATATTGCTTATGTAGTAAGAGAGGCAATAATGACAGATAAAAAATCTGAATTTTTAAGTCAAATCTGGGTATCTAACACCGGAGGATCACAAAGTATTCAGTACACTTTTAATGAAAAATCAAGTACTTCACCCAAATTTTCACCTGATGGAAATAAAATTGCTTTTCTATCTTCAAGATCTGGTAAAAATCAAATTTGGATTATGAATACTTTAGGAGGTGAAGCAAAAAAATTAACTGATGAGAAGAAGGGAGTTAGGTCAATAAAGTGGTCACCTGATGGAAATAATATCTCATTTTTGAAAAATGATAATGATACTGAAGAAGAAACTAAATCAAAAAAAAATAAGACTGATGTCATACTAGTTGATAAAAATTTTAAGTATTCACACATATATTCATATAATTTGAATTATGATAGTGTAACTCAAATAACTAAGGGTAATTTTTCAGTAAACAACTTTGATTATTCTCCCAAAGGGGAAAGAATGATCTTTTCCCATCAAGATGACACCAATATCAATACTGGGTTTGTAAATACTGATATATCGCTAATAGAATCTGACGGAAGTAATATGAAAAATATAATAAGCAGACCGGGATTAGATTCAAACCCAATTTTTTCAGGGGATGGAAACAAATTTGCATTTATATCCTCAGGTGGAAGGCAAGAGTCTATAGGTCTAAGAGATGTATATATTTATGACCTTGAAAATCAAAAAACCATTAAGTTAAGCGATACTCCTAATCGCGATTCCAATATAATTTCTTGGAGTTCAGATAATAAAATGGTGATCATATCGGAAAATGTAAATACAACCTCTCAGGTGATAATGTTACCAGTTAATGGTAACAGATACATCTCATGGTCATATAATAAATATAAAGTGGGTGTTATTTCTTCAGTTGTTAAAAGTAAGCAGACTGATAATATAGTTCTTTGTTACGAGAATCTTGACTCACCAGTTGAGGTATATGTCTCTAATTCTAACGAGCCTTCATTTAATAAAATAAGCAGCATAAATAATTTTGATTATCCTAAACTTTCAAGGACTGAAATTATCAGTTGGAAATCATATGATGGAAAAGAGATAGAAGGTATTTTAACCTACCCTAAAAACTATAAAAAAGGACAGAAATATCCAGTAATACTACAAATACATGGCGGTCCTGCTGGAGTTTTTTCAGAAAGATTTAACGGAAGACCTGGCATATATATGACAGAGCACTTTTCTGAGAAAGGATATGTTACTATAAAGCCTAACCCAAGAGGAAGTACAGGATATGGTAAAGATTTTCGATATGCTAATTATAAAGATTGGGGGTTTGGAGATTATGAAGACGTTGTTTCTGGGGTTGATAAGATAATTGATATGGGGATAGGTGATCCTGATAAACAGTTCGTAATGGGATGGAGTTATGGGGGATACTTAACAAGTTTTATTGTGACTAAGACAGATAGATTCAAGGCAGCGAGTATGGGTGCAGGACTTCCTAACTTAATAAGTATGGTTACAACAACTGATATCCAAGATTATCTAGTCGCTCACATGGGAGGAGAGTTTTGGAATGATTATGAGACATATGAAAAACATTCAGCTATTTACCAAATAAAAAACACTACTACTCCCACTCAAATAATTCATGGGGCAAATGACTTAAGGGTACCATTTACTCAAGGTCAAGAGTTCTATAGAGCTTTAGACAGGTTAGGAGTTGATACAGAAATGATAGTATATCCAAGAACACCCCACGGACCCAGAGAGCCTAAGTTTTTGATGGATGTCTCAGAAAGAATTTTAGTATGGTTCGAAAAATATAAATAATAATATGAAAAAAATAATAATTCTATTTTTTAGCTTATTAGTAAGTTGTGATAATAATGAAAAATTTATAAAATCCCCTTTTAATAACTTAGACACACTTTCAACTAATGAATGGTGGAATAGACAAGACAATCCAATTATAGACTTAAAAGTTGATAGAGATGATGTCATTGCCTTTGGTATGTATACTGTATCAAATAATACTCTTAAACTTTCAGCTCAACTTTTCCCATTATATCCGAATGAGAGTCGAGAAGTTAGATTAGAAATCTATCAGGATGAAAACTGGAAAGAAATACAGAAGAAAAATATTAATGAGATAGGATGGGCAACAACATTTAGAGTTGAAAATTGGGATGATTCAAAAGACATAAAATACAGATTAAGACATAGCAAAAATTCTATTTTTGAAGGTTTGGTCAGAAAAGATCCAAAAGATAAAAATGAGATTGTAATGGCTGCATTCTCTTGTAATAGTAACAAAGACAGAGGTGACAGAGAATATTATGTTAAAAATATTAATCATATCAATCCTGATATTTTATTTTTTGCNGGTGACCAGTCTTATGACCACCAAGAGCATACTGCTGCATGGTTAAAATTTGGAATGCAATTTAGAGAGACTTTTAGGGAGAGACCGTGTATAACAATACCTGACGATCATGATATAGGTCAAGGAAATTTATGGGGAGAGAATGGAAAAATAGCTTCTTCATCTGCAGGAAATGATGGAGGTTACTTCTATCACCACGAATATGTGAAAATGGTAGAAAGAGCTCAAACAAATCACCTCCCTGACCCATATGATAGCACACCAATTGATCAAGGAATAANTGTTTATTATACCAACCTTATACTTGGNGGAGTAGATTTTGCNATTATAGAAGATCGTAAATTTAAATCGGGACCTAACGGAAAAATACCNCAACAAGGNCCAAGACCCGATCACATAAGAAATCCTGAATATGACCCCAGTTCTATAGATCTNGATAACCTAGTACTTCTTGGAGNNAGACAACTCAACTTTCTTAAAGAATGGGGAGAAAATAAATCTTTGATGAAAGCAGTTNTATCTCAGACTGGATTTTGTGGTGGCGCTCATCTTCATGGTAAAAAAGAGAATAGACTCCATGCAGACCTAGACTCAAACGGTTGGCCTCAAAAAGGAAGAAATAAAGCTCTTGAGCTTATTAAAGATGCAAATGCTNTCCATATTGCAGGAGACCAGCANCTACCAACTGTAATNCATCATGGAATTAAAGAATATGAAGATGGACCTTGGGCTTTTGTTGTTCCTGCAATAGTAAATAATTATTATAGTAGGTGGTGGTGGCCAGAAAATGAAATGGCAGGTGTTAATGGAAATAATCTTTTACCATGGACGGGAAGGTATAAAGATGGATTTGATAATAAGATTACTATGCACGCATACGCAAATCCAGATACTAACTCAAATGGTGCTGGATACGGTATTGTNAAATTTAATAAGAAGAAAAACAATGTGATTTTTGAATGTTGGCCAAGATATGTCGATGTAAGNTTAAATGAATCAAAACAATTTGANGGATGGCCTGTTACTGTTTCTCTTGACTAGAAGTAAACCACCTGTCAGGATTAAGCTTATTATATTCTTTTCCACTACCTAAATCTAAAAAAACAGGATCTATCATGTCTTTCTCCCATNCTTTAAATTGAGATTTAAGTCTGTCATAAATAGNTTTTGATGAATCAATAATATTTGTTTCTTCACTTATATCATTCTTCAAATCAAAGATATACTCATCGTCTTTTATTCTAAGATATTTATACCTCTCATCTCTTACTACATCAATGTCTTTATCTGGATTCTTCCAGTATAAATATTCGTGAGGCAAACCAGATTTTTTACCGGTTATATATGGTAATAGATCTACCCCATCAATATCATTTTTTATATACTTTTCAGCTGATGCAGCTGATGCCACAGTGGCAAATACATCTAAGGCAATAATNGGTTTATCATATGTAGTCCCAGGTTTGATTTTTTTTGGCCATTGCATAGTAAAAGGGACTCTTATTCCACCCTCAAAGAANTCTCCTTTAATACCTCTTAATATACCATTATCAGAGAAATTATACCACTCTACTCCCCCATTGTCTGAGAAGAATATAACTATAGTATTATCTGCTATCTTTTTCTCTTCAAGTTTATCTAATATTAACCCAATCCCATCATCCATAGATGATACCATGGCAGCATAGGTTCTCCTCTTCTCAACTTCNATGTGATTATTTCTTTCTAAATCTCTCTCTGTAGCCTGNAATGGAGTGTGAGGAGCNTTNTACGATAGGTATATGAAAAAAGGATTATCAGAATTATCATCAATAAATTTTACTGCATTATCAGATAATTCCTCTGTTAGATATTTTTTAGTATCAATTCTCTCTCCGTTATCATAAATTCTAGTGACATAACCATCCATCTGCCTTCTTGCCTCTGTCAAATCGTTTATGGTAAGGTCTTCAGGGAAATACCTGTGTCCCCCAATTAAGAATCCAAAAAACTCATCAAAACCTCTTCTCTCTGGGACAAGAGATTCGTGTGCTCCAAGATGCCATTTCCCTATAGCCTTAGTTTTATAGTCTACATTATTTAGAACATCTGGAAGTGTTTGTTCGGATAATGGAAGACCCATTAAGGAATCTTTAGGAGCTAATAAAATATTTCTAGTATAGCCAAATCTATTCTGATACTTTCCAGTAATTAGACCTGCTCTGCTTGGTGAACATACGGCATATGAAACATAACCTTCAGAGAATACAACTCCATTACTAGCTATCCTATCAATATTTGGAGTAAAAATTTCCTTGCTTCCATGAAAACCAACATCTGCATAACCCTGGTCATCACTTATTATTACAATTACATTAGGAGGCGTTTCTTCCTTTGTTGAACATGAAATCATTCCTAAGAATAAAAAAAAGTAAGTTATATTCTTTGTCATAATTATCTGGGGTAGTAAACCTCTTTGCTGTGAAGGTTAGAGTTAATTTTTTTCTTAGAATAAAGTAACTTAAAATACTTATCATCTGCCCAGTCTTTATACAAATTTCTGTAAAAAGGACTTCTTGGGTCTCCAGATTGACCTGGTGAATTAGTAGCTAAAGAATTATCCCAGTCTTTAGTGTCAATTATAACTCTGAAACTTGCGCCAGATGACTGACTTAAATTCGAACTAGTTGACCCTGGAGTATATCCATTACCACCTCTTGGGTATGTCTTAAAACTTAAAATATTATAAATAGAATCATTCACAATATCCTCTAATGGATGATTAATTTTTATGTGCTTATAGTTTTCTTGGCCATAAATCCAATTGGTCTCATCATCACCAAACTTTGACTTTAATTCATTAATTGATAAGATAAAAGTTTCTTTTAAAAACTCATTTCTCTGTTTTGTATTAATTTTTTTTAGTTTATCTATTACAGTATATAGCTGAACTCTTAAAAGGTCTTTCACCTCTTCAGGAAAATAATCTTCAAAAAATCTTTTCATTAGTAACCTCTCCCAGTTGACATATATCATTGCCTCAGTTGAAGTCTTTAAAAGCTTATTATCCCACTTGTATAATCTTTCAGAAAATTTTTGGTATTGACTCTCCAAATTAGACTCCTCTAACATTTTGATTAATTCTACAGAAGGAATTGAAAAATAATCAACTTGGAGATCAACCATATCTTCCATCGATAATTTAGAAGTTTCTCTTAGGACATTATTAACTCTGTCTCCCCGGTACGGATCAGACCAAGAAAAGCCAATAGCATCCCAATGTTCATATGAATCAGGAGTAACATTTTGGTTGGCTGTGGCAAAAAATTGTTCTTTNGGATTATATACATTTGGTTTATCTATAATTGGAATATATCCATCCCATTCGTATCTCCCATCNCCCATNACTGGAACAAGGCCACTGTGTGTACTTCTTATTGGGGCAATTCCCACAGCTTGCCAACCTATATTTCCCTCTTTATCAGCCCAAACCATATTTTCTCCAGGAATATTACTGTAATTACATGCATCCCTAAACTCTTCCCATGACATAGACTGGTTCATTCTAAGAGATGCCAGGTAAGGGGAACCTCCAATTTCTAACCATCCACACCTAACTGCATANGCTCTTTGCCTTTCTTCATCAATTAATGTGACTGGGCCATGGACTGAATATTTTAAAGTTGCTTCGTAATCACCCTTGCCTTTAACTGGGATAGACTCTTTGATTTCAATAAAATCCATCCACTTCCCATCATGATAATACTGGTTTGAGTTATTAGGATTTAATTCATATACGTATAAATCTTCTGCATCAGTTCTAAAAACTGTTAGCCCCCAAGCCCCGAAACCATTATGACCAATCGATATACCTGGTATTTCAGGTTCTCCTCCTCCAATTACATCCCATCCGGGTGCATTGAGATGGGAAATATATCTTAGAGATGGAGCCACAATTGATCTGTGTGGGTCATTAGCTAGTATGGGGTATCCATTGAAAGATTTCTCACCAGAGATAGCCCAGTTATTGCTACCAATTCCAAACTCATCAAACTCATCAAACTCATCAAGTTTTGATATCTCATTATTTTTTTTCTTTCTAAATTCTTCATGAAGATGTTCAACCTTAAACTTGACAGGTCTTCTAAACGCATTATATAATTTTAAGATATCCTTATCTAGATCCTCTTTTCTTATTTTATTGTCTAATTTGAGTGAAGGGGTCTTCGGATGGAACCACATCAAATCATTTACTTTCTCTTCACCTATCCTTGACACAGCCCTTCCTATGTTGAGTTCTTGGGTTATATTGCCTAAAAGACCTTGGTGTCTAGAAATTACGACATCTGGAGTCCATATCTCTGGCTTTATTCCTAGAAGAGTAAATTCTATAGGNAGCTTACTTGGATCGTTATTTACCTCTATTATATAATCATTTATTCCTTCAACATAAGATGTGATTATTTCATATCCGTCATCATGATAATGATTTAATTCATCCTCAATATTACCTCTGAATTTAAATAACCTAGTCCCAATATCTCTATCTAATTCTTTTTCACCAAGTATTTCTGAAACTGTCCCAGTTGCCTGTCTCCTCCACACTTCAAATTGAAATAATCTGTCTTTTGCTGCAAGATAGCCTTGCATATAAAAAAGATCCTTCTGGTTTTTAGCGTATATATGATTAATTCCAAAATTATCTCTTAAAACCTCAACAGAATCATCTAAATTAAGCCTTTTTCTATCTGAACAAGATAATAATAAAGTAGAAAAAAGAAATAAAAAAAGAATTCTCACAGTTGTAATGTACCAATATCTTGAATAATTATCAAGTCCCATATATTTTGGAGACTATCTAAATAATTTTCTCAATTTTTTCACTTCTATTATTAAATATGATATTATCACCCTCTTTCTTATTATTTAATATTTTACCAATAGGAGAAGCCAGAGAAATTACATATATGGTCTTTTTGTCAATAGTATAATTTCCAAGCCCAACACATATGAAATAATATGACTTATNNGTCTTNATAAGACTACCTATACCAACTCTCGACTTTTTAATAGAATAATCTATTGACTCAATTAATTTCAATTGATTATGAAGAATATTAATCTGGTTATTTAATTTGTCATACTCTATTTGCATTGTGGATCTACTAGTCTCAAACTTATCTCCTGCACTACTTTTAGTTATATTATTTTTTTCATTTTGAATAGAATCTAACTCTAGTTTGAGTATGCTTATCTTTTCTTTAATAGAATTAGAAATGAAGTCAATAATTTTTTTTTTCAACGAATGTAAATAATAGGTTATTGGTTATGTGATTCTATAACCATCTTTACAAGATCCCCAATTTTAGATGAATCTATCCACCTAGCAACTATAACAATTTCGGAATCAGGAATAATGACAATATAATTACCACCAAAACCCGCACCATAGAAAATATTTTCTGGTAAACCTTCCCAATACCTTTCATCTCTATTTAACCACCACATGTAACCATAAGATGGATTATTTTCCGAAGGAACTCTAATTTTTTTAATCCAATCAGATGATATAAGTCTTTTATCNTCCCATACTCCATCTCTAAGAAAAAGAAGTGCAAATCGGGCATGATCCTCTGAGTTAATAAATATTCCACCTCCAAAATGGCCTCCTCCACTTACTGACTGAACTTTAACTCCATCAATGAATGTTACTGAATTATCNTAACCAAACCATCTCCANGTAGTCGAAGCTCCAATTGGATCCATAATATTATTTTTAAGTATTCTAGGTAGAGGTTCTCTAAATACATTTAATAGGGAATATGAAAGAAGNTTTACCCTTACGTCATTATACTTATATTTTTTTCCAGGTGGCAATAGTTCTTGTTTTTTAATTTCTTCAAGAGTTAAATCTCTTGGTGGCCTATCAGCCCAGTCATAAGTACCAAAAAGATTTCCAGACCACTCTGAGGACTGGTTTAGGAGATGATGCCATGTTATCCTGCTATTGTGAGGATCATCAAATTTTCCATCCCAAACATAATTTTTTAGTTTATCATCTAATGANATCATATCTTGATCATATGCTATACCTGCAACCGTAGAGAGNTAGCTTTTTGTTACACTAAAGGTCATATCAACTCTTTTAGTATCACCCCATCTCCCAATTACATATCCATTTTTTATAATTAACCCATTAGGCTCTCCTCTTCTCTTNGTAGGNCCCTTAATNTGNAAGCCAGGCTCTCTNCCAAAAGATTTGGTTATNGCNATTCTNAAATCTTTTTCTACNGAATTTTCATTACTAAGTGCAAAATCTATAGCNTCTTGTAATTTTTGAGAGTTAATACCCTGAGATTCAGGTTTCTTNTCTTCCCANANCTTTCCAGGATAATATAATTTNTGAGCCTCTAACTGGAGAGAAAGAAATAATGCAATAATTAAGTATCTCATAATTTGAATCTAATAACTTATATGATTTTTTAAAAATAATTATATTGTTAATTATTATAAATGTAAATCATAATTGAAAAATACAATTCTACTTTATGGATTAATTATATTATTATTTTCATGTAATGAATCAGTGGACTATCCATCATTACAAAATAATATAGAAAAGATAATTAAATCTGAGAAAGGAAAGTTTGCTGTTGCATTCAAAAATCTTGAGGATGGGCAAGTAATTCTTATAAATGAAATGGAGGAGTTTCATGCAGCAAGTACAATGAAAACTCCAGTTATGATTGAGGCATTCAAAAAAAGCTTTGAAAATAAGATCTCCTTAGATGACACAATCCTTATAAAAAACGAATTTATAAGTATCGTAGATGGGAGCTTATTTAAACTATCTTCTTTTGACGACAGTGATAAAAAGACGTATGAGAGAATAGGTGGGCACTTATCTCTCAGAGAACTTATTTATGAAATGATAACCATAAGCAGCAACTTCGCAACAAATTTAGTTATAGATTATATTGGTCATGAAGACATTAATATGACTATGAGAGATTTAGGAGCTAAAGACATTAATGTCTTGAGAGGAGTTGAAGATATTAAGGCATATAATAAAGGTCTGAATAATACTACCACCGCCCTAGACCTACTTAAAATTTATGAAAACCTAGCATTAGGAAGAGTTATAAATACTAAATTATCTCAAAAAATGGTTGATATCCTTAAAGATCAAAAATATGATGACATAATACCAAAGTATCTTCCAAAGGAAATTGAAATTGCTCATAAAGATGGGTGGGTAAGTGGCACAAGGCATGATTCTGGTATAGTTTTTATTAATGATGAAAAGAAATATGTACTGGTTTTACTATCAAAAAATTTAGAGGACGAGATAAAAGGAGCAGATATTTTAGCAAAAGTATCATTAGAAATTTATAATAGCTTAATATGATTTTTTTTAAGAAACTAAATAATTATGAAAAGTCGATATTATTATCAACGTTATTCATAATTGTATTTACATCATTAAATACAGGGTATTTAAATTTTGGAAATTATTCTTTTCTTCTAGTATTAATAATACTTTCAGGAATATATTTTTTAGCTTATAGAGCAATAAATCTTATTTCATTTTCTCCAGTTTATTTCAGCTCACTATTTGTATTAATATATATCCAATCAACAGTTTATTCTTCGATTCCCATTTACATTTTTAGTTTATTTGTTATAATACTTTTCTTATCAATTCTATTTCTTTTTAAAAAAACCCTTGCAAAATCATTACTTTCATTACTTTCTTTTGTTATTATATCCTATATATTTTTTTCAGAGGATCAGCTTGAAATAAAAGAATCAATAAAATTATTTGAAAATCCAGAAGGGAGTCTAAAATATTCACATTACACATACTCAACTGGAAAAGATAAATACAGAGAGGAATACAAAAACCCTGATTTTATTTCATATAATCTAGACGC
>NZUF01000014.1 GCA_002696995.1 Flammeovirgaceae bacterium | reverse complement strand
TTTAGCTTCTTCAGCAGCCGGAGCTTCTTCTTTAGCTTCTTCAGCAGCCGGAGCTTCTTCTTTAGCTTCTTCAGCAGCCGGAGCTTCTTCTTTAGCTTCTTCTTCTGCTGCTGGAGTCTCTTCTTTAGCCTCCTCAGCTTTTGCAGCTTCTTCTAATTTTTTCTTTTGTTCTTCTTCTCTTTTTTTATTGAAAGCTTTTTCTTCAGCTAATTTTTTCTTTTGATCCTGTTCTTTAGCTTCAGATAGAGAATCGATTTTCTTTGTAATCTTTCCTTCTTTCTCTTTTAACCAAGCTTCAAGTTTTTTATCAGCTTCTTCTTGCTTGAGTGCTCCTTTTAAAACACCTACTTGTAGATGTTTCTTCATCATAATACCTTTATATGATAAAATTGCTCTTACAGTTTCACTAGGTTGTGCGCCTTTCATTACCCAATCTAGCGCCTTATCATTATCTATTTTAATTGTAGCTGGATTTGTATTAGGATTGTAGTTTCCAATCTTTTCAATAATTCTACCGTCTCTTGGTGAGCGGGCGTCAGCTACTACAATATCATAAATTGCTAACTTTTTTCTTCCTCTTCTTGATAATCTTATTTTTACTGCCATAATATATTTAGTTTGTATGGAACACGTCCATTAACGTTAAAAAAAATTGTGCGCAAATATATACATATTATATGTTATTTCAATAGCTACTAATATATATGTCGAAAGATGTTAAATTAACAGATTTAAATTCAATTATTTGTATAATCGCTTAAACGGTTTCTTATTAATTAAAAATATGTATAATTTTATATAAATTATTTAAATGACAAAATATAACTACATGTCGGGTTCGGATATAAATTATATGGATGATCTATATTCAAAATATAAAAATGATTCGTCATCAGTTGATTCTTCTTGGCAAAAGTTTTTTGAAGGGTTTGATTATTCAATAACAAACTCACTCGGATCAGTAAAATTTACTGAATCTTCCGTTGCCCAATTAATTGAGGCTTATAGAAGATATGCTCACTTGAAGTCACTAACAAANCCAGTTAGAACGAGGAGAGATCATGATGTTGTTCTAGAGATAGATAAGTTTGGATTAACTGATAAAGATTTATCTCAAAAGTTTTCAGCTGGTAAAGAGATTAATCTTGAAGATAAAACCCTAAAAGAAATTATTGAAAAGCTTAATAAAATTTATTTAGGCCCTATAGGATTTGAATATGTAAATATTAGAAACATTGAAGAAGTTAAATGGATTAAGGATTGGGTTGAAGAAAAATGGTATAGTCAGAATTTAAATATTGAAAAAAAGAAATCAATTCTTACTAAGTTAAATGAAGCAGTTGTTTTTGAGAATTTTCTTCATACCAAATATATAGGTCAGAAGAGATTTTCATTAGAAGGTGGTGAAAACACAATAACCTTCTTAAATGAAATAGTAAAGTCTGCATGTAAGGGTGACGTTAAAGAGGTTATTATAGGAATGGCGCATAGAGGTAGACTTAATGTCTTAACGAGTATTCTTCAAAAAACTTATGATGAGGTCTTTAATGAATTTGAAGGTAATATGGATCCGGATAAGATTTTTGGAGATGGAGATGTTAAATACCATCTTGGTTACAATAGTTATATTAATGAAGATGAAAAAAGTATTTATGTAAAATTAATACCTAATCCTAGTCATTTAGAATCAGTCAATCCAGTTGTTATGGGTTATGCTAGAGCCCAAATAGATGAAGAGTATAATGGAAACTTTAACTCAACAATCCCTATACTTATTCACGGTGATGCCGCGATTGCTGGTCAAGGAATAGTTTATGAAACTATTCAGATGTCAAAACTTAAAGGTTATAATGTAGGTGGTGTAATTCATTTTATTATAAATAATCAGATAGGTTTTACTACTGACTATGATGATGCTAGATCTAGTATATATTGTACTGATTTAGCAAAGATTATTGACTCNCCAGTACTACATGTAAATGGAGATGATCCTGAGGCTGTTTATTATGCTTCCCAGTTTGCTTTAGAATATAGACAAAAATTCAAAAAGGATGTTTTTATAGACTTACTTTGTTATAGAAGGCATGGTCATAATGAAAGTGATGAGCCTAAATTTACTCAGCCAAATTTGTATAATTTAATTTCAAAGCACCCCAGCCCTAGAGATGTTTATTTTAAAAAAATAACTGAAGTTGATGATAAAATTGATAAAGGTTTATCTGATAAGTTAAATAAGGAATTTAGAAGTTTATTACAAGAGAGGTTGAATGAAGTAAAGCAAAAACCGTTACCATACAAACCTCAAAAAAAAGATGAGGAATGGAGCTTCCTTAGAACTTCAAGTGCTGAAGATTTTATAAGTTCTCCTGACACAAAAATTGATAATAAAACCATAAACCAAATTGGAAAATCTCTCATAACATTACCTGAGGGATTTAAACCTTTAAAACAGATTACAAGATTATTAAAGGATAGAGAAAATAACTTTTTTGAAACAAAATATTTGAATTGGGCGGATGCTGAATTACTTGCTTATGGGTCATTATTATTAGATAATAAAAATGTAAGGATTTCTGGTCAAGATGTGATTAGAGGAACATTTTCTCATAGGCATGCAAAATTATTTGATGCTAATAATAATATCCCTTATTCACCTCTAAATAACCTGTCTAAAAACCAGGCAAACTTTAATATATTTAATTCATTACTTTCAGAATTTGGTGTTTTAGGTTTTGAGTATGGTTACTCTATGGCAAGTCCTAATACTTTAGTTGTTTGGGAAGCACAATTTGGAGACTTTTCTAATGGAGCTCAAGTAATTATTGATCAATTTATATCTTCTGCAGAAACTAAGTGGGAAAAAATGAATGGGTTATTAGTGCTTTTACCTCATGGTTATGAGGGTCAAGGACCTGAGCACTCAAGTGCAAGGCCTCATAGATTACTAAGCCTATGTTCTGAAGATAATATGGTAGTTGCTAACTTAACTACACCTGCAAATTTATTTCATATGATTAGAAGGCAGTTAACTTGGGATTTTAGAAAACCATGCTTCTTATTAAGCCCAAAGAGTTTATTAAGACATCCATCTGTGATCTCAAAATTTGATGATTTTACAAAATCTAATTTTAAAGAAGTTATTGATGATAANGTTAAAAGTAAAAATAAGATTAAAAAGATAATTTTATGTACAGGGAAGTTTTACTATGATTTAATTGAATATAGAAAAAAAAATAAAATAGAAAACGTAGCAATAATAAGGGTTGAACAATTAAGTCCATTCCCNAAAATTGCTTTAGAGAAATGTATTGANTCNTATAAAAATTCAGATAAAGTTATTTGGGCCCAAGAAGAAAATCAAAATATGGGATATTGGTCTTATATTTCTTCTTTTAAATTANAAAANATTGAATTNATTTCTAGAAAGAGAAGCTCTTCTCCTTCAACAGGNTTTTTAAAAGTTCATTTGAAGGAACAAGAAGAATTACTTAAAAAAATATTTAATTGATTATTATGAAAAATGAAATAATAAAAATGATGGTTCCTGCAGTTGGAGAGTCTATAAATGAAGTGACAATTTCTTCATGGCTTAAAAAAGATGGAGATGTGGTTGAGTTAGATGAAGTAATAGCTGAGATTGATTCAGATAAGGCTACTTTTGATCTTACGGCTGAATCANCAGGAAAACTTGAGATCAAAGCACAAGAGGGTGATACATTAGAAATAGGAGCTCATATTTGTTCAATTGAAGAGGGTGACTTTGAGATAAAAGACAAAAATGATTCGGGAGAGACTGATGATANAAACCAAAAAGATGAAAAACAACCAGAAGTTATAAAGGAAGAAAATATTGAAAGTGATAACAGCAGTAATATAACTCCTGTTGCAAAAAAAATTATTGAGGATAAAGGAATTAATATTAAAAATATTAGTGGTTCAGGTATTGGAGGTAAAATAATTAAAGAAGATGTGTTAAATCTTAATCAAGAATCAGTTGATGAAAAAACAGAGTCTCCTTCANNTCAGAATAGAGTGAAAATGACTCAANTAAGAAAAACTATTGCTAAGAGGTTGGTAAGCGTTAAAAATGAGACAGCAATGTTAACAACTTTTAATGAAGTTGATATGTCTTCAATTATGGAATTAAGATCTAAATACAAAGAATCTTTTAAAGAAAAGTATGGTGTTAATTTAGGTTTTATGTCTTTTTTCACTAAAGCATGTTGTATTGCTTTAAAAGAGTGGCCAGCAGTTAATGCTATGATAGATGGTGATGAAATTGTATATAATGATAATTGTAATATTTCTATTGCTGTATCAACTCCAAAAGGGCTAGTTGTTCCAGTAATAAGAAGAGCTGAGACTATGGGATTTGATAATATTGAAAGCGAGGTAATAAGGCTAGCAACTAAGGCTAGAGATGGTAAACTTTCTATTGATGAAATGCAAGGAGGAACTTTTACGATTACTAATGGTGGAATTTTTGGTTCTATGCTATCCACACCAATAATTAATGCTCCTCAATCTGCGATTTTAGGTATGCATAATATTATTAAAAGAGGTATAGTAGTTAATGATGAATTGGTTGTTAGGCCAATGATGTATATTGCTTTATCCTATGATCACAGAATAATTGATGGTAGAGAATCTGTCAGTTTTCTTGTAAGAGTAAAGGAATTATTAGAAGATCCTTCTAGACTTATTTTAGAAATATAAAAAAACCTCTCAGTTTGAAGAAAGGTTTTTTTGATTTATTGATATTTCTTTTTTCCTATTCTTTAAAAAAGATTTGTTTTCTTTAGTTTGATTTTTAAGCTCTTTCCATTGAGATCTTGTGAANATCGTTTCAGTTCTAATTATAACAAAATCACCCTTTTTTTCAATTTTTTTATTAACCTTGAAAGGTTTTAAACCTTTCTTTTTTTCTTTAGCAAAACTATCTAATGATATAAAAGAAAATAGTATTANCATTAATATATACTTCATAATTTTTACTTTATATTAATAATATGTTAATTCAATGTTAAGGAATTGTTAACTAATTTCAAAGAATTTCATAATATTTCCATAGCGCTCTATTTTTTAAATATCAAAAAGATTGTATGAGGTTCTTTTGCAAAAAACATTTAATTTTTTCTAGAAATTATAAAAAGTTTCAGAATTACAATTTATATTGCAAAATAAATTTCCATGCCTCGCGACAAGAGCATCAAGTCAATTCTTATCATCGGTTCAGGTCCTATAGTCATTGGTCAAGCATGCGAATTTGACTATTCTGGATCACAAGCATCAAGGTCACTTAGAGAGGAAGGAATCGAGGTAACTCTCATTAACTCTAATCCTGCAACAATAATGACAGACTCTGTCACCGCAGATAATATATACTTAAAACCATTAACTAAAAAATCAATAATTGAGATTTTAGAGAAGCATGAAATTGATGCTGTTCTTCCNACNATGGGAGGACAAACAGCATTAAATTTAGCAATAGAATGTGATAAAGCTGGTATTTGGGAAAAACATAAGGTGAGAATGATAGGTGTTAATGTAGATGCTATAAACACAACAGAAGACAGAGAACTTTTTAGATTAAAAATGAAAGAGTTAGATGTAAATGTTTGCAAGGGAGAGATAGCNAAATCATTTTTAAGNGGAAAAGAGATTGCTCAGGAAATTGGATTTCCTCTTGTGATTAGACCTTCATTTACACTAGGTGGTTCAGGAGGTGGAATTGTTGAAGAAGAAAAAGATTTTGATGCAGCATTAAATCATGGTCTAAATAAATCTCCTATACATGAGGTATTAGTTGAGCAAAGTGTTTTTGGTTGGAAAGAATATGAATTAGAANTACTTAGAGATAANATAGGAAATGTGATTATCATCTGTTCTATAGAAAACTTTGATGCGATGGGAATCCATACTGGAGACTCNATTACTGTGGCCCCTGCAATGACTTTNCCTGATACTGTATATCAGGANATGAGAAATTTAGCTATTAAGATGATGAATGGAATTGGAGATTTTGCAGGAGGATGTAATGTCCAATTTGCAGTTGATCCTGAGACGGATGATATTATTGGAATAGANATTAACCCTAGAGTATCAAGGTCTTCTGCCTTAGCATCAAAAGCAACAGGGTATCCTATTGCAAAAATTGCTGCTAAACTAGCAATNGGATATAATTTAGACGAGTTAAAAAATCAAATAACNCAGACGACTTCAGCATTTTTTGAACCAGCATTAGATTATGTAATCGTTAAAATACCTAGATGGAATTTTGACAAATTTAAGGGTTCAGATAGAAGGTTGGGTCTTCAAATGAAATCTGTAGGGGAAGCAATGGGAATAGGAAATAATTTTCAAGAAGCACTCCAAAAGGCATGCCAATCACTAGAAATAAAAAGAAATGGTCTAGGTGCAGACGGGAGAGANCTTAAAGATCAAAATAAATTATTAGAAAGTTTAAAAAACCCAAGTTGGAATAGGTTATTTCATATTTACGATTCTTTAAAATTAGGNCTGCCATTTAANACTATNCAGCAGATAACTAAAATTGATAAGTGGTTTCTTAATCAGATCAATGAATTAGTTTTATTAGAAAAAGAAGCTCAGAATTATANCTTGGAGTCTCTTCCAAAGCATACATTAAAGCTTATGAAGGAAAAAGGTTACGCTGACAGACAGATTGCACATCTTCTTGGGTGTCTTGAGAGTGAAATTTTTAATAAAAGAATAGACTTAAAAATTAAAAGAAATTATAAACTAGTAGATACTTGTGCTGCTGAATTCGAAGCTGCTACTCCATATTATTATTCAACATTTGGTGATGAAAATGAATCCAAATCCTCAGATAAAGAGAAAGTTATAGTTATAGGATCNGGGCCAAATAGAATTGGTCAAGGTATTGAATTTGATTATAGCTGTGTTCACGGTGTTTTAGCNGCTAAGGAGTGTGGATACGAGACAATAATGATTAACTGTAATCCAGAAACGGTATCTACTGATTTTGATGTAGCAGATAAGTTATATTTTGAACCTGTTTTTTGGGAGCANTTATATGAAATTATTTTACATGAGAAACCTATAGGTGTAATTGTCCAGCTTGGAGGNCAAACCGCCTTAAAACTTTCTGAAAAATTAAATAAATATGGCATCAAAATTCTAGGTACTTCATATGATGCTCTAGACTTAGCTGAGGACAGAGGTAGGTTTTCGGACCTGTTAAAAAAGAATAAAATACCATANCCAGAATANGGNACTATAGACTCNGCTACTNATGCAATTGAGTTATCTAAAAAAATAGGATTTCCTTTATTAGTAAGACCATCTTATGTTCTTGGAGGTCAATCAATGAAAATAGTTATCAATGAAAAGGAGTTAGAAGAACATGTAGTTGATCTTATAAAGGATAAACCCGATGGTAAAATTCTCTTAGATCATTTTTTAGAGGGTGCTATAGAGGCAGAAGCTGACGCAATATGCGATGGAAAAGATGTGTACATAATTGGAATTATGGAGCATGTTGAGCCTGCAGGAATTCATTCTGGAGATTCAAATGCTGTTTTACCTCCATACAGCTTAGGAGATTTTGTTATTAATCAAATCAAAAAATATACTCAAAAAATCGCTATCGAATTAAAGACAGTTGGTCTTATTAATATTCAGTTTGCTATAAAAGATGATAAGGTATATATAATAGAAGCAAACCCTAGAGCATCACGAACTGTTCCATTTATATCAAAAGCATACAGAGAGCCATATGTAAATTATGCTGTTAAAGTTCTTCTTGGAAAGAAAAAAGTTACTGACTTTAAAATGAAACCGTATAAAAACGGGTATTCAATAAAAGAACCAGTTTTCTCTTTTGATAAGTTTCCTAATGTCAATAAGGAGCTTGGACCTGAAATGAAATCTACAGGAGAGTCAATATACTTTATTGATGACTTGATGGATGATTATTTTTTAGATATTTACTCTAAAAGGAATTTATATCTCAGTAAGTAATGTTTAAGTTTTTATTAATAATTTTTCTAATAATTTATGTTATTTATAAGGTATCAACCTTTTTTATTAAAACCTTTTTAGGTCAATCAATTAAAAATTTCAAAAAAAAATCCAAACCAAAAAACAAAGGAATTTTAGATGAGGAAGGTGATTTTATAGATTATGAAGAAGTAGATTAAATACCTAACTTTACATCATGAACTGGTTTAATAGAAAAAAAAAGAATATCAACACACCAACTTCACAAAAGAAGGAATTGCCTGATGGCATGTGGTATAAAACCCCTGGAGGTTCAGTTGTTCATATAAGAGAACTTAAAAATAATTCATATGTATGCCCTGAAGATGATTATCATGTTAGGATTGGTTCTAAAGAATATTTTGAAATACTTTTTGATAATAAATCTTTTAAAGAATTAGATAAGGACCTTATATCTTCAGACCCTCTTAAATTTATTGATACTAAGGCGTATAAAGATAGAGTTAAAAAATCAATAAAAACAACCGGATTAAATGATGCTATTAGAACTGCCTATGGTAAATTAAATGGTCATAAGATTGTAATCTCATGTATGGATTTTTCATTTATTGGTGGTTCAATGGGCTCAGTTGTTGGCGAAAAGATTTCTAGAGCAATAGATCACTCTCTAAAAAATAAAACTCCATTAATGATTATCTCTAAATCTGGAGGTGCTAGAATGATGGAATCTACATATTCTCTAATGCAGATGGCTAAAACATCTGCCAAGCTATCATTACTGTCAAAAAACAAGATCCCTTATATATCATTAATGACAGATCCAACAACTGGTGGTGTATCAGCTTCCTTTGCAATGCTTGGTGATTTTAACATTGCAGAACCAGGTGCTTTAATTGGATTTGCTGGACCTAGAGTTATAAAGGAAACAATTGGTTCAAATCTTCCAAAAGGATTCCAAAGATCAGAATTTTTAGTGGATCATGGTTTTTTAGATTTTATCGTGGACAGGAGAGACTTAAAGAATAAAATTTCTAAATTATTAAAGCTTCTAAAAAAGTAAATTTTATTTTAAAAAAATTATATATATCAAATTTTTTCTGAATTATATTTGTCAAAAATTTTAGAGAATTTCAAGTGTCTTTAACAATTGCAACATCTGTAGTAGCTTTTTCAATAGTAATTCTATTGCTAGTTTTCATCTTGCTATTTGCCCAGTCAAAATTGGTACAGTCTGGAGACGTAAATATTGTCATTAATGGTGATTCTGAAAATCCTATTATCACGTCAGCTGGTTCCACATTACTTTCAACATTAGCAACACAAAAAATGTTTTTGCCTTCTGCTTGTGGAGGTGGCGGAACTTGTGCAATGTGTAAATGTACAATATCAGAGGGGGGAGGAGATGTACTTCCAACTGAAGTAGGACATCTTTCAAGATCTGAAAAGGCTAATAATGTAAGATTATCTTGTCAGGTAAAAGTTAAACAAGACATGAATATTGAGATTCCTGAAGAAATTTTTGGTATAAAAAAATGGGAATGTGAAGTTGTATCAAATTATAATGTTTCAACTTTTATTAAAGAGTTTGTTGTGAAATTACCCCCTGGAGAAACTTTAGATTTTCAGTCTGGAGGTTATATTCAAATTGATGTGCCAGAAACTGAAATAGATTTTAAAACTATGGACATAACCCCTCATCCTGAATTAGGACATTCCAAAGATGTATTCAAAGGTGACTGGGATAAATTCAACTTATGGCCTTTAAAAATGAAAAATGATGAGCCTATTTTTA
>NZUF01000013.1 GCA_002696995.1 Flammeovirgaceae bacterium | reverse complement strand
ATCTGTGTCACCTGTGTGGCCAATTACTGCCCCATCAATTGCAACATTATCAACTGTTAAGGCAGTTAATGTTCCTAAAGATGTGATGTTAGTCTGAGCAGCTCCAATAACTGTGGCAGCTGAACCATCTACTGAACCACTAATTGTTGAACTAAATGTCTTTGTTCCAGCTATCGTCTGATCTCCTGAAGTCATTACTGCTCCTGCTGCAGCTACATTCGTAGCATCGGTAACATCAGCGCTAGTTTCAATATTATCTAATTTCGTTTTATCTCCATCTGCAAATGCACCTTCACTTGGTTTAACTTGTAAGGTAGAAATCGTAACCGCTTTGATGCCTGCTAAATCAGTTACCTCTGAATCCATCAATGCTCCTGCTGCAGCTACATTCGTAGCGTCAGTAACATCAGCGCTAGTTTCAATACCTGATAACTTTGTTCGCTCAGCACTTGTTATTATAGCTCCTGATCCAGCACTTGTTATATCGCTAAGGTCCGCAGCTGCTATTGTTATATCAGCTGAACCATCAAAACTATTTCCAGCAATATCTCTAGCTGTTGATAATTTAGTAGATGTAGCAGCATTACCATCTACTGAACCACTAATTGTTGAACTAAATGTCTTTGTTCCAGCTATCGTCTGATCTCCAGTTGTATATACTCCATTGGTTACTGTACCAGCATTCCCAGATACGTCTCCTGTGACATCTCCAGTAAAGTCACCAGTTACATTTCCGGTTAGATTTCCGGTTACACCTTCCGAAGCTATAACTGGGCCATTCATAGTAGTATTGGTTCCAGATTTACCTAATGACGTTAAACCTGTCATAGTTGTGATATTATTTTGGGTAGCAAACAAAACTGATCCAGTAACTGATCCAGTCACATCTCCNGTTAAGTTACCAGTCACATTACCTGTAAGATCTCCAGTNACNTNNCCANTNACNTTACCNGTNANATNNCCNGTNANATCTCCAGTCACATCTCCNGTNANNTNNCCAGTCACATNNCCNGTNANATCTCCAGTCACATCTCCAGTTACGTTTCCAGTAAGGTTTGAGGTTATAGAATTAAATGTCACATNNTCAGAAATACCAATAGGCTGACCTATTGAAACAGAATTACTTGATACAGAAACTCCTGTACCTCCACTAATTTCTGCATCTTTTCCAGCGGCACCAGTTGGTCCAATTAAAGATACTCCACTCGGCCAACCTGAAGGAGTTGCTCCTGTTTTCTTAGGTCCAAATATTGTGTTGTTAGAGGTGTTTATATAAAAGTCTCCGTCAACTCCATCTGATGAAGTTGGTGTCGAGGTACCACTCAAAAAACCTCCAGATCCATCATCTCCCTGATCACCTTTGTCACCAGTATCCCCTTTTGCACCAGTAGCTCCCGTCTCCCCCTTTGCACCAGTAGCTCCCGTCTCCCCCTTTGCACCAGTAACTCCAATTAGAGAGACCCCAGAAGGCCAATTACCACCTGACTTTGGACCAAATATTGTACTTGTAACTTTATTTATAAAGAAGTCTCCATCAACACCATCTGCAGAGATAGGATCTGAAAAACCACTTAAAAAACCTCCAGAACCATCATCTCCCTTGTCTCCCTTGTCTCCTTTAGGTCCCGTAATTCCCATTTCACCTTTCTCTCCCTGATCTCCCTGATCTCCTTTTTCCCCAGCATCTCCTGTGGCTCCNACTAAGGATACACCCAAAGACCATCCCGTAGGAGTTGCGCCAGTTTTCTTAGGCCCAAATATCTTATTTGAAAAGGTGTTGATATAAAAATCACCGTCTACTCCATCAGATAATCCAGGGTCAGATACTCCACTCAAGAAACCTCCTGAGCCGTCTTCTCCATCATCTCCAGAATCACCCTTATCTCCTTTCGTACCAGAATCNCCCTTNTCACCCTTGTCACCCTTGTCACCTATTAATGACACACCTGTTGACCAACCAGAAGGAGTTGAGCCACTTTTCTTAGGCCCAAATATCTTATTTGATGATGTATTAATATAAAAATCTCCGTCCACACCATCAGAAAAGATAGGATCGAATACTCCGCTAAGTATTGTCTTGCCACCAGGTCCAGTAAGGTTAATTGTAGTAAAACTTGTGCCGTCAGTATAATTTAAAGTAAATGTCCCGTCACCATTATCTACAGAAGACTGGATGCCAACACCATCAGCTCCTCCGCCTCCACCTCCNCCAGAACCAGCTTTAAGGGCATAGAGTGCGTAAGGAACACTCATAAGCTGTGAAGTGCCCATGTCCACTCCGTCAACTTTTACATTAACATAAAAAGTTCCGTTACCCCAATCTATAGNTGCGAAGTTGTTTATAGTAGATCCCTTTCCNATTACTANNCCGTNTGCTAGACCGTACTTATTTGTAACTATTGTGTGAGATTCTGTATAGACTGAATTACCTGTTACGTCTTGTATCTCAAAGATAAATTGCACCCCTTGATTTGCTCTGATATTACCTGCGGCATCTCTTACAATTGCCTGGTAGTTAAAGCCTTGGGGAGACTGGCTATATGTTGAAAATGAGATTAAAAAGATAATTAAAGTTATAAGATATTTCATGGTATANAATAAGTTGCAAAATACAATCTAAGAAAAAAATAGGGCTTTAAAAAAAAGAGGTGAAANTCTATATAGATATAGTATAAGAAATGATAAGTTATTATTTACAATTTATCAGAGAGATNTCATTTAAATCTAGTGCCTGATTTATCACAANCTCTCCTCNAAAATCAACTAATAAATTAATAAGTAGCTTAGCCTCTGGNATCTGTCTTTTGGCAAGGAAATAAATTTTNTTGTCTAGTTCAAGTTTTTGNATNGAGNTGTATACCGGNTCAAGNACNTCNCCATNAAATTTTGAATAAATTCCAAATCCATCTTCTCCATTNACTTCAATTATTCCATTATCGTCATCTCCTATAAAATCATAATTATTAAACTCATAGATCACATCCTGACTTTCTAGATCAACTATACTGTTAACTCCCTCATAACTGACCAAGACTGTTGAGTCATTCCAATCACTTATTCTATCATACTCTTGTGGTAATATAACTTCTCCATCTCCTGAAATCAAACCAAATTTTTCATTTAAGGCAGTATAATACTTTAAACCTACCGGCTTTAAAATTGTTTTATAATTTGGTTTAATTATTTTTTTTGTCCTAATATTAAAATTACCAAACAGCTGGTCTTTGATTAGAATTATATCNTTATCAGACTGGTTAGTTATCCCATCATATTCCGGCTCAATAATTATTTTACCTTCTATGTCAGCAATTCCCTTCTTACCTTTATACTCGATAAGAAATAGAGAGTCAGATATCACATCACTTGGGACATAGCCTCTTACCTTAATTTTTTCACCTATATATAACTTCTTATTTTTTTTATTATTTAATCTCAATATCTCTGACTGTGAAATATTAAACTTTTTTGATAATAAACTAAATGTGTTTCCGCTCTGTACAGTATAGTAGTACTCAGCTGAAGGGAGCTTAGCACCAGAAGGACTAAGTATGTAGTCTCCATCACCAGAAAAGATTTTGATATAACTTTTTNAACCGTAACGTGGAGTTAACACTTTAAATGAATAATCACCCTCTAAAATTATTTCCATATAATTAGAAAAAAGGAGAGCTTCCTTATTCTCCTGTCTATACCAAAGTNTGGAGTCAGAGACAACATATATACTGTCTACATTTTCAATCACAGTACTTCCATCATCTAAGCTAATTACATCCCACAAATCATTTCTTTTACCAATAAAATAGGAGGAAGAGTTGATGACAGATTCAAATAAGCTAGAGAACGGAAAACTTAAGATGTCACTTACAACTCTTATCCCAAAGTCCGTGGTAGATGTCCACCCAAAGTTATATCTCTCAATTATTTGATTGTCAGCAGATATAACATCTTGCATTTCTGAGTCAAGTAGCTGCTCTGTGNTTTCTGAGAATAGGAGAATATGGTCAGAATCAAAATATTCATAATCATCAATTGTGAACTCAATATTATTATNAAGATCTAGTATTTTCTCTTCAATTTTATCTGCAGTTACAACGTATAATTTATTGACAGAATTCTCAAAAATAATAAATGGACCCTCTTGAAATACATCTGTAAAACTGTAATCAAAGATTGGGTCACCTAGAAACGTAAAGAGAGAATATTTTTGGTTAGCTTCTAGTAATAAAAATTTGTTGTCTACTAAGTANACATTTTCGTAATCTCCTGATAAGATTTTAAAACCCGATTTATGTATAATATCTAAACCTTCGTCATGAGATATCTTAATTATACCCATTCCAATATCTTCTATATAATTAGCACCGTTCCTAGAATAGAATGTTTTAAGGTTCCTATTTAAAATCTTAGTTTTCCCTCCAGAGTTTATAACAAAAAAATCTGAGTCAGAGAAGGAGCAGAAAACTTCACCAGTAAACTCTTCTTCCAACCCACTTAAAATTAATTTACCACTGACATCAGAAAATGAAACTCTTTCGTCTTCGTAAACTCCGATTATTTCTTGCTTATCTACTAAAGAGATATTTCCAATAGAGTCAACTACATTGCTAGCTAGCTCAAGTTTCTCAATTTTAGAGAAGTCTCTTCCAGATGAATGATATAATAAATTTACCGCTAAACTTAGGTGAACACTCTCAGAATATTTTTTAATAAACTTCTTGTAATTATCTGTACTATTTAAAATGCTATAGTACTTTAGGATTATATATTCTAATGAGTCCCTGTACGGAGTAGTTGGATTATCTTCTAAGAAAATCTCGAAAGAAGAAAGTCGCATGTCAGCTGTCTTATCAAGAAATATCAATTCCTCATACCTAGACTTTGCCATATCGTATTCTCTGGAGTTAGGAAACGAGTCCATGAACTTCTTGTAAGACATCCAAGTATTAACTATTGATGAATTTTTAAACTCTAAACTATGCCAATTCTCCTTAGCAGAGAGATAAAATTTAGATAGTTTGTGGTCCTGCATATAACCCCTGTATTCCTCGATAGTATTCTCTTCCAAGACGAAGTTATATTCTAAGGAATCTATTACACTAGAAACTGAGTCTAGGGATTCTGTAGTGATTTTTAGCTCTTGTAGTGTCTCCATCTCCTTGGCAGTAGCCATAGGATATAATTCTTTTGACTTCTTAATGAAAAAAAAAGAGGAGTCTACATTATCTCTGTTTTCATCATCTAAAAGGTAAAATAGAGAATATAAATAAAACTTACCCGAACTCTCAATAGCCTTCTCATCCATCTTCTCAAGAGATTCCTTAAACTTTATTACATCACCCTTCTCATATAACTTATACGCCTTCTTCACACTCTGGGAATAAGATATAGAGGGTGTTATGATAAGAAGAATATATATGAGAATCCTAGTCATTTAACTACTCACCTTTTGATATAAAAGGAACAGAATTTTCTATAATCAAATTATTAATTTGGCTAATATTGTCTATTACCTTATCAAACCCTTTCTTTATTTCTAGCCACTTAGCATTCAAGTCTTCATGCCTAGAAATTTCTCCTTTGGTAACAGGAGGTATATTTCCGTCTACAGTATTTAGCAGATCAAACATCTGGGCATCCAGTTGATTTCTAAAGTTTATAACATCCTGAAAAGTTTTTTGCTTAGGCGATATTAACATTACCTCAGTCTTATCAATTAGAGCTATAGTCTCTTTAGCTAAATCATTTATGTTAGAGTACTTTTCGGAATCTAATCTATTTGTCAGATCAGAGATTTGGTTTCTTGCGTCTTGCATCTTAACAAGACTCCCATAAATATCTTCGATGTCTCCATGAATTCCTTTGAGAAGTCTTTCTTTTCTTTCAAAATCACTTGTAGAAGTTGACTGTCTAGGATCCGGAAGGATATTAAAATCGCTTGATTTCTCATACGATCCAAAAGTAAACTTCACAGAATATTTTCCAGGGTTTACCCTGTATGATCCCATGTAGCCGTCTGATCCTCTTGGTGTCATCACACCTTCTGGAGGAACGAAACCATCTACATCACCACCCCATTTTATTGAGGAGTAACCCTCTTTTAAATCGATTTTTTTACTTTTATATGTTTCCTCACTTGAGAAGGTCCTTATAACTTCTCCGTTGACATTAGATATTTCAACTTTAAGCTCTAGAGAATCTTCTGCATCGAAATCTCTTATAAAATATTTTATCTCTGTACCATAATATGGATTTTTACCAAGCGGCCCCTGTCTTCTCATGGCAGAATATAAAATTTTATGGTTATCCTCGACATCGAACATATGAACTTCATTTTTAGCTTCCAAAGCTAGAAATTCATGCACTGGAGTCAGGTCATCATATATCCAGAAACCTCTACCTTGTGTAGCAATAACAAGATCGTTTCCGTGAACTTTTAAGTCTGTTATAGGAACTATTGGGAGATTTCTTTGCCATTTCACCCACGTCTCACCCCCATCACTAGACATGTATACTCCTCTCTCGGTTCCGGCATATAGTAGTCCCTCCACCTCGTTATCTTCTCTTACCACCCTGACAAAACTATTTTCCTCTATTCCCTCACTGTATACCTTCCATGACTTACCGTAGTCGGTCGACTTTAGAACATAAGGTCTGAAGTCATCAAACTTGTACCTATTAAATGCTATATAAACTGTCGCTGGGTTATGAGGAGAAACCTCTATTGCATTTATCATACCCTCCTGCATATCAGGACTGATGTCTGACCAAGACTCTCCTCCGTCAGTTGTGATATGGAGAAGTCCGTCATCGGCACCAGCATATATTACATCTTTGCTGTGAGGAGATTCAGCGACATAGTATATGGTATGATACACCTCGCCACCTGCTCCTTCGTTAGTTATCGGACCACCACCAGGCCCCATATTCTCTCTCTTATTTCTTGTGAGATCTGGGCTTATCTCCTCCCAACTTATCCCCCTGTCTCTTGTCTTTAATAGTTTATTTGCTGCATGGAATATTACATTAGGATCATGCATAGACACTAAAATCGGAGCGTTCCAATTAAATCTGTACCTCTGCTCATCGGAAGGCTCTCCAAGACCCATTGAAGGGTAAGCCATTATATCTTTTGTATTATCCAGCTCTAAATTATACTCATTTATAATTCCTTGGTAACAACCAGCATACATCAGAATAGGGTTATCTGGATCAAAGGCCACATAAGCAGTCTCACAACCTCCCACTCCAGCTATCCAATCCTTCCAACTTATTCCATTACTGAACGTGCTACTCTTAATAGCCACAGAAGAGTTATCTTGCTGGCCACCATAGACCCAGTAAGGAAACCTATTATCTACATTAACCCTATAAAATTGGGCGGTAGGTTGATTTTTTTGAGTGGACCATGACCTTCCAGAATTAAACGAGATGTTTGCTCCCCCATCATTTGAATTAATCATCACCTCAGAGTTACTAGGATTAATCCATAAGTAGTGGTTATCTCCGTGTGGTACAGGGATATTAGTAAAAGTTTTTCCTCCATCTATCGACCTCATCATAGGAGCGTTCAATACATATACTATATTTTCGTCAGAAGGGTCAGCGTATATATGCATATAGTACCAAGACCTTGCCCTCAAAACTCTGTCATCATTTATAAGTCTCCAAGAGTTTCCTCCGTCATCAGACCTGTATAATCCACCATCATCAGACTCTATGATAGCATAGACAAGTTTGGGGTTAGCTCTCGACACAGTAACACCAATTTTTCCCATGACCGTACTCGGAAGGCCTTCTGTTAATTTTTTCCATGTATCTCCTCCATCCACTGACTTCCATATACCACTACCCTTACCTCCACTTCTCACGTACCAAGGTAATCTCTGATGATCCCAGAAAGATGCATATAAAACTCTAGGATTCGTGTAGTCAATCGCTAAATCATTTGCACCTGAGCTTGAGTCAACAAAGAGGACCCTCTCCCAGTTTTTTCCTCCGTCTAAAGTCCTATACACGCCCCTCTCCTCTGTGCTCGCATAAGGGCTACCTTGTGCAGACACATACATTATGTCGGGATCACTT
Organism: Flammeovirgaceae bacterium; assembly: GCA_002696995.1. Taxonomy (GTDB): domain Bacteria; phylum Bacteroidota; class Bacteroidia; order Cytophagales; family MED-G16; genus MED-G16. The sequence goes on along the minus strand of NZUF01000013.1, from coordinate 9,358 downwards.
GGGTGAATTCTTACCTGAGAGATGTGCTTTGTCCCGTCAAGTCCTATATGTTCCCATGTATCTCCAGCGTCAGTAGACTTGTAGACCCCATCGCCTGATGACGTCATCACACCTCTTACCGGTGACTCTCCCATACCTACTACTACAATATTATTATCACTCTCTGATACTGAGACTGCACCAACAGAACCAGTCTTAAAGTATCCATCTGAAATATTTCTCCAGCTTAGGCCAGCATCTTCNGTCTTCCAGACACCACCACCTGTTGTCCCCATATAATACACCTGATCATCCCCAGTAATTCCAGTAGCGGTAGTAGACCTACCACCCCTAAACGGACCTATATTTCTCCACTCTCCGATATCGAAGACTAGTGAATCAACTGTTTTTTTATCTTTTTTATCTGTCTGAATTACAGGCATAAGAGCAGACAGAGTAAATATTAATGAGAGTATTGTGAGGATGTTTTTCATAATTTTATAATATTGTTTCACCAAATTTAATATGAAATTTAATGTTTAATAAATATTCAGTATCTATACTTTCCATAATTTTTCTGTTGGTTATNACTATAAAGCCTCTTGACAGGACTCCTCTGAATGAAACTANTTACTATAAATCTACNATTTCGGACATTGAAAATAGATATAAAAACTATGAGAATAACATCTCAGGTGACACTATTAAGGTAGGTTGGGCAAAAGAAAGTCTGATACCTCCGTTTATTGTGCCTATGGCTGGTTATGGTGCTAGAAAGGGGGCAGACTACGAAGGAATAAAAGACTCTATATGGGTAAGAGCAGTAGTTTTTGATAATGGCATAAACACATCTGCTTACGTGTCTATGGATCTACTTATAGTTCCCCCTAACTTAGATAAGGATAAGATTGCTGATGGACTGGGTATTAGAAGTGAAAATATTTTCTTTACTGCCAGTCACACACACTCTAGTATTGGGGGTTATCTTGAGGGCTTAGCTGGAAACTTGTTTGGTGGTAAGTATAATGAAGATGTCATTGATTTTATTAACCGAAGCACAAAGCAGTCTATCAAAAAGGCTATGGGTGACCTCAAGAGGTCTAAGGTTGGATTTGCTTCAATATATGCTGCTGACTTTATTACAAATAGGCTAGTTGGAGATTCACTCGGGACATACGACCCATTCTTAAGAGTAATTAAAATAAATAGAGACGATAATAAAAATGCTACTATTTTTTCATATTCTGCTCACGCGACATGTTACGGCCATAACCAGAGAAATATAAGTGGAGACTACCCTGGTAAGGTTATACGTCTTCTTGAAGAGACCAGAGATATAGACTTTGCTGTTTACGGTGCCGGAGCAGTAGGGAGCATGAGCCCTAGGACTAGTGCAAAAAAAGGTGAGAAAAAAGTAAATGAGATAGCTAACGGATTATTCCAATATCTTATAGAGAGTTACAGGTCTATAGGAGTGAAATATGAGACAAAATTAAATAGTCATAAGATAGACATACAGCTGAGGGAACAATCTTTTAAGATCAACTCTAAACTAATTATTAGGCCGTGGCTATTCCAATTTTTAGTGGGTGATACCCCAAAATATTTATCATACTTGAGGCTTGGAGACATACTAGTTGTGGGAACACCAAGTGATTTTTCAGGTGAATTAGTTGGCCCAATAGAAAAGTCAATTTCAAATAAAAGTTTAAATTTGATGATAAATAGTTTTAACGGGGGCTATATAGGTTATGTGACTGACGACAAGTGGTACGACAGAGATGATATCAACACGTACGAAACGCACACTATGAACTGGTACGGGCCATATAACGGTAAATATTTTAGTGAACTAATAAAAAAAATTATTGAAATAAATGAAAAACATTAAGGCTTCAACTATATTTTTTCTCTTTGTTTTCATGTTTAGCAATATAGGTTATTCAAATAATTACCAGTACGACTCGCTAAAAATAAAAATATCTCAGATGTTAATTTTTGGGATTCAGGATGTCCAGAAAGTCATGGAAGCCGACTCCATGTTAGAAGCTTACTCTAATTCCCACCTTGGAGGAGTCATCCTCTTTGAGAAAAATATATCTAAGAAAAGGTCTAAGAACCAACTCAAAATTTTAGTTGATGAAATTCAGAGAAACTCCCAGATACCGTCCTTCATAGCGATAGATGAAGAGGGAGGAAAAGTAAATAGGTTAAAACCTAAGTACGGATTCCATCAGACAAGGTCGGCAAAATATCTTGGAGATATAAATAATTTAGATTCGACATATTACTACGCAAAACTTACCAGTGATCTACTGAAGGAACTTGGGATAAATGTAAATTTTGCACCTGTTGTAGACCTGGCTATTAACACATCAAATTTTATATACAAGGCAGAAAGAAGTTTTGGCAGAGACAGTGAAAAAGTTTTTTTTCATTCTAGAAATTTTATTAGGGCACATGAAGAAAATGACATAGTAACCGTCCTAAAACATTTTCCTGGTCACGGAAGCTCTAGGACAGACACACACAAAGAGTTTACTGACGTCTCCGATACTTGGATAGTAGAAGAACTTTTTCCCTACCACAAACTTATCATAGAAGACAAGGCTGATGGGATTATGACCAGCCATGTGGTGAATAGTAAGATTGATGACAGTATGGTCCCTGCAACCCTATCTGAAAAAAGTATCAACAAGCTCCTTAGAGAATTCCTGGATTACAAAGGGGTCGTATTCTCTGATGATATGCAGATGGGAGCAATAGTCAGAAATTATGGTCTGGAAGAGGCAATTGTTCTCGCAATTAACGCAGGAGTAGACGTACTTATCTTTTCAAATAACATGCTTTATAAGGACAGGGTAGATCCAAACGAAGTGATTTCTATAATTGAGGAAGGTGTGAGAGATGGAGATATCTCACTACTGAGAATTAATGAATCCTTCAGGAGAATTCAAAACCTTAAAAAGAAAATAAAATTAATTAATTAGGGTTATAGACTCTAACCGCCTCTCTATATATCTTATCCCTATCTAGTGTCATTTCCTTGGTTTTCTTATTTATATATAATTCCATCTGGTCAGTATAATGAGGGCTAGTATTATTATTTGAGTTTCCGTAAGGCAATACTGTCTCTACGTCAATACCTGATTTTGAGTACTTCACTAGCATGATGTAAGACTCTCCTGAGACTGATTTAAATCTGCCGTTGTCATCACTTACAACATATGTCGGGGCAATCATATCAATTAATCCAGAGACAGGTAGGTTAGCTTCTCCCCTAGTGTGTCTCTGTAAATCTCCAAGTAATATGTCTACCTTACCAAAATACTTTAAGAGATGTTTCTTAGATTTTTTTAGAGCCTCTACATGAAGTTCCTCTGGTATCGAGTCTGTGAGTTCCAGCTTATTATCAGAAACAATTCTTAACATGTTTTTATAGTAAAGACTCCACTGGGCAGCACCTAAATTATCATAACTCCCTCCTCTGTCCCATTCCTTGATTAGTTTCAGTATGTCTTCTACGTATTCATTATCTAAATCAAGCTGGAATATGTCTTTTAAGTTTCCAATATATATGATAGAGTCTGGATATTTTTGGTCATATTTTATTTTTTTAAAATCCTCATAACTTACCTTGTCATAATCAGAAATTAACTCCATAAACCTGTGGCTTCTGTTATTCTCTTCTTCTCTAAAACTAAAGGTAACCGGATAATTTTTCTCTTCAAGATTATATTCTGCTGATGTAGAGTTAAAGGGAGAGTTGTTAGTATTAAATAAATACCCACTCTCAGGATTTAAAAGTTTTGGCAGGTCCTCATATGGATGGTATTTATCTAGTATTAGTGAAGAGGTATTTCCCACAATTAATTTTCTCCAGTTTTTAGTTGTGTCTCTAACAGATAACCTTGCGTTACTCATGTAGAAGATATTATCGTCACGGTCAGCATATACTATATTAAACCGAGGTATTCCTAGTAATTTTAGTGCCTCTTCAAACTCACTAAAGTTAGATGCCTTATTCATCTTGAGCCATTGCTCAATCGCACTAATATTATTTAGTGACTGAGAAAAGAATGCAAAGTGTCCCCTCTTATTTTTAATCACGGGACCAAATACAGACCATATAACTTCTCTCTTCACATTTATCTTAATCCCAAGTAATGATTTTACTTTTAGCTTAATTTCCTTTATCTCAAAGTTTTTCCATTTCCCGTCTAGCATGTACTGTCTCTTATCATCAGGGTTTATTACCAGCTGAAAAACATCATTCATATCAGGGTAATTATAGGTATGGGTCCATCCTAAATTTTCGTTGGTACCTATCACAGGTAAGGGTAGACCTGGAAATAATCCTCCTAACATATTCCAACCTTCTTCACTAACCAGATGCGCCTCGTACCANGAGAAAGGACCCTCNAGCGGCTGGTGAGTATTAACATTAAGATAAGCCTTGCCGTCCTCAGTCTTTTTACTATTAAACGCGTAACCATTAGACCCTATGNTTGAGCCAATATTATCATCTACTCCTGACATCTCATCAATTGGTTCAATTGAGTTACTTAGTAACTGTCCAATAATATCTCCTGTNTCTGAGAAGAGATGGAGCATGAGGTTAAGACCAGTCAGGTANTCNTAAATACTAAGAGGAAAAGANTTTTTTACCAGTACTTTTTCAGGAAATTTCTCTGCGTAGTCATTGAGACCTTCAAGNTAACCGTGTATCACAGCCAAACCTTCTGGGGGGAGATTCTTTAATTCTCTCTCAGCAACCTCTCTTGACTTAAGCAGCTCGACTGCAAAATCAAGTACTGCTCCTCTTACCCCGTCTAAGCTTCCGAGCATTCCCTTTGCAGGAAGAAATGTTTTCTGGATTGTTGAGAAGTCATCTTCAGCGTGTGACCACGCGAGACCATACGCTACCTCTCTATCAGTCTTAGCGTAAATATGTGGCACTCCCCACTTGTCTCTNACAATTTCNATATTGGAAGTATTAACCTGAGCACTTAATGTCAAGCTAGAAAAAATAAATAATAATAAGATTTTAAATTGGGACATTTACGTGTCTTTCAGCATGGTAAGAAGACCTCACTAGAGGTCCAGACTCTACATACTTCAGGCCCCTCTTCAGNCCCTCTTCTCTGTACATATCAAATACTTCTGGGCTTATAAAATCATCTACCTGCAAGTGCATCTTCGTCGGTTGTAGGTACTGTCCGATAGTTAGTATATGTAGTCCGTGCTCCACCATGTCATCCATAGTCTTAAACACCTCCTCTTTTTTCTCTCCGAGCCCAACCATTATGCCTGACTTGGTTCTCATTCCCTTTTCATTAGTTATCTTAATTTGTTCTAGGCTCCTCTCATACTTAGCCTGTGGTCTCACCCTCTTGTACAACCTCTCGACTGTCTCTATATTATGAGACACTACCTCTTGCCCCGCGTCAATCATCCTATACAGAGCCTCCCAGTTTCCTCTCACATCTGGAATTAAAGTCTCAATAGTAGTCTCAGGTGATAGCTTCTTAGTCTGAGATACTGTCTGGTACCATATCTCAGCGCCCCTGTCTTTTAACTCGTCTCTATTAACAGACGTTATCACGGCATGCTTCACTCCCATCTTCTTGATTGCCTTTGCAACTCTTGCCGGCTCTAACTCGTCGTACTCTGGAGGCCTACCGGTTGCTACTGCGCAGAAGGTGCAACTCCTGGTACACACATTTCCTAGTATCATAAAGGTCGCTGTGCCTGCTCCCCAGCACTCTCCCATGTTTGGGCAGTTTCCACTCTCGCATATGGTGTGCAGTTTATATTTATCTACGATATTTCTTACCTTCTTGTACTCCTCTCCAACGGGTAATTTTACCCTTAACCATTTAGGCTTCTTGAATCTTGGTAATTTCGATTTTATCTCTCCCATCTGATTGCAATTTTAGTCAAAGAATATGATAATTTAATATTTTCTACCATAGAATAAAGTAATAAAAGCTGTAGGGTAAATACTATAATTTTCTGCTGTCGGCATCATCAACACCTCCTTGGTAAAGATATCAGCTAAGAAGCCAACTTCTATTGCTGTAGCTGACCTTGGACCTCCAAACTCAAAATTTAGAGCTGCCTTCAAATTTATTCCAGGTTTAATCTTCATCTCGTCTAGACCCTCAAAAAAACTTGCAGAGCCGATGACATTATTAAACGTGTGTATTGAAGAGTCAAAATTTTCAATTTCCATCCTGTTATTTCTACTGTATTTTATGTAGTAAGGAACTAGTAGCCCAATCGAGGGACCCACTGCAAATTGTGCATTTATCCTGATACCCTGTGGGTCTTTCTTATTTACTAGTATCATCTCCCTTCCGTACTGTCCCCTAAGAGAGAAGAGATAATTTTTTTTACCCCACACAAATGTCCTACCATATCCGAGTGCAGAAGAGTATTTATTTTCTTTTGGGTGCTTGATGTTAACAATCTCAACACCTACTGTTTGGTACATATTATCTGATACCTTATTGGAGAATTTTAATACTCCTCCTCCTATGAGTCCTCCCCAAGAGTTTTTGTTAATACCCCAGTACACCTCTCTCTCAGTATCAAAATACCCTGAGTTCTGAGACAAGCAGACCTCTGANGAAAGNATAATTACAAGGAACAGAAAAGATTTTATTTTCATAATATAAAATTAACAATATTCATATAACGAAAAAATTAGATTTTGATTTAGAAATTTTTAAAAAAAATTAATTTAAGTTTAATTAATGAACCAGATTATACTTTTTATATCATTTTTTGTGGCATCAAATGCNTTTGCACAAGAACCTTCTCACAAGAGATACGACTCCTACCCAGACCCGAAGAGGTTTTATTCTGAGATATCTTCAAAACTGTCTGAGAACCCGTTTATTAAATCAGATAAGGATCTGATAGTATTTACAGGGAGTTCAAGTATACGGTTCTGGGGAAGTTTAACTGAAGATTTTAATGAGTATGACGTGCTGAACAGAGGTTTCGGGGGTTCCATCTTCTCTGACCTTAATTTTTATATGGAAGAATTAGTCCTCAAGCATAATCCAGACATGGTAGTAATATATGAGGGAGATAANGATGTGGCAACAGAGATTCCTATTGAAGACATCTTCACTGACTTCAAGACATCATTCGNTAAGGTAAGGTCTTCTTCAGAAGATATCCCAATAATATACATAGCTCCTAAACCCAGTCCCTCGAGGTGGAACCTTAAAGGACAATACTNTATTATAAATCAGAGAATAAAAAATTTCTGTGATGAGAATGAAAACACATACTACTTTGATTCGTGGTCGATAATGCTAGATGAAAAGGGAGAAATTCCGGCCAAGTACTTTTGGAAAGATATGCTCCACATGAATAGCAGCGGGTACGAGGTATGGACAAAAAATTTAAAACCATTAATAGATAAAATTTTACTAAAATGAGTCATTCAATTAAAAATAATTATGTTGGAAATTTAAGAACATCCTCCACACACCTACAGTCAGGAGACACTATAATCACCGACGCTCCCACAGACAATAACGGCAAGGGTGAGGCATTCTCTCCGACAGACCTAGTAAGTTCTGCGCTATGTAGCTGCATGACAACGGTGATGGGGATATGCGCTGCAAAAGGAAATTTTCAGATGCCTAACTCATCGGCCAAGGTGACAAAGGTTATGTCTGCAGAGCCAAGGAAAATATCTGAGATTATAGTTGAGTTATCGTTTGAAGATAATGAGTTAACAGATTCACAGAAAAGAAAGCTAACTGAAGTAGCTGAAAATTGTCCTGTGGCAAAGAGTTTAAACCCAGATATTAAGCAGACAATAAAATTTAAGTTTTAACTACCTCTCTATTATTACCTTAATTTTATTTATATCATTTTCAGAAGAAATATTTAAAAGGTAAATCCCTTCATTGAGATTAGAAACATTAATAAATAGAAGGTTACCATCTAATTCAAACTTCTTAGGCTTAATATACTTACCAGAAAAATCAATAAAAAATATTTCATTTAATTTAATATTTTTCTTTACTGTTACTGTTAATAAATTATCTGTTGGGTTAGGAAATACATTCTCAATGAATGTTGTTTTTTCAATAAATAATGGAGCTGGACAACCTTTGTCATCTACTGTCACTCCATCAGAAGTATTTGGACATACATCTTTGTCATCAGTAACACCATCTCCGTCAGTGTCTTGCTGAGACGTAGAACATCCATTAAGAAAAACCTGTTCACCATCAGGTGTGTTAGGGCATTCATCTTTATCATCAGTAACACCATCTCCGTCAGTATCTTTCTGAGAATCTGAACATCCGTTGGAATCAACTGCCTCTCCGTCAGGTGTGTTAGGGCATTGGTCATCATCATTATTAACACCATCTCCGTCAGTATCTTGCTGTGAGTCAGAACATCCATTGGCATCAACCGTTTCTCCATCAGGAGTATTTGGACATAGATCATCATCGTTATTAACACCATCACCGTCATCATCTGTTGCCTGAATTATTTCCTGATTTCCTCTAGGCCTTACAACTTTCTTTCCTTTTAATCCGGTTGGATTTTTTAGATCTATTCCGAAATCAGGGAAATCAATATCTCCATTATAAGCTTCCCCTAATGGCTGACAAGTTACCTCAGCTAGTATAGCAACAAAGTATCTATATTGATTAGAAGGGTCTACAGACACATCTGAGTAAGCAAGTGAGTTAGATGATGCTTGGGTTAAAATCTCAAAGTCTCCGTTGTTTATACTTCTATAAATTTCATAGGTAGAAAATTCAAGTCCTCTATATGGTGTCCACTGCAAATTAATCCTACCGTCTATACCAGCATTTGAAGATAAGTGAACAGTCTCCTGGAAGTCACTTAGGGGAGAAAGGTTCCCACACTTATCCTGCACCCTTACCTTATATCTATAGCTACTATTCCTGTTATCAACATCAGTATCTATAAATGCTTCTTGTCCCATACTCGGATCAATTTCACCTATTTTTTCATATACATTAGCTTGTACACCTTCCCTATAAATAAGATACTTATCTATATTATATGGGTTTGGCCCAATTTTAACATAGATTCTATTACGTGTGTAATCATTAAAGTCAGCAGTAATAAAACATATTTCAACATCCTCAAAAATTGGAACTAACTGTATCTCATATGAGTCAGTTATAGACTGACCTATTTCATCTGTTATCGTAACAGAATATGTCCCCGCGGGCAGATTTTGAATTGATAATGTATCTTCCTTACCATTTGACCAAACTACAGTTAAGTTACCCTCTTGTCCCTCAACTTGTATGGAAACAGAACCTGTACCAGATCCCGTTGAACAGTAACTTGGAGTAATATCATAGCT
>NZUF01000029.1 GCA_002696995.1 Flammeovirgaceae bacterium | reverse complement strand
ACCTTTTTACATAATACGTCTTTAAATCTATTGGCTTATCTAATTCATTAGGATAATTAAATACCACAACGTCATTTCTTTCAATTTCTCCAAAACCAGGTAGTCTGAATGTTGGTAATTTAATCCAGTCTAGATATGAAGGAATATCTGTCCCCCAAATTTTTTGATGTGTTAATGGAACTTGAAGAGGTGTCAGAGGAGTTCTAGGACCATAATTCAGCTTATTTACAAATAAAAAGTCTCCCACAAGTAAAGTCTTTTCCATCGAAGGAGTTGGGATTGTAAATGCTTCAAAAGTTGCCCACCTAATTAAGCTAGCTGCAATAACAGCAAAAAGCAATGCGTCAAACCATTCTCTTATAGGTCCTTTTTTCATATTTGCTAATTTATATAATTGATAATATTAATTTTGTTTTATTTATTAATAAATGTTAATTCAAAAATTTAGATAAAGTGATATGCCAATTAAATTACTATTATTAATTTTTTCTAGAGAGGGTTTTATACTTAAACTGAGATCATTGTTTGTATCAAATTCATTTAAATGAGCAAAAATATGAGCATCGACAATATTTAACAGATAATATACTCCTGTGAAAATTATTAACATATCTCTATTCCTTCTCCAAAAATCCATATTTCTTTCTAATGAGTTTCTACTAAAATTAGGGAATGGGTTTAGCGTAAGTTCATCATTATCNGTTTCNAGGGTAAGAGCATTTTTAAAATCATTATACATACNGTTATTGAATTTAATNTAATGNCCNATTACAGCATATCCTCCATAAATGACTGGNACTTTCCAATATTGTTTATTNTAAATNTGACCTAANCCTGGAAGNACTGCAGATANTCTTGAAGCTTTTTTAGGNTNAAATGTCTTAATTTTTNTNTCTTGTGAATAAGATGAAAAACTAATAAAGAGTAAAAAAAATATTATTTTTTTCATTAAATAATTTCTAATAGTTCTAAAATTCTATTTAAGTCATTGGTGTTTTTGTAAGGAATAACAATTTTCCCTTTCTTTTCATCACCTTGTGTTCTTACCTTAGTTCCAAAGAACGATGATAGTTTAGATTCTATTTTAATTATCTCATTATTTTTAATTACTTCATTTTTTTTAAGAGATACTTTTTCTTTATTGAAATTTCTGACTAAATCTTCAGTTTTTCTAACAGATAATTTATTGNGAAGAATTAGTTGATATATTTTTAATTGAATTTCACTCTTCTCAATAGTAATCAATGATCTGGCATGACCCATTTGTATTTTATTATCTATCAAACCTTTTTGGATCGAAGGAGGTAATTTTAATAATCTTAGATAGTTATTAATTGTTGATCTATCTTTTCCTACTCTAGAACCTAAATTTTCTTGATTAATATTTAATTCATCAATAAGTTTTTTATATGAAACCGCAATTTCAATTGAGTTTAAATCTTCTCTTTGAATATTTTCAATTAAAGCTAATTCTAGTATATTATCATTATCAGCAACTTTTATAAATGCAGGAATTGTTTTTTCCCCTATTAATTTAGAAGCTCTAAATCTCCTCTCACCAGATATCAGTTGATATTTTTTATTACCAAGTTTTCTTACGGTTATTGGTTGAATAATACCATGTTGTTTTATTGAGTTTGATAGCTCTTTTAGTTTATTTTCATCAAAAGTTTTTCTAGGTTGNTCAGAATTAATATCTATGTGATTTATATCTATTTTATCAAATAATTTATCATTATTTGAGTCTTCTTTTGTATTTAATAATGACCCAAGACCTCTTCCTAAAGTATTTCTTTTATTTACCATGAAACTTTGACTGAGTTATTTTTATCAACTAATTCTTTTGCTAAATTTAAATAGCTTAATGACCCTTTGCAATTCGCATCATATGAAATTACAGGAATTCCAAAAGAAGGGGCTTCACTTAACTTAACATTTCTTGGGATAATAGTATTGAACACAAGGGATTTAAAATGCATTTGAACTTCTTCTACAACTTGATTACTAAGTCTTAACCTNACATCATACATACTCATTAAAATACCTTCAATAGAAAGGTTCTTATTAAGATCATTTTGTATTAATTTAATTGTTTCTAATAATTTTCCTAANCCTTCTAAAGCAAAATACTCACATTGAACAGGAATAATAATAGAATCTGAGGCTACTAGAGAATTAACTGTAACAATTCCAAGTGAAGGAGAACAATCTATTATAATAAAATCGTATTCATCTTTAATTTTATCAATGCATCTTTTCATCCTGAAATCTCTATCTTCTATATCTACCATTTCAACTTCTGCTCCAACTAAATCTATATCTGAAGGAAGAATTTCAAGAAAATTAACATCTGNTTTAATGATACTATCTTGATCAATTTTTTCATTAACCATAGATTCATAAACTGTTTTTATTATACTTTTTTGATCTATACCTAAACCTGATGTAGAATTAGCTTGCGGATCAGCATCAATTAATAGTGTTTTGTATTCAAGTGCAGCAAGACTTGCGGCAAGATTAATAGATGTTGTTGTCTTACCTACACCACCTTTTTGATTTGCAATTGAAATTACTTTACCCATATGGTTAAATTAAATTGGATCTACCAATTTATTTATTTTTTTTCTTATTTCTGTTTTGTTTTGCTTTCATTGCCTCTTCTATTCTTAACTGAAAACTTGATTTTTTAGAATTAACACTTTTCTTTCTATTGAATTCTATCTCTTTTTTAATTTTTTCATCATCTACAAATCTTTTAAAAATAAATATTTGAGCGTATGAAGCAACATTTGATAGAAAATAATAATATGTTAATCCAGATGAAAAGTTATTAAATATAAAGAGAAACATTATTGGTAAAATATATTGGATAGTTTTCATAGGACCTTCCATCGTCTGCATTTGAGAGTTAGCTTTATTAATAAGAATTGTNGATACGGTCATCAATATTGTAAATAAGCTGATGTGATCACCATAAAAAGGAATGTTAAATGGTAAACTTAATATAGAATCATAATTAGATAAGTCTGTTGCCCAAAGGAATGATTTACCTCTTAGTTCAATTGCATTAGGAAGAAAGTAAAATACGGAAACTAAGATAGGAAGCTGAAATAAAATTGGTAAACAACCTCCTAAAGGGCTAACACCAGTTTTTTGATAAAGTTCCATTATCTCACTTTGAGACTTTTGCATATCACCCTCATGTTTATTTCTTATAGATTGAATTTCAGGATTTAAAACTTTCATCTTTGCCATTGATAGATGAGATTTAAAAGTAAGTGGGGTAACTACAATTCTTATTAGAAAAACCATGATTAAAATAATTAATCCATAGTTTGAGGTAATGTTTTCNAGGAAATTAAAAACAGGTACTATTATGTATCTATTGAANCCACCAACNCCTATCCANCCAAGGTATAGATTATTATGAAATTCATTCTCAATATTTTTAAGTATNGAATATTTGTTAGGTCCAAAATAATATTGATAAGTAATGGAATTGTTTTCTATAGGTATTTCAGTTTGAATTGTAAACTTTTTATTAAGATTTTCATCTTCTATATATTCAGATGTAAGTTTAGAGTTATTAAAAGTGTTATTAGATAATATAGCGGAACTAAAGAATTGTTGTTTGTTTGAGATCCATTTAAGTTTTTCTTCTATTTTTATCTCTTCTTTATCTGTAGAAGTAGCAGAAGTATAATCGAAGTCACCATCTACATTAAAATAATTAATTCTTGTCTGATTCTTTTCGTTAGTGCTATTATTTTCTTGGTGTTTTAAAATATTAACCCATGTAAGTAAAATACTTTCATTTCCTAAAAAATAATCATTTAATAAAATTTTAGATTCTATAAGGTAACTATCATTTTTTAATATGTATTGAACAGTTATTTTTTTACCATTTTCAGCTATAGCGTTAAAAGTAATGGTGTTTTTTTCATCTGATCTAGATGTTGTGTTGAAAAAAATAATATTATCTAGATTTAAATCATTAGATCCATCAATTTTAAAATTAATATTTCCTGAATTATTTAATAGTTCTACATTTTTATTTTCTGAGTCATAATAATCATTTAATATAACATTAGTAATTTTTGCCCCTTTTGTATTAAAATCTACTTTTAANATATTATTTTCAATACTAATNATTTGTTCTTTTTCGCTACTTGAAAACTCTTGATTNAATATTTTNTTTTCTTCTTTNATTTCATTTTCAACATTATTAACTAATTCCTCTTGANTATTTATTTGAGGAATATTTTCAGATTCTTGTANTTGTCCAGGAGGGAAAAAGGTNTAATACGTTAAAATAAGAAGCATTATAAGNGTAAANCCAATAAATCTATTATTNTCCATTCTTNATTGATTTTATTTTTTTTACAAAACTAACAAATAGTGGATGAGGTTTTAATACTCTNCTACTATATTCTGGATGATACTGGGTNCCAATAAACCAAGGGTGATTATCTAACTCAATAACCTCAACTAAGTCTAGATTGTCATTTATTCCGGATGTCTTCATTCCATTTTTTATAAAAGATTCTTTATAAGTATTATTGAATTCATATCTATGTCTATGCCTTTCATTAATTTTCAATTTACTATATGACTTTTGAACAAGGGATCCTTTTTCTAGATCACATGAGTATGACCCTAATCTCATAGTTCCACCTTTATTTTTTATGTTTTTTTGTTTTTCCATTAAATCAATAATAGGAAAAGAAGTTTTTTTATCAAATTCGGTAGAGTTAGCATTTTTATTTCCTAATATATTTCTAGAGAATTCTATACATGCGCATTGCATTCCTAAACAGATACCTAAAAATGGAATATTATTTTCTCTTACATATTTAATTGAAGATATTTTACCTTCTATGCCTCTTTCTCCAAACCCTGGTGCTACTATAACCCCATCTATGTTCTTTAATTGATTTTTTACATTTTTATTATTTATTTTTTCGGATTGAATCCATTTTAATTCTACTTTAGAATTCAAATTAGCACCTGCATGAATTAATGACTCAGATATTGACTTATATGCATCGTGAAGACTAACATATTTTCCTACTATAGCAATATTTAATTTCTTTGTTGAAGAATGTAGGTTTTTTAAGAAGTTTTTCCACCTACTTAGCCTTAGTGGTTTTCTCTTAGATAGATTTAAATAATCAAGAACAATCTCGTGTAGTCTTTCCTCTCTCATCAAAACAGGTACATCATATATAGACTTAGCATCTATAGATTCAATAACTGAATTTTTAGAGACATTACAAAATAATGCTAATTTATTTTTTATTTCTTTTCCTAGCTTATGTTCACTTCTACATACCAATATATCTGGTTGGATACCTGCTTCTAATAATTTTTTTACTGAATGTTGAGTTGGTTTAGTTTTTAGTTCACCGGATGTTGATAAATAAGGTATGAGTGTAAGGTGAATATTTAAAAAATCATCACTATTAAGATCAAATTTAGCTTGTCTAACAGCCTCAAAAAAGGGTAGAGACTCTATGTCCCCAATACAACCACCTATCTCAGTTATTATAATCTCAAAAGAGTTATTTTTTCCAATTTTATAGAAACTATTTTTTATTTCATCTGTAATGTGAGGGATTACCTGTACAGTTTTTCCTAAAAATTCACCTTTTCTTTCCTTTGAAATAACATTATTATAAATTCTTCCTGTCGTAACATTATTATCTTGAGAAGTTGAAATGCCTAAAAACCTTTCGTAATGACCCAAGTCTAGATCCGTCTCAGCTCCATCTTCTGTCACATAGCATTCTCCATGCTCATATGGACTCATTGTACCTGGATCTATATTTAAATAAGGATCAAATTTTTGAATTGTAACTTTATAACCAACAGCTTTAAGGAGTAATCCAAGAGAAGCAGAAATTATGCCTTTTCCAAGAGAGGAAGTAACACCACCCGTTACGAAAATGTATTTTTTGTTCATATTTAAATATTAACTGTAACGGGAATCAAATTTAACTTAAATGAATTATAATCTTTTATAAAATTCAATTTTATTCAATACAATAAACTTATAATTTAAATTTGCATCAATTATGAATTTTAAAAAACATATAGACACTGATAAAAACTTAAAATTAATTAAGAGATATTCCTCTAAATTAGGTATTAAGTCATTTTTAGTAGGTGGTTACGTAAGAGATTTAATTTTAAATAGGTCATGTAAAGACATTGATATTATGACAATCGGTGAACCGTTTAAGTTAATTAAATCAATTTCTGAAGAGAAGGGCTTCTCAAAGGTTAAGGTTTTTAAAACATTTGGTACTGCTTCAATTTCTTTTAATTCATTCAATTATGAATTTGTTGGTGCAAGAAAAGAATCATATTCTAAAAATTCAAGAAATCCTAAAGTAGCTCCTGGATTATTTGAAGATGATATGAAAAGAAGAGATTTTACTATAAATGCTTTTGCTGTATCAATTAATGAAGATTATGGTGACTTTATTGATATGTTTAATGGATTAGAAGATTTAAAAAATAAAGTTATAAAAACATGTGATGATCCTCATAAAACATTTGAAGATGATCCCTTGAGAATGATGAGAGCAATTAGATTTGCATCACAATTAAATTTTGATATTGAACAAAATACTTTTAAATCTATAATTGATAACTCAGAAAGAATTAAGATAATTAGTCAGGAGAGAATAACTGATGAATTAAATAAAATTATTTTATCTAATAATCCATCATATGGGTTTAAGCTTTTGTTTACATCTGGATTGTTAAAACATTTTTTTATTGAAATGTATAATTTACATGGTGTTGATAAAATTAATAATCATTCTCATAAAGATAACTTTTATCATACATTAGAAGTTTTAGATAATACTGCAAAATTATCTGATAATTTATGGTTAAGGTGGTCAGCTATACTTCATGATATAGCTAAACCTCATACCAAAAGGTATAAAGAAAAAATAGGATGGACTTTTCATGGACATGAAGATTTAGGTTCAAGGTTAGTGCCTAAAATTTTTAAGAGGTTAAAGTTACCTCTAAACAATAAAATGAAATATGTTCAAAATTTAGTTAAACTTCATTTAAGACCAATAGCATTAGTTAAAGATCATATTACTGACTCAGCTATTAGAAGATTAGTATTTGATGCAGGCGATGACATTGATGATTTGATGTTGTTATGCAGGGCAGATATTACAACAAAAAATCGAGATAAAGCTAAAAGATACTTTAACAATTTTGATATTGTTGATTCTAAAATAGATATCGTTGAAAAAAATGATAAAATAAAAAATTTTCAACCACCTATTTCAGGAGAAGAAATTATTGATATTTTTGCAGTTAAACCATCTAGAATAATTGGAGAGTTAAAAAACGAAATTAAAAATCAAATTTTAGATGGTAAAATTAAAAATAATAAAGAAGAAGCATTAAAACTTTTACTTAAGTTGGGAGCTTCAAAAGGTTTAGAACGAATTAAATAAAACTATGAAAACAAAAATTTTTTTATTCATTATCTCATTTATATTATCTTTCAATACTTATTCTCAAAATAACAATTTTGAAGTTCAAAAGTCTATATATGAGAAAGCAAAATCATATAATGATCCTAATGTGGCAATATCTGCCCTTTATAATATGGTTGCTCTACAGCCTGAAAATGTATTATTAAAAGATTCACTGATGAGGGAATATCTTGCTATTTCTCAGTGGGCACCCTCATATATGATTTCAAGAGAAATTTTAGGACTTCAGCCTAATAATAATTTTGCACTTGAAGTTTCATGTGTTTCTCTTCAAAATTTAGGTTTAAAACAAGAGGCTTTAAATGAGTATGAGTCTCTATATCTTAAGACAGATAGAATAGATGTTTTATATACAATTTCTTTTCTTCAATTTGAACTTAGAAACTTTAATGAAAGTTTAACTAATCT
Source organism: Flammeovirgaceae bacterium (assembly GCA_002696995.1). GTDB lineage: Bacteria > Bacteroidota > Bacteroidia > Cytophagales > MED-G16 > MED-G16. The sequence goes on along the minus strand of NZUF01000029.1, from coordinate 27,916 downwards.
AGATATACTAATCTCTAATGATCAAACTGAAGAAATGACTGTAAGTGTAAGCAAAGATGAAAACACAAGACAAGAAATTGCTATTCGTGCTCAGTTAAATTATTTAAAAGGTCTAATTTATATTGAACAAGAAAATAATTTATTAGCAAAAAAAGCTTTTAATACTGCAATAGAAATTGCGCCAGAATTTCAAAACGCAATCAGTAAATTAAAAACTTTATAGATTCTTTTTCAGAAAACTCCCATTTTCACATGAATATGTAGTGAATGGATATTTTTCCATTAGGTTGTAATTATGAGTTGTCATAATTATGCTTGTGCCTCCTTTATTAATATCAATTAATAATTTAAGAATATTTTCTGCTACTTCAGGGTCAAGATTACCAGTAGGTTCATCAGCTATTATTAACTTAGGATTATTAACTATGGCTCTAGCAATAACAAGCCTTTGTTGTTCTCCTCCAGATAACTCATAGGGATAATTTTCTCCTTTATTTTCTAAACCTACAATTTCTAATAGAGATTTGATTTTATCATCAATCTTTTTATTATTATCCCATCCTGTTGAATCCATTATGAATTTAATATTTTCATATGCATTTCGATCTTGAAATAATTGGAAGTCTTGAAACACAATACCAATATTTCTTCTTAAAAAAGGAAGTTTATCTTTTTTTACTGATGATATATTTTCATTATCAAAATAAATATCTCCCATTTTTAATGGAATATCACAGTATATAGTTCTTAATAGAGAACTTTTTCCACTACCAGTCTTACCAATTACATATATAAACTCACCTCCGTCTAGATTTAGATTTACATTATTTAAAATTGTTTTATAATGATGAAATATTGTTGCATTTTCTATTTTAAGAATATTATTATCTTTCATGAAAGTACTAATTTTTGTAATTTTCCAAATTCTAAATTATTTACGTAATCTATGATTTTATTATCATTAGATGTTATTCCATATTTTTTTAGTTTATCTAAAGGTCGATCTGCTCTAAAATAGTCGACAAGTATCATATCATCATTTCTTAGCTGAATATAATCTGGAATTTTAGCTTTACCTTTTATCTTAATTATGTACATAACAAAAAAGGCAAACTAGATTCGCACCGCTACAACCACTTACCCTTGCTTCTTTCCAGACCTGGGGGATTCAGCAGGAGCTGGTCGTACTAGCTTGCCGATACAAAATTAATAAATTACTAATTGATTTCTTTTTTTTAATAATGTTATATTCGATTAAATTTAAATTTTAATGAAAAAAGTAATATTTATATTATTTATAATTAATCTGTCATTTATAAATAAGTTATTTTCTCAGAATAATTTTTCATTAGGATTTAAGTCATCTTATAATTCTTCAAATATTAATTTTTATAATAATTTTTTTCCACAAAACATTAAAACTAACTCCTTAAAAACTTTTGATTATTCGTTTGTAGCTGAGATTAAAAATTTAAAAAAAACTGGTTTAAGGCTTGAGGTTTCAAAAAAAACAAAGGGATGGTCTCAATTAGATGATAATAATCATATAATAAATAATGAGTTTACATATGTTAATATACCTTTAATGATGACCACATATTTTGGGAATAATAATTCAAAAATTCACTTTTCTATTGGACCTTTCGCTGATTTTTTGATGGAAAATAATTCAGGAATTAATAAAACATTTTCTGGTTTAGATTTCGGTTTTGATGAAGAAAGAGACAATACTTTTGGATATGGTATTATCATTAATACCGGTTTTTCTTTTGATTTTGCTAAAAATTCTTTTCAATTATTATTTTCTTATAATTACAACTTTGATAATTTAATTGATGTTGTCTCAAAAAGTTCTACTATTCCTGATATATCTAATTTTAATACCATTTCAATATCTTTTGTATATTTATTTAATTTTATAAAAAATGAATAGCTATAAATTTTTAAAATATTTTTTAACTCTATCCATCCCATTTCTTGCATACTTGTCATTTAATGGAAATGGTATTATTACATATGCTCCTATCATAGAGGCATTTTTTTTAATACCTATACTTGAATTTATTATGAAACCTGATAGTACTAATCTTTCTGATGCAGAAGAAGAAATGACTAAAAACGATAAATTTTATGATATTATTTTATATCTCTTTGTCCCAATAATTTTTTTTCTTATTTGGGAATTTTTGATTTCAATGAGAGAGAGTATATCCACATCTGATAAAGTAGGTAGAATATTATCAATGGGTTTAATTTGTGGTGGGTTTGGAATAAATATAGCACATGAGTTAGGTCATAGGAGTAATAAAGTCGAACAATTTTTATCAAAGATATTATTACTACCATCTCTTTACATGCATTTTTTTATTGAACATAACAGAGGTCACCATAAAAGAGTTTCTACTAAAGAAGATCCTTCTTCAGCAAGATTTGGCGAGAATATTTTTTCCTTTTGGTTTAGAGCTGTAATTACCGGATACCTTTCAGCTTGGAAATTAGAAAAAGTAAAACTTCAGAGAAATGGTGAAAGCTTTTTTAGTTTATCTAATGAGATGATTATTTTCCAAATAGTTCAGTTTATTTTCATTTATATTATTTTTTATTTTTTTGGTTTATCCATTATGGTTTATTTTATTATTTGCTCAGTTATAGGTTTTCTTATATTAGAAACTGTAAATTATATTGAGCATTATGGTCTTGAAAGAACAATAAATAAAAATGGAAAATATGAGAGAGTAAAACCTTTTCATTCCTGGAACTCTAATCATCCAATAGGTAGAATAATGTTATTTGAGTTATCTAGACATTCTGATCATCACTTTAATGCTTCAAGAAAGTATCAAATATTAAAAAACCATGATAATTCTCCAGAAATGCCTACGGGTTATCCTGGAATGATGATACTTGCTTTATTTCCTCCTTTGTGGTTTTATGTGATGAATAATAAAATAAAAAGTATTAAATGACTTTGTAAATTAAATATCTAGTATCTATCTTAGAATTATGTTAAATATAAAAAATTGGTGGCAAATTATATACCTCTATTAAGCGGTTAGCTATCTATTTTTTTTAAAATAAAACCCAAGCAAACTGCTTGGGTTTTTTTATTATGACGATAAAAACAAATTATTTAAAGATAATTTCAGATATACATACTCCAGTTGGAGTATACCTTAAGCTTAGAGATTTATACTCTAAAGTTTTTCTTTTGGAAAGCTCTGATTATAAGGGTTCAGAAAATAGTTTGTCATATATATGTTTTGACTCAAAAGCTCAAATCTCAATTCNTAATGATATAGTATCTATTATTTTTGATAANAAGGAAGTAAAGAATAAAATAGAAAATGATAAAGGGGTATCATACTATTTAAACACCTTCATTAACAAATTTAAAGTCGATAAGAATGAATTTGATTACCCNTCCAATGGTTTGTTTGGTTACACATCTTATGANTCTGTNAAGTATTTTGATAATATCTCAATCTCAAATCCAAAAGANATTAATATCCCTGAGATATTGTATGATGCTTTTAAATATGTCATTGTTTTTAATCATTATAATAACGAGCTAATAATTTTTGAACATCTCTACGGTGATGATGATATTTCAGAAATAGAAAAAATTAAGAATATAGTATCTGGAAAACCAGTAAATCCATTCTCATTTAAAATAAATAATGATGAGAGAACAAATTTATCAGATACAAATTTTAAAAAATTAGTTGATAAGGGTATNAATCACTGTAAGCTAGGAGATGTTTTTCAAATAGTATTATCTAAAAGATTTTATCAGGACTTTNAAGGAGATGAATTTCAAGTATATAGAGCTCTTAGATCTATAAATCCATCCCCATATCTATTTTATTTTGATTATGGGAGTTTTAAAATTTTTGGTAGTTCTCCTGAAGCTCAAATTGTTATAAAAAATGATAAAGCTACNATATATCCTATTGCAGGAACATTTAAAAGAACAGGTGATCATGAGTTTGATAAGAAAGAAGCAGAAAAATTATCTAATGATATAAAAGAAAATTCTGAGCATGTAATGTTAGTGGATTTAGCTAGGAATGATTTGAGTAAAATATCAAAAAATGTTCAAGTTGAAAGATTTAAAGACATTCAGTTTTATTCTCATGTTATTCATCTAGTTTCTAAAGTATCCGGTAATATTCCATCAGATAAAAAAATAGATTTAATATCTGGAACTTTCCCTGCAGGGACTTTATCGGGTGCCCCCAAACATAAAGCAATGCAGCTTATTGAAGATTATGAAAATTTAAGTAGAGAATTTTATGGAGGGGCTATTGGATTTATGGGATTCAATGGTGATTTTAATCATGCTATAATTATAAGATCATTTTTAAGTAAAAACAGAAGATTATTTTACCAAGCTGGTGCTGGTATTGTTTTTAAGTCAAATCGAGACAGTGAAAATCAAGAAGTATATAATAAAATAGAGGCTTTAAGAAAAGCTATTCAAATTGCAGAAAAGATATGAGGATTTTNGTTTTAGATAATTATGATAGTTTCACTTNTAATATTGTACATATTTTAAGGNANTTGGATGATTTAGACATATCAGTAATAANAAATAATATAATTAATATCAATGAAGTTCAGTCCTTTGATAAAATTATATTATCTCCGGGTCCATCTCTACCTAAAGATGCAGGAAAAATGAATGAGTTAATTTCAAAATATTATGATTCTAAATCAATACTTGGTATATGTCTAGGTCATCAAGCTATTGCAGAAAACTTTGGAGGTAAATTGTATAATATGAAAGAGCCTCTACATGGGNTTCAAACTGATATTTATTTAGANGATGATTACATATTCAAGGGTATCGAATCNGAAATTAAAGCTTGTAGATATCATTCTTGGTCAGTAGATAACAAATCCTTTCCAGAGGAGTTAAAAATTATTGCTAAGGACAGTGATGGAGTTATAATGGCTTTATCACATAAAAGGTACGATTTAAGAGGTATACAATTTCACCCTGAATCAATTCAGACAAAATNTGGTTTTAATATGTTACAAAACTTTATAACTAATTAATATGAAAAATTTACTAAAAGATTTATACAATCATAAGATAATGAGTAAAGAAGAGGCAAAGAATGCTTTAATATCATTGACAGATGGAAGCGCTAATAGTTCTCAGATATCTTCATTTCTTACAATTTTTTTAATGAGAGATATAACTTCTGAGGAACTGGATGGATTTAGGGAGGCAATGATTGAATTATCTCTTGAAATAGATATTGATGGTGAGGAATTGATTGATTTATGTGGAACTGGAGGTGATAATAAAGACACATTTAATATCTCTACAATTTCATCTTTTGTGGTAGCGGGAGCTGGTATAAAAGTATCTAAACATGGCAACTATGGTGTTTCTTCTTCATGTGGCTCTTCGAATATAATATCTCACTTAGGACACAAATTTTCAAATGAAGTTGATTCTTTAAAATCTAGTCTTGATAAATCAAATATATGTTTTTTACATGCCCCATTATTTCATCCATCTTTAAAAAATATTTCTCCAATAAGAAGTGAATTAGGTGTAAAAACATTTTTTAATATGCTTGGACCTATGGTAAATCCTATTCAACCACAGAGTCAATTAGTTGGAGTTTTTAATTCTAATATTTTTAGACTTTACTCTCATATTTATAGTAAAACAGATAAAAGCTATTGTATTGTTCATAGTATCGATGGTTATGATGAAGTTTCTTTGACTGGAGCTTTTAAATTATTTTCTAACAATCACGATATAATGTTAGAACCTAAAGATTTAGATTTTAACTTAATTAATTCTGATAAACTAACTGGAGGTAAAAATATAGAGGAGTCTTCTGAAATCTTTTTAAATATTTTAAAAAATAATGGTACTAGAGAACAAGTGGATGCTGTTCTAGCTAACTCAGGGTTAGCAATTTACTGTGCAAAAAAACTTCATTCAATAAAAGAGGGTATTGAAATTGCTAGAGAATCATTAGATTCCGGAAAGGCATATAATTGTTTGAAACTTTTTATTGAAAACAAATGAGTATTTTAAAAGAAATTGTCATAAATAAAAGAAAGGAGATTGATTATTTTAAACAGAATAATCCAATATCTAAAATTGAAAAATCTAAATATTTCAATAGAGAAGTTTTATCACTTAAAAAATCTTTAATTGAAAAATCAGGTATAATTTCAGAATTTAAAAGAAAATCTCCCTCTAAACCAAATATCAATTTAGATGCAGATGTATTACCAATAACTAGAGGATATGAGTTTTCTAATTCCAGTGGAATATCTATTTTAACAGATTCAAAATATTTTGGAGGTTCAAATAAGGATATTACATCAGTTAGAAGTCTGATTAACATTCCTATCTTAAGAAAAGATTTTATGATAGATGAATATCAAATTATTGAGTCTAAATCTTTAGGTGCCGATATTATACTATTAATTGCAGCTTGTTTATCAGAAGAAGAAGTTAAGAATTTATCAAGATTTGCAAAGTCTTTTAACCTTCAAGTAATTTTAGAGGTACACTCAGAAGAAGAATTATCCTATCTATGTGATTCTATAGATATAGTTGGTGTGAATAACAGAAATTTAAAAAAGTTTAAAACAGATATTAACAGTTCAGTAAATCTAGCAAGTAAGATTCCTTCGACATTCCTAAAAATATCAGAGAGTGGAATATCAAATTCTAACGAAATTTTTCTTCTAAAAGAACATGGATACGATGGCTTTTTAATTGGTGAAAAGTTTATGAGAAATGATGACCCAGTATCTGCATGTAATGACTTTATAAAAGAACTATGATAAATAACTATATGATTAAAGTTTGTGGCATAACTGATGAGCAAAACTTTTCTGAGTTAAAAAAATATCCAATAGATTACTTTGGGTTTATTTTTTACGATAAGTCACCGAGATATATTTTAAATAACCCAGATCATAATTTTATTAAAAACATAAATAATAAAGTTGCAGTTTTTGTAAATGAGGAAATTGATAAGGTTTTAAGTGTTTTAAAAACCTATAAGTTCTCCTATGTTCAGTTACACGGAAATGAGGGTAGTGATTATTGTATAAAACTTAAAAAGAAAGGAATTAAAATAATTAAGTCCTATTTAATTAGGACACAAGAAGATTTTAAAAGTATTAAAATGGAAAAAGAATCTGCTGATTATTTTCTATTTGATTATAAAAGTGATAATCATGGAGGATCTGGAAAATCCTTTGACTGGAAAATCCTTAATAATAAGCTTTATGATAAACCTTTTTTTTTAAGTGGGGGTTTATCTTTAGATAATATGAATAATATTAAAACGATTGATGATAATAAAATGCTTTATGGCCTAGATTTAAATAGTAAATTTGAAATATCTCCTGGTCTAAAAGATGTTAAAAAAATTAGTAAATTATTTAATTTGAATTTATGAAATATAATGTAAGTAATAGTGGATTCTATGGTGATTTTGGAGGAGCATACATACCTGAAATGTTATTTTCAAATATAGATGAACTTAAAAAAAATTATCTTAACATAGTTGAAAAAGATTCTTTCATTAAAGAGTTTAATTTTTATCTAAAAAAATATGTTGGTAGGCCAACACCATTATATTATGCTAATAGATTATCTGAAAAATATGGATCAAAAATCTATTTAAAAAGAGAGGATTTGTGTCATACTGGTGCACATAAAATAAATAATACAATAGGGCAAATTCTATTAGCTAGAGAACTAAAAAAAACAAAGATAATTGCAGAAACAGGAGCTGGCCAACATGGTGTTGCGACAGCTACAGTATGTGCCCTTATGGGAATGGAATGTGTAATTTATATGGGTGAAGTTGATATCGAAAGACAAAGACCAAATGTAGAAAGAATGAGGATATTAGGTGCTGATATTAGACCTGCTACCTCAGGTAGTAAAACTTTAAAAGATGCTACTAACGAGGCTATGAGGCACTGGATAAATAATCCAGATGACACACATTATATTATNGGATCAGTAGTTGGACCACATCCATATCCNGATATGGTTGCTAGATTTCAGTCTGTTATATCTGAAGAGTTATTAGGTCAACTAAAAAAAGTTGAGGGGAGGGATTATCCTGACTNTATAATTGCATGTGTGGGTGGGGGAAGTAATGCAGCAGGTATCTTCTTTCATTACCTTGACAATCATAAAGTAAACTTAGTTGGTGTAGAAGCAGCTGGTCTAGGAGTATCTACAAATAAATCTGCTGCAACTACAAAACTTGGAAAAAAAGGTGTTTTACATGGTAGTAAAACATTATTGATGCAAGATGAAAATGGACAAGTAACTGAGCCTTATTCTATCTCAGCAGGACTTGATTATCCTGGAATTGGACCTTTGCATGCACATTTATTTGACTCTAATAGAGGTATGTATATTAATGTAGAAGATGATGAGGCTATGAATGCTGGAATAGAACTTAGTAGATTAGAAGGGATTATTCCTGCTATTGAAACAGCTCATGCATTTTCAGTCTTTGATAAATTAGATATGAAGGGAAAAATTGTTGTTATTAATTTATCAGGTAGNGGAGATAAAGATCTTGAAACTTATATAAAATGGGGTAAATATTAACATGAATAGNATNAATAAATTATTTAAANAAAAAANAGNTNAAATATTAAGTATTTATTTNACTGCAGGTTATCCCNCTCTAAATGATACTANAGAAATTATAAAAACTCTTGACNANTGTGGTGTTGATTTAATAGAGNTTGGTATGCCATTTTCNGATCCTATTGCTGATGGTCCAGTAATACAAGATTCATCAAATGTGGCTATNGATAATGGNATGAATTTAAATTTATTATTTNAGCAATTANCNGATATTAGAAAAANAACTNATATTCCTATTNTTCTAATGGGTTATNTCAACCCTGTATACCAGTTTGGTTATGANANNTTCATTAAAAAAATNNTAGAATGTGATTTAGATGGTCTTATTTTACCAGANCTTCCTNTAGATGATTATAAGNATAAATTTCAANAANTTTTTGATAANGAAAATATATCNTTTATTTCTTTAATTACTCCAAATACNTCTGAAGATAGAGTTAAACAAATTGATNAAAACTCTAATGGTTTTATATATATGGTTTCATCTTCATCAATTACNGGTAAAAAAAGCAGTTTTGANGACAAACAANTTAAGTATTTTAAGAAAATAAGTAGTTTNTCTTTGAAAAATCCTACGGTAATTGGTTTTGGAATTTCAGATAAAAAATCTTTTGAACAAGCTTGTNAATATTCACAAGGTGCAATAATNGGAACGANGTTTATTAAAGAAATTTCAAAAGNTAATNTAAGTGAGTCAATTAAAGGTTTTATTGNAAGTATAAANTCTTAAAAAGGAAGGTCTGANTCNTCACTTTCCTGACTTTCAGATTGTTGAGANATTTCTTGATTNATTCCCTGNTTTTCAGACTCAATNTTCCAACCTTGNATTGAGTTAAAGTATCTAATNTTTCCTTCTTTATCNTCCCATTTTCTTCCTTTTATGTTAATCAACACATTAATTTCATCTCCNNNATTTAGNGAGTCAAGTAAAGAAACTTTNTCTTGAATTAATTCAACTTTNATATATTCTGGATANTCNGGNTTTTTATTATCTTGAATNATAAATTCTCTTTTTTTAAATGTTTCAGTAACTTGNACAGTNTCAAAAATTTCAACTAATTTTCCTTTAATATTCATATGCGTAGATCTAAGAAGTTATTTTTATTATTTGTTATTATTTGGCTGCTNATAATAATTTATTTGATGATTGATTTTTCTAATAAATCAAAGGCACCATGGAAAAGACCAGCAACTAATAATGAACTTAGTGTGAAGTTAATTCATTAATTTTTTTTTCTATCATACTATAAATTTTTTTTAAAAATTTAGGATCTTCNATAAAATCATTCTCNGATAAATCTATAGTAAGCACCTTTTCTTTAGGATGTTTTTTTATCCAATTTTCATANTATANATTAAGTTTTNTTAGATACTCNTTATCAATAGATTTCTCAAAATTTCTNCTTCTTTTNTNAATATTTGATATGATTTTANTAATATTTNNATTTCTTAAATAGATTAGTAAATCAGGCTCNTTTNTATATTTTANAATNGTATTATANAATCTTTTATAATTGTTAAACTCTCTTTCCATNAATACNCCAGAGTCATNTAGAGTTTTNGTAAAAACTTCNTAGTCTTCATATATTGATCTGTCNTGAATTACTACATTANTACTTTCAGATATTTTTTGNATNTGNTTAAACCTGCTATTAAGAAAAAAAATTTGAAGATGGAATGACCANTCCTTCATCGATTTATAGAAATCATCAAGATATGGGTTGTCTTTAACTTCTTCTAGCTGAAGTTCCCAATTAAATTNTTTTGATATTTTTNCAGATAAAGTGGTTTTACCTACCCCTATATTTCCNGANATTACAATATGTTTAATTTTTTTCAAAANTTTAAGTTNAGCCCAANTCTAATATTTCTTCCNGGAGCACTAATNCCAGAAGAATATGTTCTGTAATGTTTATCAAAAATATTATCTATTCCAAAATCAAAATTTATAAAATAATTATAATTNAANTTGAAAAANAAATTNTGTGTAACCCAAGCNGGTGAGCCATATTGAGTATATAAATACAATTTNTTTAATTCACTAGNNGAGAAATCTTCCAATTTCTTTTTTCCATTATAANTNATATTATANCCTAATTTTATTTTTCTTTTTGAATAATTTANAGATAACCTNCCAAATAAAGGAGANGAATGTCTTAANGGNCTATTATTNATTTNATCCTTAGAATTATTAAAAGAAATGGTATGTTCTANATCAATNNATTNATTTAATTTTAAATTAAGNAAATTNGAAAANCCATATANATAAGCTTTTGNACCATTATTCAATTGCTGTACTTTACTNAGTANACCATCATAAATTATTGAATCTTTNCCATTAAATTTAGAATCTGTTCTNATGATTGCATTATTTANTTTAATATAGAAAAATGTATTTTTTAAAATTATTTTATCTGATTTAAATTCATAATTAANTTCGTAATTATTTACNTATTCAGGCTCAAGATCTGCATTNGGTATAATTATATTACCTGGTTCTGAATCAAAAANTTTACCCAAATCATCTAGATTAGGNNNCCTAAATCCATTTGAGTATTGAATTTTAAATGATGAGTTNTTATAATTATANCTAAACCCAATATTTCCACTTATNGAAGATGTATTAAGATTTATTTCTGAAAATGGAAANTCNAAAATTTGATTAGAAAGTTTAGATTCTAATCTTGACATATTTCCTCTAAGCCCNANATTTGAAAATATTTTNCCAANCTTTTTTTTATANGAAATATATAGAGAATTNGAAAAATATTGAGTTCCATTGTCTGGGTATCTTGANGAAATTATTGATGTTTCATTANTAATTATATTTAAANNATTAGCNTCAGAATTNACATTATTAAAAATAAATTCATACCCATAAAATATTTCATCATTTTTAAATTTTTTATCAAAGTCTAGNTTAAGAGAAATAATATCNACTTTTTCNTTTCTATTTTTTAAAAAGTNATTATTNAAGAGTCTTGAGTGTCTACTTTCTTTAACTATTTGATTTGAGATATTTANTTTAAATGCATCATAATAATTAGTTTTTCTAAAATTATTTANTTCTATTTTATTCATTAGAAAATANTTNGGTCCGTANTACCATTCACNATATTTTGGNGTAAAAATATCTTNATAAANAATTAATCTATCGTATCTNGGAATATTNGAAGACTTAGATAAATATATTCCATGAATAAGATTTGNATNNTTACTGAGTTTAANATTAACCTTATTTATGAAATCTANTTGAGAGTANNCACTAAATTTTTGCACATTAGNNTTATTATTACTTATGATTTTATCTTCATTATTNATNTAGTCTCTAACTACANACTCATCTCTATANCCAAANTCTTCATAGTATTNATTTCTNTTTTTTCCTGATTTNAGATNTTGAAAAGAATTAAATGAGAAACTAGTTATNGTNCCAATTTTNNTACTATTAAATCCAAAGTTTAAAGAGTANTGCTTTGAATTGCTTGATGAATTATATTGTATTTTTTGTGAATTAAAAAAAACTGTTTTATTTGAATTAAATGTAGGATCTTTAATTTTAAAATTAATTGCTCCTCCTAANGCATCACTACCATAAATTACNGATGCAGGACCNAATAATACTTCTACNCCTTCTAATATATTTGGNTCAANTCCAATAATNTTNTGTANATTACCNCTTCTGTAAATNATATTGTTAAGTCTAANTCCATCAAGAGTCAAAAGAATTCTATTTGCAGAAAAACCTCTAATCATNGGACTTCCNCCTCCTAATTGACTTTTTTGAACAAAAATTTCTCCTGNNTTTTCAAGTAAATCNGCAGAGGTTTGAGGNGCAATTTCNTTAATTTTTTGTTCTGAAAATATTACTGCTTTATTAGTAACCTCATTNANACTTTCTNNCCATTTATTTACNGAGANTATTANCTCATCAATATTAATNATTTTACTTNTTAACNTTATNTTATTTTCNTTAATTAAGNTTTTAANAATNNTTTCNTNATTAAATGATGGATGTTGAATAAAAATCGAATCATTNGAGNTAAANGNNGATAAATTTATTTCACCTTTAAAATTTGNAAANTTTAAGATAGTTTGTTCTTTATTATAAAANCCTACATTATAAATNGGATCATCAAATTCATCTANAACTTTTATATTTTGAGATAAAATTGNATTTGATAATAATATTAAAAAGCAAATTAAATATTTTTCCATACAAGTGCAGCAGATCCTAAAATTGCAGAATCTTTATCTTCTANTCCAGATGTTAATAATTTAACTTTACCCTTATAAAAAGGNAGTAAATTCNTTTCAAATGATTTTTTAGTTGGNTCAATTATCCATTTACCAGAGTGTACCAATCCACCTGTCAAAATAATTGCTTGAGGTTGNGAAAAAGTAACAAAATTNGATAANGCTTCNCCTAAAATNTTTCCTGTATACTCAAAAGTTTTTATAGCTATTGAATCATTTTTTTCNGCAGCTTTAGTTATATCCTCNCCATGTAAATCATTANATGAAATATNTCTAAANACACTATCATCCATGTANCTAGATAACATNTACATTATTGTTCTTTTTATACCTGTAGCAGAAACATATGCNTCNAGNCCACCTTNAACNCCTAANCCAGTCANTCTNCCCATATTATTAATTGAATAATGACCNAGTTCAGCTGCAAANCCATCAGAACCTTCTACTAACATTCCATTANNNACNATACCACTTCCNAGNCCNGTTCCNANTGTNATNACNATNAAGTCNTTGTAATNATTTAGCATTNCCATACATCATTTCNCCNACTGCAGCACAATTAGCATCGTTAGATAAAAAAATTGGTAGTTTATTCTCTTCTTTTAACTTTTCAATAAGATTTAATTTACCTTTCCATTTAAGATTAGCAGGTGTTTCAATTGTTCCATTTTTAGAAGCATTCGGTGCTCCTATACCAATTCCAGATACATCTAAATCATCAGATGATATTGTATTTATTGATTTGTTTAGTTCATTTATATAGTCTGAAAAGTTATTAAATCCCTTAGTTCTAAAAGATGTTTTTTTTATACATTTTCCGTCTTGACTTACTAATCCAATTTTTGTAATTGTAGCTCCAATATCTATACCAATTGCATATTTCATTTTTTTTTGAATTTTAAAATTGAAGAGTTAATACAATATCTTTTTCCAGTTTTATTAGGTCCATCATCAAAAACATGACCTAAATGTCCATTACATTTTTTGCATAAAACTTCTTTTCTAATCATACCATATGATAGATCTTCTTGAATAATGATAGATTCTGATGTTTTTATATCATAAAAACTTGGCCATCCTGATCCTGAATCATATTTGTGATCAGATGAAAAAAGTACATTATCACATCCAATACATAAATAATTACCAGACTTATCATTATATAAGAGATCACCTGAAAAAGCTGGTTCAGTACCTTTTTTTAAAAGAATGTTTTCTTGGTTTTTTGTTAGCGATTTTTTCATGATAATGGCAAATATAAATCTCAAAATTATTATTATTGAAAAAACTATATTTATTTGTATAATTGAAATGAAAATCAGAGGAAATGCAATTGTTTTAACAGGAGGAAAACTTGACTCTAAAAATGCAAAAACCGCTCATGGTCTATTGCGAGGTTCAAATAGGTTTAATGTTATTAGCATAATTGACAAGAAGTTTTCAGGAAAATATGTTCATGTTAATAAGAATGGTAAAATTAGTATTTCAAGTGAAAAAGCTAATATCAAGATCTTTAAAAATTTAAAATCATTTATCAATTCAAACATTAAAGTTGAATATTGTATTATTGGAGTAGCTTCAGCTGGAGGGTTATTATCCAAAGAAATGAGAAAAGATGTAATAGAAGCTATGCAAAATAAAATCTCAATAATTAATGGTCTTCATTCTATCTTAAATAATGATAAAGAGATAAAAAAAATATCCGAGGATTATAATGTAAATATTCATGATATTAGAGAATCTAAAGAAAGAGAAAAACTAAACTTTTGGTCTGGAAAAATATATGATGTTAAGGCTCCAAAAATTGTAGTATTAGGTACGGATTGTGGTTTAGGTAAGAGGACCACAGCAAAACTTATTGTTGAAAATTTACAAATGAATAATGTAAAATCAGATATGGTATATACTGGTCAAACCGGTTGGATGCAGGGATGGGAACATGGTTTTATATTTGATTCAACCTTAAATGATTTCGTTTCTGGAGAGCTGGAGAGAGCCATTTATGAATGTTATATTTCTAAAAAACCCAAATATATTTTAATAGAAGGCCAGGCTGCATTGCGTAATCCATCTGGTCCTTGTGGTAGCGAGTTTCTAATATCTGCTAATGTTGATGGGGTTATATTACAGCATTCTCCTAAAAGAATGTTTTATGATGGTTGGGAGCATGTTAATGCAGTAATGCCTTCTCTGGATTCAGAAATAAAATTAATTCATTCATATGGGAAAGAAGTAATTGCTATAACTCTCAACACTCAAGGAATGACAGATCAAGAAAAATTATATCACAAAAAGTTAATTGCTCAAGATTTAGATATTCCAGTTTTTTTACCACTTGATGAAGGTCTTGATGGTATTTTAGAAATTTTACAAAACCAATTTTATGAAAATTGAAAATATTGAGATAGATATTGTTGATATAGATCTTACAAGACCATATACCATTGCCTACAAAACTACTTCATCAATAAAAACTTTAGTTTTAAAAATTATATTAAGGGATGGAACTGTTGGTTTAGGAGCTTCAAATGTTTCAAAATATGTTGTGGGACTGGACACAATGGATTCATATAATAATTCAAAGGAGTATATAGAGCATTTAAAGGGAAATGATATTGATTCTTTTTGGATGATTATAAATGATATAGAACATAAGTTTATAAATGACCCAGGATCAAAAGCTGCTTTTAACCTAGCAGTTTATGATGCATATTGTAAGAATCGAGGTATATCTATTGGGAAATTTTTGGGAAGAAAAATTAAATCTCTTCCAACATCTATAACTGTAGGAATTAAAAATACTGAAGAAACAATATCTGAAATTAATGAGTACATAGGTCTAGGCTTCAACTATATTAAAATAAAATTAGGAAATGATGTTAATGAAGATATTAGGAGAGTTAATATTATTAATGAAAAGTTTGGTGATAAAATAAAGATAAGAATTGATGCAAATCAGGGTTGGTCATTGGGTGATACAATTAAGTTTTATGATGAAACTAATCATATTGAGTTAATAGAACAGCCTCTATCTGTAGAAGATTTAAGTAATTATTTAAAGTTTTCATCTAAAATTAAGGATGTTATAGCATTAGATGAGAGCCTCGTGAATTTTAAGGATGCAATAAAATTATCCAGTGAAAATTATGGTAAAATATTTAATATAAAATTAATGAAATGTGGTGGAATAACTACTGGTCAGCAGATTGCAAACCAAGCATATCAAAATAACATTGATTTGATGTGGGGATGTAATGATGAAAGTATAGTAAGTATATCTGCAGCATTAAATACTGCTCTCTCTTTTGAAAATACTAAATACCTTGATTTAGATGGGAGCTTAGATTTAGAGAAAGATATTGTTAGCGGAGGATTCTATTTAAAAGATGGAGTTCTTCAGCCATTAGATTCTCCTGGATTAGGTGTTAAATTAATATAAATGAAAAATATAATTTTAGTTTTACTATCCTTTCATTTTTCATTATTTGCTCAAAATGATATCCTTAAAAATAAGGTAGACTCCATAATGTCTTCAGCAATAAAATTAAATGCTTTTCCTGGAGCACAAATTGTAGTTTTAAAAGATGGCAAAGAAATTTTAAATAATAGCTATGGTTATCATACATATGATAGCATAAAGATGGTTACAAATAATTCTATCTATGATTTAGCATCAATCACTAAACCAACTGCTGGCGCATTTGCTTTAATGAGTTTATATGAAGACGGTTTAATTGATATTAACTCTCCTTTAAGTGATTATGTAAGATATTTTAAAAACACTAGAGTAGGGGACACAAAAGTAATAGACTACTTACAACATATAACTGGTATAAGACCATGGATTCCTTTTCATGAAACTACCAAAAAAGATAATGGCGAGTTTAAAAAGAAAACTCTTTCATTTATTTATAAGAAAAGATTTAATATAAAGCTTTCTGAGAGTCTTTATCTATATAAGAATTATAAAAAAGAAATATTCAAACAAATTAAAAATACCAATTTTATAGAAGATGATACAGTTTTGTATTCTGGTCTTTTTTATTATTTAATACCTGAAATAGTTAATAAACTATCAGGAGATGGTTTTGACTCTTATCTAGAAAGAATTTATAATAGGTTAAATCTAAAATCAATGGTTTTTAATCCATTAAAAAAATTCAAATTAGATGAAATTGTTCCAACTGAAGACGATAATTTTTTTAGAAACTTTCAAATTCACGGAGTTGTTCACGATGAAGGAGCGGCAATGATGAATGGTATATCAGGTAATGCTGGTTTGTTTTCTACAGCAACGGATTTATCAAAATTTTATCAAATATTTTTGGATGATGGTAGATACGGTGAAAACCAATTAATAGATGAGAATATTATCAAGCTTTTTACTGAATTTGATAATGTTAATGAAAAGTTTTATAGAGGATTAGGTTTTGATAAACCAAAGCCTAAATATGATATTGATAAGTGTACCTACTCAAAATATGTTTCAGATTCAAGTTACGGGCATTCTGGATATACTGGAACCTTTTTTTGGGTAGATCCTAAATACAATTTAATTTATATTTTTTTATCAAATAGGGTATATGATAGCCGAGAAAATAGAAAAATATATGATTTAAATATAAGGACAAATATTCATAATTTAATTTATGAAAATTTGGTTGAAATTGAATCAGAAGTATATTATTGATGATTAAAAAGAAAATATATTTAATTTTTTTAGCTTTATTTTTAACTTATTCATGTAATAAATTAGCAAATATTCCTGTTTCATGTAATAATTTACCTACCTACAAAAATTGTGAATCAGATCTTTGTAATTATTTTTTAGATAATGCTTCATATGTTCATGAAATTAATGGTTTTTATATAGTATCAAGTGATCAAATTCCAACTGAAGAATATGGATTTAATGCATCAGCACTTGATGTATTTAACCATTCTATAAAGTTATTTAGTAGTTTTTTAGATCAAGATAATGATGGAAAAATTGATCAGAAATATGTTAATTTAAATGATGGCCTTTCTAAACATCTTGCATTTGTTATAGGTCATAGAGATTTTGTTGATGGTATGACCAAAATAACTGAAAACTATGATGTGTATGGAATGGGTATGTTTACAGATGAATGGCCTTATATTCCTACATATGATGGCAAAGGATTTGTAGTTAATGAACTTAATTCTTCATTATGGAGACCTAAAGATGAAGATGCTACTTGGGAAGAAACTTTTCATACCATTTCAGAGGCTTTTAATAGGATAGATGATGATTTTAAATTTACTGAAGGAGCTTACCTAAGAGAATTAATGGATGATGATATATCTAATGGAACTTATGATATTTCTGAACAGAATGATCTTGAGGGTGGAGGATATGATTCAGAAACTGCTGTTAATGAATATATATATCAAATTTGGCAAATTAACTTTTCAGATCAATCAGATATACTAAATTTTTATCAAAATAAAGTTCTTGAGTTTATGATTCAGAAGGGTGTACCAATGAAGCTTAATCCAGAATATAAATTTTGTATTGGAGAAAGAATAAAATAAAACCTTATCACATAAATTATAGTATATTAGAAAATAAATTAATTATGAAAATACTTATATCTCCTTCAAAAACTTTAAACTTTGATGATTATAATACATTAGGTAACCCATCTGATTGTAGATTATTAAGTCATACTACTGAACTTCATAAAATTCTTACTAAATATTCAATTAATGAAATAAAAAATTTAATGAGTGTAAGTGATAAAATAGCTGAATTAAATTTTAATCGTTTTAAATCGTGGGAGAACCCATCTAAATCATCTGTTTCAAAACAAGCAATTTTTGCATTTAAAGGTGATGTTTATTCAGGTTTAGATGTTGATACTATAGATGAGAATAAGTTTGAATACATGCAGAATAACCTTAGAATAATTTCAGGTTTTTATGGTTTATTAAGACCTTTTGATAAAATTCTACCTTACAGATTAGAAATGGGAACTAAATTAAAAAACTCTAGAGGTAAAAATCTTTATGAGTTTTGGGGTGATGAAATTACCCAATTACTCAATAATGACATTGGGAATAAAAATGAATATGTCATAAATCTTGCATCTAATGAATATTATAAATCCATTTTAACAAAAAAATTAAATAATAATGTTTTAACACCTTCTTTTAAAGAATTTAAAAATGGTTCATATAAGACAATTGCTATATATGCTAAGAAAGCTAGGGGATTGATGTCTAGGTTTATTATTGAAAATAAGTTAGAAGACATTGATAGTTTAAAATTATTCAACTCAGAAGGATATACATATGATGAAAATTTATCTGATTCATCTAATTTTACATTTGTTAGACAATAAATTATTTTATTAAAGGTTTATTTAGGTATTTCAAATATTAAAGGATCAAAATTCCATAACATGGGAAGTAAAAAGTAAACAAAAATTGTCAAAATAATTATAGAAATTAGGTTCATCCAAATTCCAACTCGCACCATATCTGGAATTCGTAAATAACCTGAAGCAAAAACTATAGCATTAGGAGGTGTTGCAACAGGTAACATAAATGCGCAAGATGCTGCAACTGTAGCTGAAATCATTAAAATAAAAGGGTGAACATCAATAGCAATTGCCATTGGATACAAAATAGGCAACAACATAGCTGTAGTTGCAAAATTAGAAGTAATTTCTGTTAAAAAATTAACAGAAGATATCAAAATCAACACTAATAATAAAAGTGAAATACCATCCAACAATGTCATTTGAGAACCTATCCATAAAGCTAATCCACTATCCTTAAATCCAACTGCTAATGCCATTCCTCCTCCAAATAATAATAAAATACCCCAAGGTAATTTTAAAGCCTCTTTCCACGTAAGAAGAGATCTTTCTTTATTTTTAGTAGGTAGTAAAAAGATTAAAACAGCACCTATTAATCCAATAATAGTATCATCAATTTCTGGAATAATAAATTTTAATAAAAAAGGTCTACTAATCCATGCAATTGCAGTAAATGCAAAAACACCAGCAACTAATTTTTCCTCATAAGAAATTTTACCTAATGCTTTTAATTGATTACTGATTTCTATTCTTCCACCAGGAAAAGTATTTTGTTTTAGTTGAAAAGCAAAACTGGTTAAGTATTTCCAGCTTACAAATAATAAAACTAGTGATATTGGAAATCCAAATTTGAACCATTGATAAAATGTAATCTCATATCCAAAGGTTTCTGAAACTACACCTGCTAAAACTAAATTTGGAGGTGTTCCAATTTGAGTACTTAAACCACCAATGGTAGCACTATAAGCAATACTTAACATCAATACCTTACCAAAATTTTGATTTTCATCTTCTTTTGTATTTGGATTATCCTTTAATTGTGTCACCATTGCCATGGCAATAGGTAACATCATTACAGCAGTAGCGCTATTAGAAATCCACATTGACATAAATGCAGTAGCAATCATAAAACCAAGTATAATATTTACGATATTGGTGCCTATTATATTGATAATATTTAATGCTATTCGTTTATGTAAGTTCCATTTTTCTATTGCAATAGCAATAATAAATCCTCCTAGATAGAGGAAAACATATTTATGCCCAAAAGATGCAGTTGTTTCTGATACTCCTAATCCACCTGTTAAGGGAAATAAAATAATAGGTAATAAAGCAGTTACTGATATAGGAATTGCTTCAGTTACCCACCAAATTGCTATCCATATCGTTGAAGCTAGAATTGCATTGGCTCTTGGATTTAAGCCTTCAGGATGAAAGTAAAGTAGTATTACAATAAATGATAAAGGACCAGAAATTAAACCGACATATTTTGAGTTAATTTTCATTGATCCATTCATTTACATTTTCAAATATAATGTAAAAATAAAAATGGACTAGTAGAAATACTTACAGGTATTGTATTGTAGTTAAACTTAAGTTTTACACCAAGTGATTTTATTCAAGCTAATAATTTAATGTCGTCAAATAAATCTATTTTTGAAATCCATGTATGAACTTCTAAGAACAATTCATTTAATTGCAGTAACTCCTTGTTTAATAATAGGAGCATATTTAATTTATTTTTCAACTAAGGGCTCTGGAAATCATAAAAATATTGGTTGGGCATATATGATTTTAATGTTTCTTCAAGCAGGGATATCTCTTTTTATGGAGGCAAGAGTGGGACCTCAATTTTTAAATCATTTTGGATGGATCCATCTACTGAGTATTCTGACTATATACACCGTTCCAAAGAGCATCTATTATATAAAAAAGGGTAATATTAAAGATCACTCAAGATCAATGATTATACTATTTTGGGCCGGTTTAATAATAGCAGGAGGTTTTACACTTGTTCCTGGAAGGTATCTATACAATGTATTTTTTACATAAAAAAACGGTTACACTTTATAATAGCATAACCGTTTTATTGTTTTAGTAGCGAGAGGGGGAATTGAACCCCCGACCTCCGGGTTATGAATCCGACGCTCTAACCACCTGAGCTACCTCGCTAAAAAGTAGGCAAATCTAGATATATTATTATAAATAAAGAAAATGTTTTGGGTTCTTAAAATATACTATATAAATTAAAAGAGTTATAAAAAAAAAAGTAAATGGCTAAACAAAAATTTATAGGTGAGTATCCCATTAATGCATCAAGAAAAATGCTTTTTCCGTATCTAAGTACAGCTACAGGATTATGTGAATGGTTTGCTGATGATGTTAATATTAATAATATTGATAAGACATTAATTTTCTTACTAGATGGAGAAGAAAGGGTTGCTGTTATTGANTCAATAAAAAAAAATAAATCAGTTAGGTTTAAGTTTATAAACGAAGATGAAAAACCTAAAGAATATGATACTCTTGAATTTAAACTTGAAATAAATGAGTTAACTCAATCCGTATTTGTTAGAGTAGAAGAATATACAGAAACAGATGATTTAGAAGAATCTTATCAAATATGGGATAATCTTTTATCTCAATTAAAAGAAATAATTGGTGCTTAAACCATTTCTCCTGTGAGAAAATTAGATTCCTTAATATTAAAATCCTTTATAGGTCCCTTCTTTATAACCTTTTTTGTGGTAGTTTTTATACTTCTACTTCAATTTATGTTNAAGTATTTTGATGATATCTTAGGTAAAGACTTAAGTTTTTCTGTCTTATTTGAGTTTTTATTTTATTTTTCTNTTAGAATTACTCCAGATGCACTTCCATTAGCTGTNCTTCTTTCCTCAATTATGACTTTCGGNAATTTAGGTGAAAATAATGAATTGACNGCAATCAAAAGTTCTGGTATTTCTTTAATAAGAACATTATTTCCGTTNTTCATTATTTCTATATTAATATCATTNTTTGCATTNTATTCTAATAATAATTTTGTCCCAAAAGCTAATTTAAAAGCATTAAGTCTACTATATGATATAAAGAGAAAAAAACCAACTATGGATTTAAAGGAGGGACAATTTTATAGTGGAATTCCCGGTTACACAATTAAGGCAAATCAAAAAATAAATGATGAGCTTTTAAAGGACGTTATGATATATGATCATGTTACCTACCAAGGTAATAATAGAGTAATATTATCTGATTCTGCTTATATGTACTCAATACTAGATAATAGATATNTAGTATTTGAATTACATGACGGAAGTTCTTACACAGAAGTTCCCTCTGAAAGTTCTAGGATAAAATACATTAATCAGTTTTATAGAAATAATTTTTCTTTTATGAAGTTGATTTTTGATATGTCTTCTTTTGATTTAAAAAGAACCAAAGAAGAATTATTTGCTGGTGATTATCGTATGAAAAATACTAATGAATTAACNAATTCAATAGATTCATTAAGATTTAATCAATCTAAGCAAAAATATATTATGTTAAAAAACTCATCATCTTTCTATGATTATCACATGAAAGATAAGTTTATCCTACCAGATGAAGTAAAAACTATTAGATCAGAATTCCAAGAGGATAATCTAGTTAAAGACTATTTTACAAATAATACTTCTTTAATTAATCTATCTGACTCATTTATGAATTTCACTTCAAAATCATTTGAATATGATAGGAGTACATACTCAAGAGCATTAAATACAGCAAGAAATATTAAAACTAATTTAAGTATTAATTCAGCTAGAATTAAGTCACAAAATTTTGAAATTAATAAAAATGAAATTGAACTTATTAAGAAATATGCTCAAGCATTTGCTTGTTTTTCTATGTTTTTAATTGGTGCTCCTTTAGGATCATTAATTAAAAGAGGTGGTATAGGTGTTCCGGTTATAATATCCATTGCTTTTTATATAATTTATTATGTTCTAAATATTTTAGGTATTAAGTGGGCTCGAGAAGACATTATTTCTGCNGAATTAGCAGCTTGGATGTCTAATATTATATTATTTCCTATTGGTTTATTTTTTTTATATCATTCAAGAAAAGACTCAAGAATTTTTGAATTAAATATTAAAGACTTCATAACATCAAAGCTATCTAAAATTAAAAAAATCACTAAGAGTTTTTAATCAGTTATTATTTTCCTATTTTTGCCTGAATTTTAACGAATAAAACAATTAAACTTTGACTAAGCATGTATTTAGATAAAGAAGAAAAACAAAAAATTTTCAAAGATCATGGTCGGTTAAAGAAAAACAATGATACAGGTTCAGCTGAATCTCAAATAGCTTTGTTTACTTATCGTATTAAACATCTTACAGATCATTTACAAACTAATAAGAATGATCACTCATCTAGAATGGGATTGTTAAGACTAGTTGGTAAAAGAAGAAAATTATTAAATTATCTTTCTACTACACACATCAATAGGTATAGAGATATTATTGCAAAGCTTAATATAAGAAAATAGTTCTTAATTATTTTCACATCGTTTTTCACGACTTATATCAATAAATTTTATAAATATGATTAAACCTATAAACGTAAGTACAAAACTTCCTGATGGAAGAGAAATTTCAATTGAAACTGGAAAGTTAGCAAAACANGCNGATGGATCTATAGTTCTCACTATGGGAAAGACTATGATATTAGCTTCAACTGTTTCGAAGAAAGATGCAAAAGATGATGTGGATTTTCTTCCATTATCAGTTGATTATCAAGAAAAGTTTGCTTCAGCAGGTAAAATACCTGGTGGATTTTTGAAAAGAGAGGGAAGACTATCAGATCATGAAGTTTTAATTTGTAGGCTTGTNGATAGGGTTTTAAGNCCATTATTCCCTTCAGATTANCACTCTGATACNCAAGTTATTTTAAACCTTATTAGTGCTGATAAAGATGTGTTACCAGATGCATTAGCTGCATTAGCTGCATCAGCTGCTTTAACTGTATCGGATATACCATTTAATGGACCAATATCAGAGGTTAGAGTTGTTAAATCTGATGGTGAATTTATTGTTAACCCAACACCTGAGCAAATAGATAATTCTACTCTTAATCTTATGGTAGGTGCATCATACGAAAATATATCTATGGTAGAGGGTGAGTCAAAAGAAGTATCTGAGGATGAAATTGTAGAAGCACTTAAGGTTGCTCATGACGCAATAAAATCTTTGTGTGAACTTCAGAATGATTTATTGAAAAAAATTAAAAGTGAAGGAAACAGAGATTATTCTCATGAAAAGTCTGATGAAGATCTTAAAAAAGATATNCATGATAAAACATATGAAGATCTTTATAAAATTGCTGCAAAGGGAATTTCTGATAGAAAGAAAAGGGGTGAAGCATTTAGTGAAGTCAGAGAAAAATATTTATCGAGTATTGATGAAAATGACGATTTTGATGATTTTTTATTCAAAAAATACTTCCATGATGTTGAAAAAGATGCAATTAGAAATGCAGTTTTAGATAAAAAAATAAGATTAGACGGAAGAAAACTANATGAAATTAGACCAATATGGTCTGAAGTAGANTATCTGCCAAATGCACATGGTTCTTCAGTATTTACTAGAGGAGAGACCCAATCTTTGACATCTGTTACTTTAGGAACAAAACTAGATGAACANATGATTGATGGTGCAATGAATTCTGGATACAATAAATTTATATTACATTATAACTTTCCAGGTTATTCAACTGGTGAAGTTAGACCAAATAGAGGAGCAGGTAGAAGAGAAATAGGNCATGGAAATCTTGCACTTAGAGCTCTTAAAAATATGTTACCTTCAGATGAAGATAATCCTTACACTATAAGAATTGTTTCTGATATTTTGGAGTCTAATGGTTCATCTTCAATGGCTACTGTTTGTGCAGGAAGTTTAGCTCTTATGGATGCTGGAGTNAAAATCAAAAAACCTGTTTCAGGAATAGCTATGGGTATGATTTCTGACTCTAAATCNGGAAAATATGCAATACTATCTGATATTTTAGGAGATGAAGATCATTTAGGTGATATGGATTTTAAAGTAACTGGTACTGAGGATGGTATTACAGCCTGCCAGATGGATATTAAAATTGACGGTTTATCTTATGAAATTCTTACTGAGGCNTTGATTCAAGCTAANGAGGGTAGGTTACATATACTGAAGGAGATGTCTAAAACTATGAAAAGTTCTAGGTCTGACTTAAAAGCTCATACTCCTAGATCCTATAAAATGTCTATACCTAAGGATATGATTGGTGCTGTTATTGGTCCTGGAGGAAAAATAATTCAGGAGATACAGAAAGAGTCTGGAGCTACTGTTTTAGTAGAAGAAGTAGAAGAACATGGAGTTGTTAATATTTTTTCTTCAAATCAAGAAGATATGGACAATGCAGTTGAGAGAGTAAAGGCTATNATTGCTGTACCTGAAGTTGGAGAAACATACTCTGGTAAAGTTAAAACCATTAAAGANTTTGGTGCATTTATTGAATTTATGCCTGGAAAAGACGGTCTTCTACATATTTCTGAAATTAAATGGGAAAGAGTTGAAACGATGGAAGGTGTATTAGAGGAAGGAGAGGAAATTAAAGTTAAGCTTATTGAAGTTGATAAAAGATCAGGTAAGTTTAGATTATCTAGAAAAGCGTTATTACCAAGACCTGAAAAAGGTGATAAAAAATAATGAAGGAGATAAGTGTTGATGTCTTAATAATTGGATCAGGCCCTGCTGGTTATACAGCAGCTATTTATACTTCAAGAGCTGGTTTAAAAACTTTGTTATATAAAGGAGATCAACCAGGGGGACAACTAACAATTACATCTGATGTTGAAAACTACCCTGGCTATCCATCAGGAATAATGGGTCCTGAGATGATGGTTGATTTTGAAAAGCAAGCCGGTAGGTTTGGATCAGATATAAGATCAGGAATGATTTCATCTGTTGACTTTTCTTCTGATACACTTGTCGCATTTTCTGATAATNATGAAAAAATCACTGCGAAATCTATTATTATCTCAACAGGAGCTTCAGCGAAATGGTTGAACTTAGAATCAGAACAAAGATTGAACGGTAAAGGTGTATCAGCNTGTGCTGTTTGCGATGGTTTTTTCTTTAGAGGTCAAGATGTTGCGGTAGTTGGAGGTGGAGATACAGCAGCTGAGGAAGCTTTATATTTATCAAAGCTAACAAGTAAAGTCCATTTGATAGTTAGAAGAGATGAGATGAGAGCTTCAGTTATTATGCAAAATAGAATAAAAGAAAACAATAAAATTCAAATACATTGGAATTCAGAAATTAAAGAAATAAAAGGAGATGAATCTGTTGATGGTATTGAAATTATAAATAATATTTCTAATGAATCTAAAAGTATTAAATTAAGTGGTGTATTTATTGCAATTGGACATCAACCAAATACTGAAATATTTAAAAAATATTTAAAATTAGATGATAGTGGATATATAGTTACTAAACCTGGNTCAACACTTACAAATATTCCTGGTATTTTTGCNACTGGTGATGCNCAAGATAAAATATATCGTCAGGCTGTAACTGCAGCTGGATCAGGTTGTATGGGAGCTCTTGATGCTGAAAGGTTTATATCAAATAATTAATTTATGACTTCAGTAGATTTANTAATTATTATGGCTCATCCTGATGATGCTGAATTGTGTTGCTCAGGAACAATTTTATCNTGTATTGATAATGGTTTGTCTGTTGGAATGATAGACTTAACTAGAGGTGAACTTGGAACAAGAGGCTCAGGAAAGGTCAGAATTGAAGAGGCTAAAAATGCAGCAAAGGTATTAGGTGTTAATTTTAGATATAATCTAGAGCTAAGAGATGGGTTTATTTCTGATGATGAAGAATCTATATTTGATGTCATTAAAGTTATAAGAGAATTTAAGCCTAAAGTTATAATAACAAATTCTAAAACAGATAGGCATCCTGATCATGAGTCTGCTGCTAGTTTAGTAAAAAAAGCATGTTTTTTATCAGGATTGATAAAAATTAATACTAAAAAAGATAATCTTGATCAAGAATCATGGAGACCTAAATCTTTACTTTATTCAATTCAAAATAATTATGTTGAACCTCATTTTGTAGTTGATGTATCTAAATATATTGATGTAAAAATCAATGCAATAAATTGTTTTAAAAGTCAGTTTTATGATCCAAAAAGTGAAGAGAATGAATCTTTTATATCAACTAAGGAATTTATGGATTTTATAAAATCAAGATCAATAGAAATGGGTCATTCTATTGGAGTCAAACATGGCGAAGGTTTTACTTCTGAAAACAAATTAAAACTAACTTCATTAGATAGTTTATTTTAAGGATAAAGTTTAGATATATCCCATTTCTTTTTTGTTTTTTTATATAATATTCTGTCATGCATTCTTGATGATCTACCTTGCCAAAACTCAATAGAATATGGTTCTATTATATATCCACCCCAAAAATCTGGTAGTGGAATATTTTCATTTTTAAATTTTTTTTCATAATAATTAAAACTATCGATTAAATCTTTTGAATTATTAAGATTTGCACTTTGTTTAGAGGCCCATGCTGCTATTCTACTTTTCCTAGGCCTTGAGTTAAAATATTTTTCAGAATCC
>NZUF01000012.1 GCA_002696995.1 Flammeovirgaceae bacterium | reverse complement strand
TTCAAGGTTTATTCATAGTGTTGGTTTTAGATACTATTGGGCTACTGAAGGTCTTGAAGAAAAAGACCTTAGTTACAAACCCTCTGAGTCTGGAATTACTACTAGAGAAACTCTTGAGCATATTTATGGACTTTCAATCATGATCAATAGTGGGTTACATAATAATGAAGCTATCAGATCAAAAACCTATCCAGATTTATCATTTGATGAATTAAGAGATAATACATTTAATTTATTAAAAAATAGTATTGATAAATTAGATGAATATAAAGACTCAGATTTTGAAAGCAACAAAATTATTTTCGGTGATAAAAAATTTGATTTATATAATTTATTTCATGGACCTATTTCAGATTCTTTGTATCATATAGGCCAAATTGTTGCATTTAGGAGAGCTTCTGGAAACCCTATACCTATCGGCGTTAACCATTTTATGGGTATTAAAATGTAATTAATTTATTTTTTATAAAAATCAAAAATCATGCCTTTTCCTAAAAAAAAGTACATTATTAAGTATCTATTTGAATTTATAGTAATTGTAGTAGGTATATCTGTTTCTTTCTGGTTAAATGAGATATCTATAGATAATCAAAATGAAGATGAAAGAATTAAAGTACTAAATAGTTTGAAGATGGAGGTTAATGAGATAAGAAATTATTGTGATGAGAGACTAAATAGATGGAGTAGTGATAGACAGATTCTAAGGATGTTTCTTGATGCTGATGGTATGAGATTTAATGTAGATTCTCTTTTAAAGTTAACTACAAGTAAAAACAGTATAGAATTTAATTTAATATATTTCAGAGTATTTGACCCACCTATGAATAGGTATTATTCAGTTATAAATGCAGGTACCCTAAAATTTGTTAAATCTGATAAAATAAAAGAAATTTTAAGCAGGCTACATAATACTTATTTTTCTTATGTAAAAACTACAGTTGAATATGAGAAATTACTTAAAGAGGATTTTGTTTCTTTTCTAGCTACTAACCACCCAGATATAATCATTGCTGGTGCAGATAATAAAGTTTCAACTGAGAAATATTGTAATCTACTTTACAATTCTATTAATAATGATAAAAAATTAAAGTCAAATCTCATAGTCCTAAATGACTACTTAGGAACTAAACTTACTTTTATTAGACTCTACATAAATATAATTGATGAACTTGAGTATGAGCTTAATAATGTTTTAAAATAAAAAGATACCGTGTTTTTGGCCTAAGAGGAGTTAATTTATTACTTATAATGCATTTTTTTATAATAATAAATTAAGGAATTTTTGATTATTTATTTCAATTTCAAGTTATTGTTACATTTGTATGGATGAAAAAAATTTTACTACTTTTTTTATTTTTTCCTTTTATATCATTTTCTCAGGACACAGATGGTGATGGATTAAATGATGATGTAGATAATTGTCCATCAGTTTTTAATTCAAGTTCAAATGAAAATCTAATCTCTGAATTATTTAATCTTAACTCAATAGAAGTAGACTCAAATGGTAATATATATCTTGGATGGGGTAATACAATTAGAAAATATGACCCAAAAGGAGAAAACTTTGTTATGATAGCTGGTGGAAGTTTAGGCATGGGAGCAAATCAACTTAACTGGCCACGAGGTTTAGCTTTTGATAATCAAGAAAATCTTTATATTGCTGATGAAGGAAATGAACGTATACAAAAGTGGGAACCTGGTGCAACCTCTGGCACAACCGTTGCAGGTGGTAATGGTTCTGGATCTGATGATAGTCAATTTAATTCACCTAGAGATGTTATAGTTGATTCAAATGGAAATATATATATACTGGACACAAGAAATGAACGTGTACAAAAGTGGGAACCTGGTGCAACCTCTGGGACAACTGTTGCAGGTGGTAATGGATATGGATGTGAGGCAAATCAACTTGCTGATCCGCAGGCATTTGTTATGGATAAATTTGGAAATATTTATATTACTGATTGGTCATGTGATCGTATTCAAAAGTGGGAACCAGGTGCAACCTCTGGAATAACAGTTGCAAATGATTTAAAATATCCCGAGGGTATTGACATAGACATGTATGGAAATGTTTATGTTTCAGATTACAATAATTTTAGAATACAAAAATTTTCAGATAATTTTTCAACGGTTGAGACATTACATTCTACTGGAAATGACTTTAAACCGCATGGAATAAACGTTGACGATCATGGAAATTTATATATAGTTCAGGTTGATCATGTTACGTATACAGAAGATGATAAAGTAACTAAATTAATATTTGATCAATTAGATAGTGATGGGGACGGAATTGGGGATGCATGTGATAGTTATGATGACACTNANAACTAGATACNGATGNAGATGGNGTTACTGATGATNTNGATANNTGNCCTGATACNCCNAATGGAGANNCNGTNGATGCAAACGGTTGTTCAGACTCACAAAAAGATACNGATNNNGATGGNGTTACTGATGATNTTGATACATGCCCTGATACACCNAATGGAGNNACNGTTGATAATCAAGGNTGTCCTATTCCTTTATTTATAGAATCATCTTCATTTATAGATAATGTTTTCCCTAACCCTACTAGTAATAACTTAAAGATTATTTTAAGAGAAGGATCAGAAGTTAAGGATTTATATTTTGTAGATTTATCTGGGAAGGTTAATAAACCAAAATCAATAGGTAAAACACAGGAGAGTTTAGAAGTTAATGTGTCTAATCTAGCTGAAGGAGTTTATGTTCTAGAGGTANTTTTTGATAAAGAAGTNAAAAAGGTTAAGGTTATCATAGAGAGGTAGATAATTTATAACATANAATATAAAAAAGAACCCTAACAAATTGATAACAATGAGTTAGGGTTTCTTTCTTTGTGGGCCCACCAGGGCTTGAACCTGGGACCTACCGGTTATGAGCCGGGCGCTCTAACCAACTGAGCTATGGGCCCCTTCAAATTAGAAGACTTTTAGTCTAAAAATTTAAAAGTTGACAAAAATAATTAGTTTTAGTTAATGATTAATGTTAACTGAAAAGTATTTAAAAAATATATTTGATGATAGACGGTAATTATAAAATGTTATTATTTGATCTTGGAGGTGTTATAGTAGATATCGACCCTTCAATAACTGAGAATAAATTTAAAGAAATATCAAATAGTCATGGTCATAATTTTAAAGGTTTGGACTACAGAAACGAAAAAGTTTCCTCAGATCTTACCAGTTTATTCTTTGATTATGAGCAAGGTTTTATAAATGATTCTGAATTTAGATATGGTATTAGACAAATTGGAAAAATAGATGTATCTGATGAAGAGATAGATAACATCTGGAATCTAGTAATTGTTAAAATAAATAAGACATTGCTTGATCAAATATTAATTCTAAGAAAAAAGTATTCGATTATGATATTAAGTAATACTAATAATATTCATAGAGTTTATTTTGATTCTTTAGTCAAGAAAATATATAAGAAAAGTTTCATGGATATTTTTGATAGAGTATTTTATTCATATGAGATGCGATGTAGAAAGCCTGATAAAATCATATATCAGAAGGTTATTGACTCCTCTGGATTTAAACCAGATGAAATAGTATTTTTTGATGACATGATAGAAAATTTAACTGAATGTAAAAAATTAGGTATGAATTCTTACCATGTAACAGATAGTAAATCACTTGAAAAATCTCTTACAGGATTAATTAATAATTAATTTTTTAGTTATTTGATTATCATTATCAATTATAAAAAGATAATATATTCCCCTATTAGTTTTGGTAAGATTTATTATATCTGTATTTTCATCACTGAATAACATACTTCCTCTAGAATCTAAAACCTTTAACTTTTCAACCTTTTTAGAAAGATAAAATATACCGCTACTTGGGTTTGGGAAAATTATAATTTCTTCTGTCGGATTTTTTTCATTTATTCCAGAAATAATTAAGTCTGAATTATTAAATAATGGTCTTATCATTAAACTACCTTTTATTATATCATTTTGCTCCCACTGGTTATCTACCTTGTAGAATATTTTATCTGAGGTGTTATTATTTTTATCTAGACCTACTGCTAAAAAATTACTCTCAAATTGTTTAAACCCAATATAGAAGGTGTCTTCAACTATTAAAGGGTTCTCTAACTCATAAGTATTTAAATTAAAATTGTCATAACTGATACTCACATTTTGAGATCTTAATTTTGTTGATTCACCACTAATATTTTTATAAATAACAAGTTCTATGTTCTGACTATAACCATTTTCAATAGTCTCTGGAAATAGAATTTGGATATGGGTTAGCGTGTCTGAAGTATAAGTAAAATATTCTAATACTAGCTCTGAGTTTTTTTGGTTAAGTCCTGCTGCATACTCTGCCTTTCCATCATCATAAGAATAAAAGTTTGAAAATTTAATTTCAAAATTTGTAGTATCATTTGTTATTAAATTTTTAGTAATGTAAGTAGAGTCACCGGATTCTATATAAAAAGAAAAATCTACAGTTATTGAGTCTTTTCCTAGGCTAAAGTCAGATAGCTTTATGGGTTTATTAATTATATTTCTACTTTCATTTCCACCAAGTATTGGGCTAAGTTCTTTATTTTGAGAGTAAGAAAGACTTAAATCAAATTCTTTTATATATGCTCCAAAAGAATAGTTTATAGGTTGAATTTGGTTATCTAGATTATTAATTGTGAAACTTACCGAATCAGCAAAAGAATCAGCGAATGATAAATGATTAAAAGGTATTGAAATATAGTTATTTAGTACTTTAAATCCGTTATATGATAGCGTCCTGTCTAGAGATAAAGAGTCGTGTTTTGTCCTATTTTTATCTAGATAAATATAGTCAACTAACCAGCTATCAAATGGACCTTCTGTATTTCCTTTATTGTAAAATTTAAACATAAAATTTTGATGAAGATATTCAGAAGAGATAGGTATCGACTCAAATGAAAATATTTCACTATAATTTTCACTTCCTCCATTTTTTATCCAAACAGTTTCCCAGTTATTATTTTGATTTAAAAAATCAACTTTTAAAGAGTCTTCATTATCAGGTAATTCTCCGTTAATATTATAGTTCCAGAAGAAACTAAGGTAAAGACTATCACTTAAGCTATAAGAAGTAAGATTAATCTTATCAGATTCAAGAATATCAGATACTCCATAACCATTATCATAGTTATAAGGAATACCATCTTTATTTAAACCATCAAATTCAATTACATTGAGACTAGGTGCATTAATATTATAGTAGTCTTTAACTGATATATTTTCATATAAACTCCACATATTATTTTTAATAGAATCACTTCCAGAAAAATCATCCCAAAAAGGAATTGAGATAGTATCTAGGGTATGATTTGAATAATTCTGAGTATGTGAAGAAAATAATTTAATTGATTCAAGTCTTTGTCCAAAAGAAAAAGTGCAAACAAATATTAATGAAAAAGAAAATAATAATTTATTGATCTGTTTCATTTTTAGCATCTGAGACAATCCATAAATTAACTTTTCTTCCTATCCTTACTTTAGTGGAGTTTTCTGGAGACTGTCTAAATACTTTACCAGGTTCTACCCAAAACTTTTCAAAAATTTGATTTCCTTCTTCATCTAAATTTTTATTGTAGAAGTATCCACTATCTTCATATATTATATTACCTAATCTAAGGCCAGAACCTATTATAGTAAATCTTGCCTCTTCTAAATCAAGATTTATTAGATCAGGTGCATCAAAAATTTGATTTCCAAGACCATTGCCTACTTCTAAATCAATGACAGAACCCTTATCAATAAGGTCATTTTCTGAAATAGAGTCACCTTTAAGATATATTTTTAGTACGGCATTTCTTGCCATATCAGGGACGTATTTAATATCACCAAGTTTAAGATCATAGCTATTTAGGATCAACTGAGCATTTTTAACAGATCCGTTAATTATATTGGGCATCCTAATTTTTGGGGGTATTGAAGAGTTAAGAGTAAGATAAATTTTTCTATTCTCTTTTACTTTTTCATTTTCGGAAGGATTTTGTTGAAGAATTGTAAATGGGGGATATTTAGAATTATATGATGAATCTTCTAAAATTTCAAATCTTAAATCTCTATCAGATAAAAATTCATCAATTTCTTCAAGGCTCATTCCAACTAAGCTTGGAACAGTGATCGTATCTCCATGATTAGTTGTAAATGGAAAGTATATATAAAACATGAAGAATACTATAGAGCCAATTAGAGCTCCCATTATCCCTAAGTTTTTTAAAATAAATTTTAATTCTTTCATTTTAATCTATTACACTTCTAAATAAATCTCTCAAAGAAATTCCCCCAGCTTTTGCCATTTGAGGTAAAATACTCTCTTCTGTAAGACCAGGATTAGTATTTACTTCTAAAAAGTAAAATTTATTGTTTCTAAGTATAAAATCACATCTTGAAAACCCTCTCAAGTTAAGTTTTTTATAAATATCCAAAGAAATTTCTTTCACTCTATTTTCAAGTTCAATTTTAATGTCAGCAGGAGTGATTTCGTCAGACTCTCCATTATATTTTGCGTCATAATCAAAAAAATCATTATGTGAGATAATTTCAGTAGGAGGGAGTGGTGTTATTGTACCCTTTAGATTTATTACTCCTACAGATATTTCTCTTCCTTTTATTTCTTCTTCAATTAAAGCTTTATCATCTTCTTTAAAACATATTTCTAATGCTTTTATTATATCTTTTTTTTCAGTTACTCTAGAAATACCAAAACTTGATCCCCCAGAATTTGGTTTAATAAACAGAGGAAGGGTTAATTTATTTAAAATATTATCTGTGTTAATATCTTCTTCTTTCTTAACAAGAATTGAATTAGGAATTAGATGGCCTATCTTTTTTACATCATTTTTACATCTGTCTTTATCAAATGTTAATTTTGATTCTGAAGATTCTGAAGATGTTTGTTTGATATTTAAATTTTCAAAATAACTCTGAATTTCTCCATTTTCACCAGGAATACCGTGAACTGTATTAAATACAAGGTCTACATTAATTAAATTATTATTTCTTATGAATTGGAATGAATCTTTTTTAATTTCTAATAATGAGTCTTTAGAATCAACACATTTCCATTCATTTTCAGAAATAATAACTTTAAATAAATTAATATCTTCTTCTTTTAGAAGAGTATTATAGACTACTTCACCACTTTTTAATGAAATATTATACTCAGAGGAATAACCTCCCATTAAGACAGCAACATTCTTTTTCATCTAAAAGAAATTAGTTAGAACCATTAATGGCATTGATGCCACTTATCTCAGGTACCTGCTTCATTATTGCTTCTTCTACACCACCTTTTAAAGTCATAGGAGACATTGGGCAGGCCTCACATGATCCAAGTAACTCTAAGTTCACAATATTTTTATTATCTATTGAAACAACTCTTATATCTCCTCCGTCAGCTATCAAGTAAGGTCTAATCTCATCGATTGCTAATTCAACTCTTTCAATTAAACTTTTTTCTGACATGATGTAAAAATAATATTATTTAAAGTTATTTACAGCAATTTTTCTTGCAATATTATGACAAATCTCTTCAAATATATTTGAAACTTTTTCTTCTTTAAGCACTATAGGATATCCATTATCTGAACTTTCTGATACGGATTTTTCTATTGGTATGTCTCCTAATAATTCAACATTAAGTTTCTTAGATAAATCCAGACCACCATTTTCTCCAAAAATAAAATGTTTTTTTCCTTCTTCTGATTCAAAATGAGACATGTTCTGAACGATACCTAATACATCTACTTTTGTCTTTTCTTGGTTAAACATGTAAAATGCTTTTTCAGCATCTATTGTAGAAACTTTCTGAGGAGTGGTCACAATTACACTCCCAGTAACTGGAAAATTTTGAGAAAGAGTGATATGGATATCACTAGTTCCTGGTGGTAAATCAACAATCAAATAATCTAATTCTCCCCATTCTACATCGAGGATAAGCTGTCTCATTGCTGAACTTGCCATAGGACCTCTCCAAATTACCGCTTTATCTTTTGGCACTAAAAGCCCCATAGACACTAATTTTATACCATATTGTTCTATAGGTACTATCATATTCTTATCATTTTCTTTCTTAAATGTTGGTTGCTCATTTTCACAATTAAACATTGTAGGAATTGATGGGCCAAAAATATCTGCATCAATCAAACCAACTTTAGCACCCATTTTTGATAGACCGACAGCTATATTTGAAGATATTGTAGACTTTCCTACCCCTCCTTTACCAGATGTAATTGCTATTATGTTTTTTATGTTTTTAACCATTGATTTTTTATCAAATGGGAGAACGTTTGATGTGAAATTAATTTTAAATACTATTTCCTTTCCTAGTTTTTGGAGTTGATCAAGACAATCTTTTTTAATTTTTTCTTTAAGTGGACAAGCTGGTGTTGTGAGTTCAATGTCAAATGAAATTCCTTTATTATCTATTTTTAGGTTTTTTATCATATTTAAAGTCACTAAATCTTTTTTAATATCTGGATCTAAGACATTTGACAACTTACCTAATACATCTTCCTTTTTTATCATATTTAAATTTTTAGCAATTTATATTTAATTAAAAAATTAAAAAAATAATAAATTCATCATATTTGTAATCTATGATAGAAGAAAGTGTTATCCAAGAAATAAAAGATAGATCAGACATTGTCGAGGTTGTTGGTGATTTTGTTTCATTAAAAAAATCTGGTTCAAACTATAAGGCCCTAAGTCCTTTTACCGATGAGAAGACACCTTCTTTCTTTGTTTCACCTTCAAAACAAATTTTTAAATGTTTTAGTACAGGAAAAGGTGGAGACTCAATTGAATTTTTAAGAGAAGTTGAGAGTATGACTTACGTAGAAGCAATTAAGTTTTTAGGAGAGAAATATGGAGTCGAAGTTGATGAGTCAGAGCAGGATTATAACGTTAATAACGAGAAAGAAAGTTTATTGATAATACTAAATAAGTCAAAAGATTTTTATAAGGATAATCTTAATTCTGAAGAAGGAAAGAGTATTGCCTTATCTTATTTAGAACACAGAGAAGTATCTGAAGATATGATAGAAAAATTTGAGATTGGTTATTCTTTAGATAAGTGGGATTCTCTACTTCAATATTTATCTAAAAATCAATTTAATAAAGATCAAATTTTAAAGGCGGGTCTCATACTTGAAAATAATGATAAAAAGTATGATAGATTTAGAAATAGATTAATGTTTCCTATTCATAATATCAGTGGCAAAGTTATAGCCTTTGGAGCAAGAATTATAAGTGAACAAAAAAATCAACCCAAATATGTAAACTCTCCTGAAACACCACTTTATGTAAAGAGCAATGTGTTATATGGTTTATATCAATCTAAGAATAATATTAGAAAGTTAGATAATTGTATTTTGGTTGAAGGCTATACTGATGTCATCTCTTTATTCCAGATTGGTGTTGAGAATGTAGTCTCCTCATCAGGAACATCTCTTACAATTAACCAGATTAAACTTATTTCTAGGTATACAAAAAATATAACGATTTTATTTGATGGTGATAAGGCAGGAATAGATGCGTCATTAAGAGGGATGGATCTTATACTGGAAAATGATATGAATGTTAAGATTGTATCTTTTCCTGAAGGAGAAGACCCAGATAGTTATTCAAAAGCTGTAGGTAAGAATAAGTTTTTAGAATATATAGATTCTAATGAAACTAACCTCATAACATTTAAAGTTGATCTACTCAATTCAACTTATAAAGATGATCCTGTAAAAAAGTCTGAGATGATTTTTGATATTGTAAAATCTATATCAAAAATTCCTAATTCTATAAAAAGATCAGTTTTTATTAAGGAGGCTAGTAACTCACTAGAAATCACTGAGCAAGCACTAATAACTGAAATGAATAAGTTATTGATTAATTCAGAAAATAAATTTAGTCAGCCAAAAGCTTATATTAATCTTGATAAAAAGGAGTCTCTAAAAAAAGATGAGATTAGTTCAGCTATTAATTTTTATGAGAGGGAATGTGTAAGAATGCTTGTAAATTATGGAACATCAGATTTTGAGGTAATCGGTCTAGACAGAAAATCTTTTATTGATTATTTCTTAAATGAGATTGAGGATATAGAATTTGAAAATAAAAATTACTTAAAAATCATTGAGGTATTCAAAAATGAATTTAAAAAGAATAGAGTAATAGATATAAATCATTTCTTGGATGGTAAGTATAAAGATATAAAAGAAGATGTTATCGATTTGTCAGCAAATAAATATGAGATTAGTAAGCAATGGAAAGATAAATTTAATATTCATGTCTCTGATGAGATAGACTCTTTAAAAAAAACAACGTATACCAACATACTTAGATTAAAATTTAGACTTATTAGGAAAATGATTAAAGATAACATGCAAAATTTAAGTAAATCTGATATGGTTAATATTGATAGAGAAACTATAGAATTGCACAGTAAATTAAAATCAGCAGAAATTGAAATTGCAAAACAACTGGGAAATGTTACAACAGTATGAAAAATAAATTAAATACTATTTCGGAAGCAATAAAAGCTATTAAAAATGGTGAAATAATTATAGTGGTTGATGATGAATCTAGAGAAAATGAAGGTGATTTTGTCTGTGCTTCATCAAAAATAACCCCTGAAGTTATTAATTTTATGTCAAAAGAGGGCAGGGGACTTATCTGTTGTTCATTAGAGTCCAATAGATGTAAAGAATTAGATCTTGACTTAATGGTAGGTAAAAACACAGACCTACATGGGACATCATTTACTGTCTCAGTTGATCTTATGGGAGATGGTGTAACTACAGGTATTTCTGCTTCAGACAGATCTAAAACTGTAAGTGCTTTAGTAAATAAAAATATTAAGCCAGATAATTTCTCTAGGCCAGGTCATATATTTCCTCTAAAAGCAATGGAGGGAGGGGTATTAAGGAGAGCTGGCCACACAGAAGCCTCTGTAGATTTACCAAGAATTGCAGGTTTATATCCTTCTGGAGTAATATGTGAAATTCTAAATGAGGATGGAAGCATGGCAAGACTTAACAATTTATTTAAAGTAGCAGAAAAGCATAAATTAGTAATAATATCAATTAAAGATTTAATTCAATATAGACTTAATTCAGAATCATTAATTGAAAGAAACGATGAAATTCATTTACCAACAAAATACGGGGAGTTTAATTTAATTTCTTATGAGCAGAAAGATACTAAAGACGTACATATTGCCCTAAAAAAAGGAGATTGGGAAGATGGTGAAGAAGTCTTAGTAAGAGTCCATTCCTCTTGTGTTACTGGAGATATTTTAGGGTCATTGAGATGTGATTGTGGCTCTCAACTTCAAAATGCTCTCAAAATGATAAATGAAAAAGGTAAAGGTTTGGTATTGTATATGAATCAAGAAGGAAGGGGGATTGGTTTATTAAATAAGCTTAAGGCATATAAACTTCAAGAAGAAGGATACGATACAGTAGAAGCTAATGAAAAACTCGGATTTAAGATGGATCANAGAGATTATGGTGTAGGAGCTCAGATACTTAAAGATTTGAAAATTAAAAAAATTAA
Organism: Flammeovirgaceae bacterium; assembly: GCA_002696995.1. GTDB lineage: Bacteria > Bacteroidota > Bacteroidia > Cytophagales > MED-G16 > MED-G16. The sequence goes on along the minus strand of NZUF01000012.1, from coordinate 2,674 downwards.
TNTATTATCTAATAACCCTGTGAAAAGAGCTGGTCTTTTAGGGTATGGTATAGAAATTTCAAGAAATACTAAAATAGAAATAGAACCAAATCCGTTTAATAAGAAATACTTAGAAACTAAAAGGGATAAAATGGGTCATGATATTTTAAAAGATAATTAGATGAGAAAACTTTTTTTCTTGTTACTTCTTCTTTCTAATTATGGTTTTGCACAACAATTTCCAAGTGATATATGGCACAAAGGAATGTTAGTTACTAATGAAGGTGATACAATAGAAGGCGATCTTAAATATGATTTTGAATCACAATCAATCCAACTAGATAACGGTCAGACATTAAAAGCCTATAATGTAAATAATTTGTTTTTCTTTGAAATTTATGATAATACAATTAGAGACTATAGACAATTTTATTCTTTAATGTATGAAGTAGGGTATGAATATAGTGTTCCAGTTCTTTTCGAGATGATGATAGAAGGGAAGATAAGTCTTTTACTTAGAGAAAGAATAGTTGCAGAAACAAATCAATCCTATTCCCCATCTTATTATTCATATGGAATTATGCCGTCTTTTAGTAATAATTATGGTTATGTGAACAAGGTTAAATATGATTATTTCTTTCTAACTGATGATGGTAAAATTCATAGATTTAAAGGTAAAAAAAAGGATATTTTAGCTCTTATGGAGGATAAATATACTATTATGAAAGAATATATATCTAAAAATAAAATTAGTCTAAAAAAAATGAGTGATATTGCTAGAGTAGTGAACTATTATAATATAATTTAATATGAAAAAACCTTTAATTTTAGTTACTAATGACGATGGAATCGATTCGAAAGGTATAAGATTTCTTGTTAGTGTTATGTCAGAATTTGGTGAGGTTGTTGTTGTAGCGCCCGATAGCCCTCAATCCGGTATGGGTCATGCTATTACCGTTGGAGATAAACTAAGGTTGGTTAAGTCAGATCTATTTGGAGATATTGAGTCATATAAGTGTAGTGGGACACCTGCAGACTGTGTTAAAATTGCGAAGCATCATATATTAAAAAATAGAAATATTGACTTAATAACTAGTGGTATTAATCATGGAAGTAATTCTTCAATAAGTGTACTATATTCAGGAACTATGTCTGCAGCCATTGAGGGAGCTATTGAGAATACTCCATCAATAGGATTTTCATTATGTGATTTTGATCCAAACGCTTACCTTAAACATACAAAAGAGCATATACAGAAAATTATTAATAATGCTTTGGTAAGTGGAATACCAGATTCAATTGCTCTTAATGTAAATATTCCAGCTGTTTCATCAGAGGAAATAAAAGGTATTAAAATTTGTAGACAGGCAAATGCTATTTGGGAAGAAACTTTTGACAAAAGACATGATCCTTATGGAAGAGAGTATTATTGGATGGTGGGTAACTTTGTTAATCATGACAAAGGAAAGGATAATGATGAGTGGGCTATAAAAAATAATTATGTGTCTATTGTCCCTTGTAAATTTGATCTAAGTTCTAAAAGAGGATTTTCATATCTTGAAAAGAAATGGAAGTTTTAAGGGTCAATATCTATAGTTAATAAATATTTATGAAATGATTTTCTGGATTTAATTTTTCTAACTTCATCATAAATAGTTTTTTTATTTCTCTTTAAATTTTTAATTCTATCTAGTTTTAGAAATATTTTATAAATTATTTTTTTCTTGTTTTTAACCAAACCTATATCTGAAACATTACAGAATTTAAATTTTCTTGTAACTTCTTCATTTAGCTTTTTCCCTTTTAATTCTAATTCAGAAATGTTTTTACCATTTAATTCTAAACATATTAATCTTTTATATGGAGGGTAGTCAAAAACTTTTCTTTCAACCATTTCTTTCTTAATTATATTATTATAATTAAGTCTTATGTTATCATTCAAGTTTCCATAGTCAGAATTTGATAATTGGATTAGTAACTTTTTATTTTTTTCATTTTTTACTTTTTTAAATAGCTTAAATAAAATCTGAAAATAAATTTCGTTTGATTTATAGTTTGTATTTGAAAATATTTTATCTGGATTTATAAGAACAAGAAGATTATAATTAAATGTTTCTATACTATCAATTACAGAATGATTTCCAATTATGATATTATTTTTATTAATGTCTAAATAAAATTTTATTAGTTGATTTCTAGACATNGATGAGGANTTTNCACTTGATATTAATTTTATTTTATTAAAANAAGAATTAATAAANGACTCAATTGGTTCAATATCTTTAGAGTATGGTGTGTAAATTATGATTTTTTCATTTTTGGTTAAAGATTCTTTAATTTGANTAATTACCTCTTCTGTTAAAAGTCCTTTAAGTTTTTTATTTGTCTTATTTACTATTGAAATTTTACTTAAGTCTGTCTTTAAACTTAGTTTTTTCATTTTATCATGAAATATAAATTTTCCTTTTTGACAATTATACATAGACTCAATAGATGGTGAATCTGATATGAGATCAATTTCACATTTATTGATTTTAGATAACATTATTGCACAGTCTCTTGCATTGTATCTTATTACTCTATCAGTTTCTTTGTATAAGAAATCGTGCTCATTTATAACAATTATTTTATTGAGTTTAGTGAATGGTAAGAATACTGCTGACTTAATTCCTATTATTACTATATTTTTATTATT
>NZUF01000011.1 GCA_002696995.1 Flammeovirgaceae bacterium | reverse complement strand
TCCATCCATGCCCTGTACATATTCTTAAGTTTTGACGGGTGGAATTTGATGTTGTCATTCATCACATTCTCAAGTGCTGGCACCTTCACATCTTTCATGCTCAAGAACCACTGGGTTGATATCTTTGGCTCAACAACTGCGTCTGTCCTCTCAGAGAANCCTACCTTATTTCTNTGATTTTCAACTTTTTCGAGCTGACCAATCTTATCNAGATCNTTTGNGATTTGTTTTCTNACNTTGAACCTGTCCTCTCCAATGTAGAGCACACCCTTCTCGTTGACCTTACCTTCTTCATCGAAGATGTCGATAGACTGTAGCTTATGNTTCTCTCCGAGCTTGTAGTCATTCTCGTCATGTGANGGAGTAACTTTCAGGCACCCAGTNCCNAACTCNATGTCCACGTACTCGTCTAGTATTATAGGGACCTCTCTATTAACAAGGGGGACAATAGCAGTTTTCCCGTGGAGGTGAGAAAACCTCTCATCATTTGGGTTGACACATACTGCCGTGTCACCAAGAAGAGTCTCTGGCCTTGTCGTTGCAATTGTTAGTGTGTCTTCNCTTCCCTTTACCTTATACNTAATATAAAATAGTTGGGAGTCTACTTCCTTGTAGATNACTTCGTCGTCAGCNAGTGCAGTTTTCCCCTCAGGATCCCAGTTNACCATCCGTATGCCTCTGTATATGTGCCCCTTNTTGTAGAGGTCAATAAATACTTTGATCACAGATTTTGACAGGTCTTCATCCATNGTGAACTTAGTCCTTGACCAGTCACATGAAGCTCCAAGTTTTTTGAGTTGTTCTAAGATTATTCCACCGTACTTCTCCTTCCACTCCCACGCGTACTTNAGAAACTCATCTCTTGTGAGTGAATCTTTTTCTATTCCCTTCTCCTTAAGCATTGCCACAACTTTAGCCTCTGTTGCTATAGAAGCGTGGTCTGTACCCGGNACCCAGCAGGCNTCTTTTCCTTGCATCCTTGCTCTTCTTGTGAGAATATCTTGGATAGAGTTATTGAGCATGTGACCCATGTGNAGTACTCCTGTCACATTTGGTGGAGGAATTACGATAGTGAATGGCTCCTTTTCTGCGTTTGGTGAAGACTTAAAACACTCGTCCTTAAGCCAACTCGCGTACCACTTATCTTCTATACTTTGGGGGTTATATTTTGAATCCAGAGACATAACTCAAAACTAACAAGACTAAGCTGCTATTGTAAGCATTGCCTCAATAAATTTATCAATATCTTCTGTTGTNGAGTACAGGTTAGGTGAGACCCTTATACCCCTAATCCCTCTGTCGTCATCTATCGGCACTGTGAAGATGTCGTGTTCATCAAAGAGTTTGTCTGCCAGCTCTGAAGGTTGTAGGCTCTTAACCCCAACATTAGCAATTCCAAACGACTGACCCTGTCCAAGGGGTGTNTTTAGTATAATATTTTTATGGTCTTTTAGCTCTGTTGCCCACCTCATCTGGAGAAACTTTAATCTTTTTGACTTCTCTACCTTCCCAATTTCTAAATTAAAGTCTANGGCTGGGATGATCCCATTCTGGTCCGAGCANGGTCTTGTGCCCAAGTGTTCTAGCTTCATGATATTATCATCTTCGTATGCTGTGTCCCCGTAAAGCGGCCATAAACGTTCTGCATTACCTTTTTTGACNTATAAAAGCCCATTTCCNAGNGGAGCCCCAAGCCATTTGTGNAGACTTGACGCGTAGTAGTCACATCCTATCTCTGACACGTCCATGTCCACGTGTGAGAATGAGTGAGCTCCGTCTACTATGGTCTCGATACCCATCTCTCTTGCCTTCTTACATACTTCTTTCACAGGAAATACCTGTCCGTTAAGAAANACCATGTGTGATATGAGGATAACTTTNGTTTTTTTGTTTACTGCCCCAATGACTTTCTCTACAATTTCATCTTGACTTATAGGGTGGATAGGTACGTCTACTATCCTTACCTTAGTTCCNAACCTTCTCTCTCTCATGTCTAGTGCCTGAATCATATTGGGATACTCAAGGTTTGTCCTCAGGATCTCATCACCTTCCTCTAGCTTAATACCCTGAATGATAATATTCATTGACTCTGTAGTATTTCTTGTGAGAACAAGTTCATCTTTTGCTACTCCGGCATAGTTTGCNAGTTTTTCTCTTACTTTTTCCCTCATCTCATTCTGTCTTGTCCTCATNTAGTAGGATGGGGACTCGTTAATTTCATTAACAAAGTTTACCCAGTAATCTTTAACACTTTCTGGGGANGGGCTAAAATATCCAGACTCTAGGTTTATGAATTTTANATTTTGGTGGTACATACCTGCCACCTTTNTCCAGTAGTCTTCGTCTTTATTTTTTATTTTCAGNTCTACCTTGNCCCTNGAATANTTCATAGAGAATAGGGGGAACATACTTCCCGCTGCTAGAGCGTTATGAATAAAACTTCTNCTAGATACTGACATGTACACAATTTATTAAAAAAAAAAGGCTAACAAAATGTTAGCCTTTAATTTTAACTATAAAGTTTGAATAATCTTAGTCTATAGTCACTGGGAATGGAGGTCCCGGTGCGTCAGTAGGATTACCAAGTGGAACTGTTGCTCCAAATTGATCGTTGATAGCAGNAATAAATGCATTTGCCATCAATGTNTAACCTCTACCGTTAGGTAATAGACCATCGACTGACCACAATCCTGTAGGAGGTGCAAAGTCGTAGGTAATAACCGAATTATTCATAGGGAAAGGACTAGCTCCTGCNAATGNCTGGAAAAANCCATCAAAGTCAGCGACAGCTACTCTTCCTCCTCCGTGTGTAGCAACAGCTTGCTTGATTGCTCCGTTAAAGAGAGCTCTCTGAGTCTCCACGTGAACAAGTTCAGCACCCGTTAAAAATGCTACATCTGGCATTGGTAAAGTAATCCCTAAAACTAATGTTGGGTCAGCAGTAGGCGTAGTACCAATCATAGTNCCACCTAAAAGGTGAATGATTTCTCCTGACCTTGCCAACCTAGCTTGCTCGTAAGGAACAAGTTGAGCTCTTTGAGCAGCATCCATACCTCCTTGGGCTTGAACANCATCAAAGAATGGACCTAAATCAGTTAATGCCTCATCTTCTACAAGCAAAGGATTAACTCCTGCGCTCCANCCTAATCTTCTGCCAGCAGATTCTGNTGCAGTAAGAAATCCGGCAGCAACTGCCTGATCTAGAAGANTATTAACACCACCNGAAAGTTGACCTAATAGACCAATTGTNGCAGCGTCATTAGTAGCGTCTAATGGCACTAATGCACTTGGGTCTCCNACCATCTGGAAAAACGGAGATGCAAGTAAGTCAGGGACTGTACCNACAACACCTTTCCAAGCTGGGTTAGCAGTTAACATACTCTGAAGAGCTGACTCAAACTGTGGCCCGTAAGTAGCAGCAGTTGGTTCAGGGAATACGTTAGGATCTGCTCCTCTAGCATAATGTGCTAAGAAGTCATATGTTCCTAACCAAGCCATAAAAAATGAGCTTTGTGTTCCTATCATCTGAGCTAGTGCGCTCACTGTACCACCTGACGCGTCAAACCTTGCGTAGTATGGATTAAGTGGAGCTACTGTACCGTCGTTAGGAATTAAAAACTGTCCCATAGTCTGCTTTCCAACAGCAAAGTTCTGTATTTTACTCATATCACCAGAATATGGTGTAGTCACAGAGGCGAAATCACCTTGTGCTCTACCTACTCCAAGAGCACCCGTAGATGCACTCTGTGTAAGGTACCATCTTCCTTCGTCATCTGCGGTACCAGGAGTACCATCAGCACCAGCACCAAAGTACCCGTTTTCTGAGTTGATATCAGGTTGTACGAATGTTGAAGATCCACCTGCGTGAGCAAGTTGAACAGCAATCATTCTTCCCACAGAAAATGGTTGAAGTCCACTGTGAAGTAGTCCTCCGTCACCAAAACCTGCAGTGTATGCGCCCCCAATTGTAACAAACTTACTGAAGTCTGCACTACCACTTGTACCGGATGAAGATCCTCCACCAGCAGAAGGGTATGGGTTTAACTCAGCTACTTCTTGCTCACATGCAAAAAATACAAGTGAGAGAGCAGCTGTTAAAAATATTGATTTAAACTTTTTCATAATCGTTTATTTATTAGTTTAAAAATTCGTCAAATGTTAGAGATACATAGAACAGCTTTCCAACGAATGGACCGCCTGGTCTAGATCTGTAATCATTGTTATCGATTCCTATATGGTTACCACCAACTTTTACGATAGTTTTGATGCTCTCAATTTTATAATTTACTTGAGCGTCAAAAGTTCCGTATGCAGGTATCATCATATTAGCGAAAGTACTTTCGTACATGAAGTCATCTTGGAATCTTAGACTAGCTGAGAAACCAAAGTTGTTAAATACTTCTCTGTTAGAGAAAGTGAAAGAGTACATGTTTTCAGGAGTATTAAAGTAAGAGATGAAGTCGCTCTCCGAAGGATCTGCTCCGTCTATCTCTAAGTTTTTATAATTGTAATTACCTGATAATTTGTAACCCATTCCAAGGTCAACTGTAAGACCCATTCCAAATCCCCAAGACTTAACGTCAGCGTCGGTGTTGCTATCTAGAGCCCACCCGTAACCAGCTGGTATAGCCTGTCCTTTATGAGTTGAAGCAAACTTTGCGTTCACATTCTGACCACCTTCGAAGTCGTCGTAGTTTGTGGTGTAGTAGTTCATATCTACCAATAACACGTCTGCGATTACTCCTTTGTAGCCAAACTCAATTGAGGATAACCTCTCAGGTTTGATATAGTCTACGTATGCCTCCTTTAATAGGGCAGAATTTCCACCTACTGGATCACCAGTAGCGGGGTCTAAAGTACCTCCTGATAATAGATATGCTTGGTAAGAAGCATTAGTCCATGCGTTTCCTTCCATCACACCATATCTCTCTGCGTTTTCTCTCGATGTACCAAGTAGAGTTGATGTTCCAGTAGGGAAGAAGATGAACTGAGACTGAGTATCAGGATTTCTGAATCCTGTCTGGTAACTAAACCTAAGGTTATGTGTTTCAGAAAATGTGTATACTGCAGCAACTCTAGGAGTTAACCTACCTTCATAATTTTGATTCTTATCGTACCTAAGTGAACCTGTAAACTTGAAGCCGTCAAAAACTTCTTTGTATACCTGAGCAAAAGCTCCCCACTCACCGATATTAATTCTCTCATTAACTCCGTCCCCGTCAGGGTCTTCGTTAAATATTGTTCCATCAGTAAAAATCCCATAGTTTCTGTAGTTAGCTCCTAATAGTAACCAGTTAGCAGCTTCGTAAGTGATATCTGCGTGTGTTAACTTAGAGTTATCATAGAAAGCAGCTCCTGGGTTAGTAGGATCTTGGAATCTATTTTTCATTACTGTATTTCTTACTGCCATCCAAGCCTCAGAGCCTACTGCAGGTATACCTGCATCAGCAACTCCTCTAGCTACACTATGAGCAATATCTATATTTCCAGCAGGAACATTTGGCACATATCCTTGCATCGCAGTTATGTACGTCTGTAGGTATGTTGGTGCCCATGCAGCTACTGTTGGGCTAAATGCTTCATTCATAATAGCACCTAGTGCACCCAAGTTATAGGAATTACCGGCGTCTGTAACTGACTGATATACTTTGAATTTAACCTTATCACTCTCAAGTCCTAATTTAAAGAACTGTTGGCCAAAATCTCTTAGAGCATATTTCTGTGCTCCAGTGTATATAGTATTACCACCACCTTGTCTGTATAATAAAGAGGCCTCGAGGTTGTCATTAACTCTGTAGTTAATTCCAATATCGTACTTCATATTCTTGGCGTCATTATTATCATATAAAAATTCTTCAGGTAGACCTGTTCTTCTAAGATCTAACACTTGCTCCGGAAGTTGGTAGACAAAGTTTCCAACTAGTGGTGCAGCTAATGCCACAGGCACAGCTACTACTGTCTCGTCTCCGTGAAGGTTTAGTCCGTTAAAGTTTGGTCTTCCTCTCATGTCAATGTTTCCAGTTGCATTTCCTGCCGCGTCAACATTAGTAGCATAATCATCAGCTACCCAGTCAGAGGCAAGGTCATAAGAGAAGTTAACTTTAATGGCAAGCTTGTCATTGAAAGCTTTTGCGTATCTCAAGTTATATTTTGCGTATCCTAGGTTTTCATTTCCTGCTCTGTGTGATCTGGTGTAACCCTGCATCACCTGAGCCGAAAGACCTTGATATTCAAAAGGACTCTTACTAGACATTAACATTGTACCGTTAAAAGCATTAGGTCCGTATAGTGCGGAAGAAGCTCCAGGTATGATCTCAACACTCTCTAAATCGAGAGGGTTAATTCCCACTAAGTTACCAGTAGGGAAGTTCAATAAAGGAGCTGAGGTATCCATACCATCAACTAATTGAACGAATCTGGTGTTTGCATCTGTAGCAAAACCTCTTGTATTAACAGCTGCAAAGTTTAGACTTCCTCTACTTACCTTGACACCTTTAATATGTTCAAGTTGATCCATAAAGTCAGCCGTAGCTGAATTTTGAATTTCAAGTAGATCCATCTTTTCAATTGTAACAGGTGCTTCTAAGATACTTTGCTCAACTCTTGAAGCAGATACTACAACCTCATTACCAAGAAGGAATGATTCCGACATGGTTATGTTTAGGTCAGACACGTTAGAAGATACATCTACCTCCTGAGTCTGGTATCCAACAATTGAAAATATTAATGTCGCCGAAGATTCAGAGACATTTAAACTAAAGTTACCATCTCTATCTGAGACAGTACCTAGCACTTTACCTTTAACTATTATATTAACACCTATCAGTCCACCATTCTCATCTGAAACATTTCCAGAAACGGAAACGCTTTGAGAAAATGATTGAATAGATATTGTGGAAAATAATATAGAAAGGCAGATTAATTTTCTAAAAAAATTACTCATACTCTTTTATAGTTTTTATTTAAAATTTAAGGTTAGTTATACTAACAACAATTAAGCAAATTAATTAAAATTTAGGTATTTAAGATGATTTATCAGAGTTATTTTTAATGTGCTCAATGAGTTTATCACACAACTTATTCGTCTCTTTTGACATGTATTCGTCCCCTGTTGAGTTAAGAATACTCTGGCTTAGCCCACCAAGGCAGTCGATATAAAACCTTTTCATCTCATCAGTTTTCATCTCTTTTGTCCAAAGGTCAATCCTAAGAGTATTGTTTTTTTTCTCATCCCATAGTGATAAGCTTATTGATTTTGTCTCAGAAAGACCTTGTGACATACTATCTTCAGCATCCCACTCTATCTTTTCTGGTATATTTTCATCGTCTAAAGACACGATAATCTTAATTTCTGATTTTTTCATTATTTAATAATTTAATTGATTCAATTTTATCTTTTTCTAACTGTTTTTTTAGCTCTTTTATGTTTTTGAACATTATCTCGTCTCTGATCTTAGAGTTAAATATGATACGTAAAGTCTTACCGTAGATGTTCCTGTTAAAATTAAATATATGTAGCTCTATCCTCCTATCCTTTCCCTTCACGGTTGGCCTAAATCCAATATTTACCATTCCTGATAGCTTTTCGGTATCAACATTGACATTTGCTGCATAGACCCCGTCCCCAGGTAATATTTTACTTGATTCGGATGAAGTTATATTCGCAGTCGGGAAATCAATTGTTTTCCCAATCCCATCACCTTCTTCAACAATTCCGTCTAGGTAGAATTTATATCCTAACATCTTATTAGCATGTGAAAATTCTCCAGTTTTCACTTTCTCCCTTATTCCAGAGGAGCTCACCTCTAAAGTCTTATCTATCTCTTCCTTCTTAATCTCCTGGATATCAAAGTCGTATTTATCTCTATTTTTTTTAAGATACGAATAGTTTCCTTCTCTATTGAATCCAAAATTATGATTGTATCCTATAATTAACTTGTCAACATGGAGCTTATTAATAAGGAAATCATTAATGAATGTGTCTGCTGTAACCTTAGAAAACGCTTTTGTGAATTCAATAAGATAAATAATATCTACCCCAACTTCTTCTAAGAAAAGATGCTTATCCTCTTCTGAGAGTAGGAGATCTACAGAAGTATTTTTATGAAGTACAGTCCTAGGGTGGGGCCAGAAAGTTACTAAAATACTTTGACCATTATTTTTTTCTGCCTGAGAGACTAACTCTCTCAGAATCTTTTTATGTCCTATGTGTATGCCATCAAAATATCCAATAGTGGCTATATTATAATTAGACTTCTTTACTTCTGAATTGTCACTTACTATTTTCAATTTTCTCTTCTTTAATTTTCTCTACTAAATTATTGATTCTTAATGCATTTTCAACATCATAATCTCCGATCTTTGTTCTTCTTAGCCTAGACAAAACGGCTCCGCATTTAAGTCTATCTCCGAAATCTCTAGCAATTGAACGAATATAAGTCCCTTTTGAACAGGTTATCTCAAATGATATCTTAGGAATGTCTACTTCTGTAAGTATAAAGTTATAGATACAAATATCTTTTTCTTTAATTTCAACATTAATATTATCTCTAGCATACTCATATGCTCTTTTACCATCAACTTTTACTGCTGAGTATCTAGGAGGTCTCTGTAATTGTTCTCCTAAAAATGATTTTCTAACCTGCTCTATTATTTTTTCATTTAATTTGATCACTTCGTTATCTGAAATGAATTCTGTCTCTAAGTCATGTGATGGAGTTGTTTTGCCAAGTATAAACTCTCCGGTATAGACTTTTCTTTGGTTCTGTATATCATTAATTTTTTTAGTGTTTTTCCCGGTGCATATGATAAGAAGACCAGTCGCGAGAGGATCTAATGTGCCAGCGTGTCCTACCTTTTTACATTTAATTAAAAATTTTAATTTTTTTACGACATCAAAAGAAGTCCAGTCAAGATCTTTATCAATTAATANTGTCTGACCTGAATTATATTTCTCTAAAAAATCCATATGTAATGCAAATGATTTTTTCTTCAGCAAAGTAAAAGATTTATTTTATTTTTGAGGTTACTATGAAAAGATATTTGCTGATATTGCTGTGTTGTGTTAGTAATCTTATCTCTGCTCAGGAGATTAGAAGTAAGAAGGAGAATATTACTTTGAATCTTGTTAATGGGATAGACCTCACATCTACATTTAACGTTACTGAAAATAAGGTCGGGGAAAGCATCAGAAAAACTTTTGGAGAGAGTGGCTTAGACTTTTCAGATGAGAATAATAGATATTTTATCTCTGTCTCATTTGGTTGGAGCTATAAGAGATCAACTGAACTAGAAATAGATAATTATAAAGGTCTAATAATAGATAAAGGAGATGGCGATAAGATAATTGCGGAGTTTACATGTTCGAAGACTAATAACCTTCAGAGTTCTACTCAAGAGCTCATTAACTTAATTATGTTGCATAATAAAGCAATTGATGAAGAAGGTAAATTCATTGATATATCAGATCACTTCATGAAAATGAATAAAAAAATGTGGGACTCTTCAAGACCAGACTCTCATGCACCTTCTGCAATTTTAGCAGATCATACACATGCCACTGGTGGTATGATGTTTGGTTATAAATACACTTCTTCACGAGGAGAAAACAATTATAATGGAAATAAAATATTTACTAGAGATGATATCGCTACCTATTACGACAGACACGTTACATCTCAAGTATTTGGCACTCATTCTTTCGAATTTATGTATGGTCTCACAGATAAATTAACTCTATTCTCAAATCTAAACTTTCATATAAATGAGTCTAGTTATCTGTCTAAACAAAATAATTTATATACGTTTAATTCATCTGGAATAGGAGATTTAGAGGTTCAATTCCTCTATAATTTAGTTGCTAATGAAAATATAAAAATTCACTCTAATATTGGGTTTTCACTCCCAACAGGAAGTATATCTAGAGAAGATATTAACGATGGAATTTTACCTTATTCAATGCAGATGGGAAGTGGTCATGTTTCTTCAGTTATAGGTTTTACAGTTTTTTCTCAGTTTAATAAATTTTCAGCTGGGATCCAGCCAATCTATAAATTGTCACTTTACGAAAATTCAAGAGGGTATATGGCCGGAGATAAACTTAGTATAAACTATTGGGGTGCTATGAATTTAAGTAAATTAATAAGTATAAGTTTCAGACAAAATTATATATACCTTAATGGTATTAAAGGCCAAGACTCTGAGCTAGATTCAACTATTATGATTCTAAATAATAAAAATAATTCAGGTTATGTCTTATTAAACTCTGCTCTAGGTTTGAATTTCACATTCAATAAAGGAATCTTAAAAAATAAAAGATTATCCATGGAGTATATTCTTCCAACATACATGAGTTATGAAGGTCTCCAAGTAGGAAGTTTTAATGGATTTTCTTTAACTTTACAGTATAGTCCCGGAGGTCATATGGGGCACTAATTATAAGATATAAGTTATGAGATATATAATAGTAATGTTTTTTTTATTTTCATGTTCTAGTGTGAATAAAATCCATGAGTCAAATCTATTATTACTTGATCAGGTTATATTCGAACATGATGAGCTTATGAAGGACATGAAAGAATTGAAAGATTTAAAGACTAAACTCGAATCTCTAGAGGAATCAGATGGTAATATTGATATAGCTATTAATAATTTAGACGAAGCTCGTAAAGGTATGATGTCATTCATGAAAGACTTTAGCGAAGAGTTTCCATTTGATAGTTATCCTATGCAGAAGGATGCCAGGGAAGGTTTAGAATCCAAAACACTTAAAGAAATAAATGGTAAACTTCAGAGACAGAAAGAAGTTGTGATGGAAGTATCTTCTAAATTTTCCACAAGTATTGATCAAGCTGAAAAGCTATTAGATTGAGATAATAGAATCTAGTTCTTCAAATGAATAATTCAATATTCCTGAATCACAATTGTTGTAATTAAAGTGCCACCACTCGTACTCATACACAGTGAAACCATTACTTTCCATAGTTGATATAAGTAAATCCCTTATCTCTCTCTTAACCTTCTCACCACCACTATAGTCAGGATAAGCTCTCTCAGTAAATTCATCGTATCCAGAAATCATCTCAATATTTTTACCTGTTATCTTGTCATAAAGCCCTATGTCAATCGCGCATCCTCTATTATGTACAGAACCTTTATCTGGGTCTGCGACAAAATGTTTAAGCGATTCTGGAGTGCCTTCCCAAAACATTTTAGTTACATACCAAGGCCTGTAAGCATCGAATATTACTATCCCATATCCTTTCTTTTCAAGTTCTCTATGGGCATTCAAGAGATTTTGAGCAGCTTCATTGTTAAGAAAAGCTCTGGGTAAATTATAAAATTTAGATCTCATAAAATTATTTTCAGATGCGTATCTTATGTCTAGTTTGAGTTTATTATCTAATCTCTTTAGGTCTACTAAGTTAAGGTGTGAGTCACTAGAATCTAATTTGGGAGTTGGAGAGTTTATTGAAATATTTCTTAATTCACTTATTTCTTTTACTGGATCTATATAAAAAGTATCTTCTTTTTGGTCATTGCACCCATATAAAATACTAGTGAGTCCCACAATAAGACAGTACGCAGAGAAGTAGATAAGCTTACTCTCTTTTACAATTTTTAGCATTAGTTTACAAGCAATCACCCCACTAAAGAGTGCAGATAAAAACCCGATAGCATACGGTAATGATATTAAATTAGCTCCTGCCACCTCATCAGCTGTAAGCCCACCTATTATCTTTAGTATGAGTATTCCAAATATTGGNACTAGAACCATTAGGAATGAGAATCTTGTTGCTTCCTGTCTATTAATTTTTAGAAATATTGCTGCTGAAATTGTAGCTCCAGACCTTGAGATTCCAGGTAAAATTGCAAATGCTTGTACTATACCAATAATTAGCGCATCTACAAATGAGACACTTTTACCTTCTTCTTCTTTACTAAAATATGTAAAGAATAGTAGAAGAGAGGTAATGAGTAACATCGAACCTACTAGGATTATATTTCCAGTAAAAAATGACTCAACTCTTTCCTCAAATAAGATGCCAACAATTCCTACTGGGATACTAGATATAATAATTTTTAATACTGTATCTATCTCTTTCCTTTTAAAACTAAAAACTCCCTTTATGATTTTAAAGATGTCAGCTCTGAAAACATATATGATACTTATTGCGGTAGCGATATGAACTAGTACAGTAAATATAAGGTTTTGTGACTGTTCAGTATTAAGTATAAAAGATGCTATTTCTAAGTGTCCGCTACTACTTATTGGTAAAAATTCTGTGAGACCCTGAATTATACCTAGGATGAGAGCTTCATACCATTCCATATACTATTTACCTTTATGAAAAATGGCAAAGAATTGAAAAATAAACCCAATAAGAACAATAATGGGTCCCAGTGTTAGNCCGAGAAAACCATAACCATAATCTTCAGTGTCAAGAGTCATTATAAAAAATCCAGAAAAAATAATAGTTACTCCTATAACCATCAGTATGTAATTACTTTTATTAAAGGGCAAATTAGAATTATTATCCATTTTCTATTTATATAAATCGTCTAAAGTTGAATTTAAATATTTATTTACTGATGTGTAAGTACTTACCATT
Organism: Flammeovirgaceae bacterium; assembly: GCA_002696995.1. Classification (GTDB taxonomy): domain Bacteria; phylum Bacteroidota; class Bacteroidia; order Cytophagales; family MED-G16; genus MED-G16. The sequence continues at coordinate 60,716 of NZUF01000011.1, read as the reverse complement.
ACCATAAGTATACCAGTCAGTATTAACATGATAAATATAATACTTAATTTTTCAATGCCTACTATCATATTTGATGCATTTATCTTTTCATTAATAAATAGAATAATTACATAAAGTAGGCCTGAAGATATAATTCCTGATATAAATCCATAAGCTAATCCTCTCAGTAAAAAAGGTTTCAAAATATAATTAGCTGTAGCACCAACCAGTTGCATACTTCTTATNAGAAACCTCTGAGAGAAGAGAGCAATCTTTAGGGTATTATTAATAAGTATTATTGATATTAGAAATAGTATACAAAAGATACCACTAAATACTAAGCTTATATTCCTGATATTTTTGTTAATATCATCTATCATCTCTTTCGAGTAATCAACTTCATAAACACCTGGTATTTCAAGAATATCTTTCTCAATTTCAGATAACTTCTCAAATTCAAAATATTCAGAGTTGATTTTTAAAGTGATCAGATCTCTTAAGGGGTTATTTCCTAAAAAATTAACAAAATCTTCACCTATTTCTTGAGCAAATTCCTTTGCTGCTTCTTCACTTGAGATNTAATTTAATGTTGATTCGTCTTTAGATAAGACATAGTCTTTNGTAAATAGAATAGTTTTTATTTGATCTATTTGGCTTGATGATATCTCTTTATTAAGATAGATATTTACTTCTGTATTCTCTTGGATTAATTTTTTTACCTCAAAAGATGATAACACAAAAAAACTAAATATTCCTAAAAGTAAAAGAGAAAGAGAAACACTAAAAATTACACTTATAAAAGGAAAATTCCCAAAGGTTTTTTTAGCTATCTTCTTTCTCTTCTTATACATAATTTAATTATACCAATAATGGAGCAATTACTAGTGCTACAACTGATATTAATTTTAATAATATGTTTAATGATGGGCCCGAGGTGTCTTTGAATGGATCTCCAACAGTATCTCCAACTACTGCAGCTTTATGAGCCTCAGTTCCTTTATTTCCAGCCTCTTCAATCATCTTCTTCGCATTATCCCATGCTCCTCCTGCATTAGATTGGAAGATTGCCATTAAAACTCCTGAAGATGTAACTCCAGCAAGAAGTCCTCCTAGCATCTCAGCGCCTCCAAGGAAACCAACAATAACAGGTACTGATATTGCCATTATTCCAGGTAGAATCATCTCTCTAAGAGCTGCTTGAGTAGATATCTCTACACATTTACTATATTCTGCAACTCCGTCGGCATCATTAAATATCTTCATGTCAGCCTTACTAGCTTTTGAGAGATCAGAATCATATTTTCTCATCACTTCAAGAGCAGCCTTAAGTTTTGGAAGTTCCTTGAATTGTCTTCTTACCTCTTCAATCATACTCATTGCAGCTTTACCTACAGCATTCATAGACAAAGCAGAAAATACAAATGGTAACATTGCTCCAACTAGTAATCCAGTCATAACCACAGGATTTGAAATATCAATTGATGTGATCTGTGCTGTTTGCATAAATGCAGCAAACAATGCAAGTGCAGTTAGCGCAGCAGATGCTATCGCAAACCCTTTTCCAATAGCTGCGGTAGTATTTCCTACAGCGTCAAGCTTATCAGTTCTCTCTCTAACTTCAGGAGGTAACTCAGCCATCTCAGCAATTCCACCAGCATTATCTGATATAGGACCATAAGCGTCAACAGCAAGCTGAATACCAGTATTTGCTAACATACCAACAGCCGCAATAGCAATTCCATAAAGTCCAGCAAATTCATAAGATAGAAGAATTGCTGCGCATATTAGAAGGATAGGTATTGCAGTTGACATCATACCAACTCCAAGTCCTGAGATAATTGTAGTAGCAGCTCCAGTATCCGATTGTTTTACAATCGACATAACAGGTGCTTTTCCTGTAGCAGTATAATACTCAGTTACTTTTCCTACTCCTAAACCTGCTAAAAGACCAGATATAGTTGCGTAGAAAACACCCATTGAAGAATATTCTTTTCCGTTGAAAATCCATACATCAGGAAGGAACATATTTATTAAATAGTAAGTCGCAANTATCATAAGACCTGCAGATACAAATTCTCCAGTNTTTAATGCTGCNTGAGGGCTTCCGCCTTCTTTTACCCTTACAAATAGAGTNCCAATTATTGACATTATTATTCCAGTTGATGCAATAAATANGGGAAGTATTATGGCGTTGATTTGAATTCCTGAAAATTCTTGAAGACCCATGAAGGCAGCTCCTAATACCATCGCACCAATAATTGATCCGACAAANGACTCAAATAAATCTGCTCCCATACCNGCAACATCACCTACATTATCGCCTACATTATCAGCAATTGTAGCAGGATTAAGAGGATGATCTTCCGGGATTCCAGCTTCAACNTTNCCAACAAGATCGGCACCAACATCAGCTGCCTTTGTATAAATTCCTCCTCCAACTCTAGCAAATAATGCAATAGATGAGGCACCTAAAGAAAATCCTGAGATAACTTTTATTACAGTGTCTATGTCTTGGAACATATTGCTATAAATTATGAATAAAGATCCTAAGCCCAAAACTCCAAGNCCAACAACTCCAAGTCCCATCACCGCACCTCCAGAGAATGCAATCTCTAGTGCTTTACCGAGAGATTCTCTTGCAGCGTTTGTTGTTCTTACATTTGCCTTAGTAGCTACCTTCATACCAATGAAGCCAGCAAGACCAGAACATAATGCCCCAACAACAAATGATACAGCGACCAAGTAACTTGATCCTTCACTCTCTCCTTTNATTCCTAGTAGTATTGCAGTAATTATTACAAATACTGAAAGTAATTTGTATTCTGCCCTAAGAAATGCCATTGCTCCATCAGCAATATTTTTGGCAATTCTCGCCATTTTTTCAGAACCAATCTCTTTTGAAGCAACCCAATTATTTTTAAAATAGACAAATAAAAGTGCTAGAACTCCAGATCCTGGTACAAAGTATAACAATTCGTTCATAGTAGTTAATTTAAATTTTACCGCAAATATAATATCTTATATTTAGCTACAATGTTCTTCGTAAACGTTTTTCAAATGTTCAGAAATCATAGTAGCATTTCTGCCCTCTATATGATGTCTTTCCACAAAATGAATAAGCTCACCATTATCAAATAATGCTATTGCTGGTGAACTAGGGGGATAGGGAAGACACATCTCTCTAATCTTATTTACTGCCTCAAAATCTACTCCTGCAAAAACAGTGTATAATTTATCTGGCTTTGTTTCAGAAATTGTAAGAGAATGTTTAACTCCTGGTCTTGCAGCTCCTGCCGCACAACCACAAACTGAGTTTACTAAGACTAAACATTTTCCTGAGTCTTTATGAAGCTCTGAAACAACAGTTTCTGCATCTTTTAACTCGTTAAAGCCTACAGATGTAAGCTCTTCAATCATTGGTTTTGTTAATTCATCTGGATACATTATTAATTATTTTATATTCAACATTTACATAAATCCTAACTCTAGCTTAGCCTCTTCAGACATTAAGTCAGATGAGTAGGGTGGGTCAAATGTAATTTCTACATCAACCTCATTTATTTCTTTGATCATCTCAACTCTATTCTTAACATCAGCAGGGATAGATTCTGCNGCAGGACAGTTTGGNGATGTTAATGTCATGAGTATGTGTGCGTTATTTATAGGTAAAATTTGGATATCATATATCAAACCCAATTCATATACGTCTACGGGAATCTCTGGGTCATGAACAGTTTTAATTGCTCTAACAATTTGTTTTTTTAAATCTAATTCTTCTTTTTCAGTCATAATTATTTATTTGATAATGCAATTATTCTAAATCTATTTTCCATAGACTCTAGTCCGTTAGACCTTTGAGTTCCTATGAATCTATTTAATCCAATATCTCCTATGAAAGACAATTTAGTGTCAAGAATTTCTTTACAAGATTTTCCAGAAAATATTCTTATTAGTAAACTTAGTAGACCTTTNGTAATGGCTGTGTTGCTATCACCGCTAAAGAAGAGCTTATCTTCTGATTTTTTGTAAGTAAGCCATACTTTAGACTGACATCCTTTGACTATATTTTCTTCTTTTTTATCTTTTTCATTAAAAGTATCAAGTTTTTCTCCAAGTTCCATAAGATAATTCAGAGTCATTTCTAGGTCTCCGTCTAAAACTTTAAAATCTTCAATTATTTCTTTTTGTGTAGACATCTCTTTCATCTATTTAATAAATTTTTAACTGAGTCTACAAAGAAATCCACTTCTTGTTCAGTGTTATATAATGCGAGAGATACTCTAGCGGTTCCATCCAAATTATATTTATCCATAAGTGGTTGTGTACAATGGTGGCCAGTTCTTACAGCAATTCCTTTTGCATCAAGCAGTAAACCAAGATCATAATAGTGAAAGTTTTCAATTGTAAATGAAAAAATTCCAATTTTATTTTCTGAATTTCCAACTACCCTAAAACCATCAATACCACTCAACTTTTTTTTAGCGTAGTCTCTAAGCTTATCTTCATATTTAATAATTTGATCTTTCCCTAGGTTTTCAATATAGTTTATAGCCTCTTTAAAGCCAATTACATCTCCAATGTTAGGTGTGCCTGCCTCAAATTTATAAGGAAGGTCATTATATGAAGTTCCAGAAAACTTAACGTCTTTTATCATCTCCCCACCCCCCATGTAAGGAGGCATTTCTTCTAAGAGTTTTTCCTTTCCATAGACAACCCCAACACCAGTTGGTCCATACATTTTATGAGCTGATAGCACATAAAAGTCACAATTTATTTTTTGAACATTAATAATTGAGTGTGCAGAGGCTTGTGCTCCATCAATCACACTAATTATATTATTTGAATTACATATTTTAACAACTTCATTTATAGGATTAATAGAGCCTAGCGTATTAGATATGTGGACTAAAGAGACTAATTTAGTTTTTGATGATATGATATTTTTGAAATCATTCAAATCTATTTCTCCTTCTTCACTGACATTAATTGTACTCAACTTGAGTTTTTTTTCTTTAGCTAACATTTGCCAAGGGACAATATTTGAATGATGTTCCATCTCACTTATAACTATCTCATCTCCCTCTGAAAATTTATATTTTCCAAGAGATGAGGATATCAGATTTATACCTTCAGTTGTTCCTCTTGTGAAAATTATTTCTTTTTCTGATTCAGCATTTATAAATTCTTTTATCTTTTTTCTAGTTTTTTCAAATTCATTAGTAGCCATTTCTGCAAGACTGTGTACGCCCCTATGAATATTTGAATTATACTTTTCATAGTAATTTGAAATTGCTTTGATTACAGAATCTGGCTTCTGAGTAGTTGCAGCATTATCAAAATAGATAAGGTCGTGATTGTTAATTTTACTTTTAAGGATAGGAAAGTCTTCCCTTATTGAATTGATAGGAAAATTACTCATAATTTAAGCTCCCAAGTTGAGTTAAGATTAGTTCTTCATAATGTTTTCTTAAATTTTCATCTTCTATTTTTTCAGTTATGTCAGAACTGAAAGCAGAGAGAAGAATTGAGGTAGCCTCCTTTTTTGGAATCCCCCTCGACATAAGATAAAATAATGCGTCTACGTCTAATTGACCTACAGTGCAACCATGAGAACACTTCACATCATCTGCCCATATTTCAAGTTGAGGTTTTGTGTTAACCTTAGCATTATCTGAAAGGAGTATATTATTATTAGACTGGAATGCGTTAGTCTTTTGTGCTTTTTGTCTCACATAAATTTTACCATTAAATACTCCTCTGGAACCACCTTCAACAATGCCCTTGTAATGTTCATTACTGATAGAGTTTTCATCCATGTGGTCAACAGTAGTGTGATTGTCAATATGTGAATTATTTTTAATAGCATAGAACCCATACATATTAGCATAGCAGTTTTTATCTTTAAGAGAGATGTTTAGGTTATTTCTAATTGTTGCCCCAGAGAAGCTATAAGTATGAAAATTTGATATACTGTCCTTCTTTTGGAAAACATTTATGCTATTGAAATGGAAGTTGTTTTTAAAATCTTGACACGAGAAATAATCTAATTTAGAGTTTTCATGAAGAAAAATTTCAGCTACAGAATTTGAGAAGCTTATTTCTTTTGTTGACCCTATAAATTCTTCAGAAAAAGAAACATGAGAGCTTTTTTTAATTAAAATTGATTTTCTAAAGTAGGAGGAATGGGTTGACTGAATAAAGTTAAATATTGATATTTTATTTTTGACATTAACGTCTTTTTCTACGTAGATAGTTAAGCACTCTAGGTGATTAATAGTATTAATTGAGCTAAAAACATCATTTTCTGAGTCGTCAAAACCTTGATAAGCTTTTTCAAATTCAGCTTTCATGTCTTCTGATAAATCAGAATATTTATTTATTAATACTCCTTTAGGAATGTTTGATAATTCTTCCTGATATAACCCATCAATCACAATTATCTTGTATCCATCATTCTTAGGAATTAATNATTTAATTTTTTCTAAATTATACTCTTGACCAAATTCAGAACTTTCTAATNGAATTTTATTTTCTGTTTTTCTGAAGAGTGGGGTGTACTTGTATTCTTCTTTATATTTCTTTAATGACTTATCTATATTTTTAAGGGTATCTGACTTCATAAGCCTTACATCCTTATCAGCTTCTCTAGAAATTGATTTTTCTAAATTCAAAGATTCGATCATATAAATTGTAAATTTTAATTTTTTACTTTAATCCAGTCGTAACCCTTTTCTTCAAGTTCAAGGGCAAGATTTTTATCTCCAGACTTAACGATTCTACCGTCCATCAGAACATGAACAAAATCAGGTACTATATAATCTAGAAGTCTTTGGTAATGAGTTACTACAATAGTAGCATTATCTTTAGATCTTAAGGCATTTACTCCGTTGGATACAATTTTTAAAGCATCGATATCTAGACCAGAATCAGTTTCATCTAATATTGATAGTCTCGGGTTTAGCATAGCCATCTGAAAAATTTCATTTCTTTTCTTTTCACCACCTGAGAAACCTTCATTAATAGATCTGCTAAGAAGTTCCTGCCTAATATTTACAAGCTTCATTTTTTCTTTCATCAGCTTGAGAAATTCTACCGCATCAAGAGGTTTCTCACCTTTTGATTCTCTAACTTGATTTACTGCAGTTTTCATAAAATTTGTTGTGGAAACACCTGGTATCTCTACAGGGTATTGGAACGCAAGGAAAATACCTTCTCTTGCCCTTTCATCAGGACCTAATTCTGAGAGTTCACTTCCCATGAAATTAATTGTGCCATCTGTAACATCATAATCTTCTCTTCCGGCTATGACAGAAGCCAAGGTACTTTTGCCAGAACCATTTGGTCCCATTATTGCGTGAACCTCTCCAGTATTTACCTTAAGGTTTAATCCTTTTAAAATTTTTGTGTCATCAATTGACGCGTGAAGATTTTTTATTTCTAGCATTTTAAAATATTTAATTAATTAACCTACACTCCCTTCTAGAGTCAACGAAAGAAGTTTCTGTGCCTCTACCGAAAATTCCATAGGTAATTGTTTTAGTACTTCTTTAGCGTAACCATTTACGATCAAAGCAATAGCGTTTTCTTCATCGATGCCTCTCTGTAAGCAATAAAATATCTGATCTTCACCAATTTTAGATGTTGTGGCCTCATGCTCTACCATAGAAGATTTATTTTCAATATCAATATATGGGAAGGTGTGAGCTCCACATTTATTTCCAAGAAGAAGTGAGTCGCATTGAGAAAAGTTTCTAGAGTTTTTAGCTCTTTTCATTACGTTTACATGACCTCTATAACTATTTTGTGAAAATCCAGCAGAAATACCCTTAGATATTATTTTTGATTTAGTATTTTTTCCTATGTGTATCATTTTAGTCCCAGTATCAGCCTGTTGATANTTATTTGTTACAGCTACTGAGTAAAATTCACCTGTTGAGTTGTCACCTTTTAAAATACAAGAAGGGTACTTCCANGTGATTGCAGAACCTGTCTCAACCTGAGTCCAACTTATTTTTGAATTATCTCCTGAACAAATTCCTCTTTTAGTTACAAAATTATAGATACCTCCCTTTCCATTCTTATCTCCAGGGTACCAATTTTGTACTGTTGAATACTTCACTTCTGCATTTTTTTCTGCATGAATTTCAACAACCGCAGCATGTAATTGNTTTTCATCTCTCATAGGTGCGGTGCATCCCTCAAGATAGCTCACATATGAACCCTCATCTGCTATAATTAGCGTCCTCTCNAATTGACCAGTATTTGATGCGTTTATTCTAAAATATGTTGATAATTCCATAGGGCACCTTACCCCTTTAGGTATATAGCAGAATGATCCATCAGAAAATACTGCAGAGTTTAAACAAGCAAAATAATTATCTTTAGAGGGGACTACAGTTCCTAAATGTTTCTTTACTAATTCAGGGTGTTCTAATACCGCTTCAGAAAAAGAACAAAATATTATGCCCAGTTCACTTAATTTATCTTTAAATGTTGTCCCGATTGACACTGAATCTATGACTGCATCTACAGCAACTCCACTTAACCTTTTTTGTTCTAGTAATGAGATACCAAGTTTTTCAAATGTTTTTATTAGTTCTGGATCAACTTCATCCATNGACTTTAACATTTTTTTCTTTTTNGGTGCAGAGTANTAGGAGATGTCTTGGAAATTAATTTTTGGGATATTTAAATTNGACCAATNTGGTTCACTCATCTTCTTNAATTGATCAAANGCTTCTAANCTCCANTCNAATAACCAGCTNGGCTCTTCTTTTTTCTTAGATATTAGCCTCACAATATCTTCGTTNAGACCAATAGGNGCTTGATCTACATCGAAATCCACAGACCATCCGTGCTCGTATTCTTTAGAGGTAAATTCTTTTAAAATTTTATCGTCTTTGCTCATGTAATTTTTCTTNATGCAAATTTAGCATACATTTTCTTTTAAAACGAAAGAAAATGCTTTAAACGATCAGTTTAACGATAAACCATCTTTCATTGTTTCCTCAATTGACATGAAAGATTCTGTCCTAGTAATTCCNTTAACTTTATGGATCTTAGAGTCTAAAATTTCCCTGAAATGAGGAGTGTCTTTACAGAGGATTTTTATGAAAATAGTATATTGTCCAGTGATAGCATGAATTTCTATAACTTCCGGAATACTTCTTAATGCCTTTACTGCTTCTTTATATAGAAAACTTTTTTCTAGATAAATTCCCATGTAACACGATATGTTGTATCCTAATTTGGTGTAATCTATATCTAATTTAGTGCCTCTTACTATTCCCATTTTTTCAAGTTTTCTCATTCTAACGTGAACAGTTCCACCNGAGACAAACACTTTTTTTGCGACCTCAGTATATGGCATTTTAGCATTTTTTGATAAAATATTAAGGATTTTAAGATCTACATTGTCAATTTGATAATTTATTTTCATTTTTTGGGGNTTTTTTATAAATAATTCAATTTAANCTAATTTAAATNAAATTATTTTAAAAATTAAGNATAAANATTAAGAAATTNNCTTTTAANAATACTTNTTAGNATATAATATTAATATATTNANNNATCATTTTTGGGTTAATGTTGTTACTGGGGATATCTTTATTAAAGGTGTCCCCTTTCTTTTTTTTATAATTTAGTATACTTTTATCNTACTAACTANTTAAAGCTAATTCTNTATTTTATGAAAAAGATCTGGACAAAAAATTANCCAAATGGTGTNNTTGAGGATGTAGATTTGATGCAGTACTCATCATTTGTAGANTTATTTGAAGAAAGTTTTAAGAAGTATTCTGATGATATTGCTTTTGAGAATATGGGTAAATCAATCACATATAAAGAACTTGATAATTTATCTAAAAACTTTTCAAATTACCTTACTCATGAGTTGAAATTAAAGAAAGGAGATAGGTTAGCCATACANTCACCAAATGTTCTCCAGTACCCNGTAGCANTNNTTGGAGCTCTTAGNTCTGGTNTTGTTGTTGTTAACACAAACCCTTTGTACACTCCTGATGANATGAGNCATCAATTTAAAGATTCTGGTTGTAAGGCAATTTTAATATTATCAAACTTTGCTCATAACCTTCAAAAAGTAATTCAAGATACTGAGATTAAACATGTTATTATTTCAAGTATGGGTGATATGCTTGGTACAGTTAAAGGTACTTTAGTAAATTTTGTTGTCAAGTATATAAAGAAAATGGTACCTAATTATTCATTACCTGGACATCATTCCTTTAAGGAGGCATTATCCAAAGGAGGAAAATATAATTATACTCAAGTTCCNATTGACCCAAAAGATATAGCATTTCTTCAGTATACTGGAGGAACAACAGGTGTATCCAAGGGGGCGATGTTATCTCATAAAAATGTTATTTCTAATGTGATCCAAGTCTCATCATGGATGGATATTATGTTAGAGGAAAGGAAAGAGATTGTTATCACAGCACTTCCCNTNTATCATATATTCGCTCTTGTGTGTAATGCNTTGGTTATGTGNAAATATGGTGCCAGGAATATNCTCATCACAAACCCAAGGGATATGGATGGTTTTGTGAAAGAACTNTCAAATTATAAGTTCTCAATAATTACNGGAGTAAATACTCTTTTTAATGGTCTNCTAAATAATAAAAACTTTAATAATCTTGACTTTTCTNAGCTAAAAGTNGCTTTTGGTGGTGGGATGGCAGTTCAAGATGTAGTAGCAAATAAATGGAAGTCAGTTACAGGATGTCCTCTTGTGGAGGGTTATGGTTTAACAGAGACTTCACCTGTTGTAACTATAAATCCTCTTGATGGAACAAATAAAGTAGGAACAATTGGTTTACCCATGCCAAAAACTGATATAAAATTTGTAGATGATAAGAACAAGGAGGTATCTGAAGGAGAAAGAGGAGAGATTTGTGTGAGTGGTCCTCAGGTAATGGAGGGGTATTGGAAACGTGAAAATGATACCAAAGAAATAATTAAGGGAGGATGGCTTTATACAGGCGATATTGGTGTCATAGATAAAGACGGCTTCATTAAAATAGTTGATAGGAAAAAGGAGATGGTACTTGTTTCAGGATTTAATGTATTTCCTAATGAGGTTGAGCATGTGATTTCATCTCATCCTAAGGTTTTAGAGGTTGGTGTTATTGGTGTTCCAGATAAGAAAACTACAGAGGCGGTTAAAGCAGTTATTGTAAAAAAAGATGACTCTCTAACTGTAGATGAAATTAAAGCATTTTGTAAAGAGAAATTAACAAATTATAAGTGCCCGAAACACATTGGTTTTACCGACGAATTGCCAAAGTCTAATGTGGGTAAGATTTTGAGAAGAATTATTAAAGAGGAAGATCTAAAAGAAAACGTATATTAAATCTTATTTAGACCAATTCTAAATTAAAACATATTGTTATAATTTTTTGAAGTTTATTGTCGGGATGTTACATTTGTTTGAGTTTTAAAACTAGGTGCTTAAATGCAAACTAAATTAACTGAATACCTCACTAAAAGTAACCACTTTTTAATCCCATTTTTTGGTACAGTAATCCTATCACTTTTCTTAAGTATTTCTCATATTTCTCTAGCCCAAAATGATGATAGTCCTTCATTCGATGAGTCTGTTGTAAAGAATGGAGAATCGTTGTTTAAAGGAAATTGTACGGTCTGCCATGCTATAGATGAAGTCATCATAGGACCTGCCCTAAGAGATGTTCATGAGAGGAGAGATCAAGAGTGGATATATGCATTTATCAAGAACTCTCAGAAGGTGATAAAAAGTGGGGATGAGTACGCAGTTGAACTATATAACCAATACAACAAAACGTTAATGACATCATTTGACTTTTCTGACGAAGAGTTGGATGCTATTTTAACTTATATTAAAGATGAATCTTCTAAAGAAGTTCAGGTTCTAGTGGCTGAGGCTTCTCAGTCTTTAGGAGATGTGCAGGGTGGATCTTCAGTTGCCTCTGATAATTTTTACTTATCTATTGGTTTAAATTTATTTCTATTAATAATCATAATTTTTGTATTATTTAAGTTCACAAACCTTTCGAAGAAATATGTGATCTTAAAAGATAACCAGTCTAAAGGCAAACTTTTAGATGACAAAGATTTAGAAATTGTTCAAAATAGATTTGATTTTAAAAAGTTTTTAAGGAGTAATAAGTTTGTAGGGATTGCTTCATTTATTTTTATTGGTGTGTTTGTCAAATCATGTATAGATGGTCTCTACACTGTTGGTATACAGCAAAATTATCAACCAACTCAGCCTATTGCTTTTTCTCATAAAGTTCATGCTGGTCAATATGAGATTGATTGTAATTATTGTCATACTGGTGTTAATATATCAAAATCAGCAAATATTCCTTCTGTAAATATTTGTATGAATTGTCATAATGCTATAAACACAGATAAACCAGAGATACAAAAAATATTAACAGCGTATGAGGAAAATAGGCCAATAGAATGGGTCAGAGTTCATAATTTACCTGATCTTGCATACTTTAATCATAAACAACATGTTGCTGTTGGAGGTCTTGATTGTGCTACATGTCATGGGCCTATAGAGGAAATGGATGTTGTATATCAATACTCAGAGTTAACTATGGGCTGGTGTATAAATTGTCATAGGGAGACTGAAGTTAATGCTAAAGGAAATGATTATTACAAGAAACTTGTTGAATTACATAAAAGTTCATCTAAAAAACCAATGAAAGTTGAGGATATTGGGGGACTTGAATGTTCAAAATGTCATTATTAAAATATTATGAGTAAGGGAAATAAAACTTATTGGAAAGGAATTGAGCAATTAAAGAATGATCCTTCATTTGTGAAGAATGCTCAGAATGAGTTTCCTGAATTTTTACCAATAAAAGGATCTTCTGATAATTCAAGAAGAGATTTTTTAAAGATGATGGGGTTCGGAATTGCCGCTGTTTCTACAGTAGCTTGTGAGGCTCCAGTTAAATATGCAATTCCTTATGTAGATAAGCCTGTAGATGTAGATCCTTCCATTGCTAATTATTATGCTTCAACATATTCTATGGGTAGTGATTATTGTAGTGTTGTTGTAAAGACTAGAGAAGGAAGGCCTATAAAAATTGATGGTAATAAATATTCAAAAGTAAGTGCAGGTTCTACTAGTGCCCAAGTAGAGTCATCTGTATTGACACTTTATGATAAACAAAGATTACGAGCACCTATGCTCAGTAATAAAGAATCAAGTTGGAATGAGGTTGATAAGTTTGTGAAAAATACAATGTCTACATTATCTAAAAAGTCATATATAATAAGTAATTCAATTTCTAGTCCTTCTTCGATAGATGTTATTGACAAATTCTGTGATAAATACAATGCTGAACATGTTCAGTATGATAATGTTTCATATAATGGTATGCTTGATGCTAATCTTGAACATTATGGAAAGAGGAAATTACCTTTTTATGACTTTTCAAAAGCAAATGTTATTGTGAGTTTTGGTTATGATTTCTTGGGTAGTTCTTACAACCATAACTTATTTAATAAACAATTTGCTGATAGAAGAAAAGTTGATAGAGATAATAGAGAAATGTCAAGACTATATACTTTTGAGTCTAATCTCTCTCTTACAGGGGCTAACTCAGATAATAGAATTCCTATAGAATCAAATCACAGTCCGTTATATATAACTGAGCTTTGGAATATTTTATCTCAAAAAACAGGAAAAAATATTTTCGCAAAATACAGACCTCCATTAATAAGTTATGATAAGTCTAAAAAGAACCTTATAAAGCTTGATATATTAGAAAAAGTTGCTGAGGATTTAGTAGCTAATATTGGTGAATCGATTGTCATATCAAGTTCTAATGATAAATATGTTCAGTTGGTTGTTAATATGATTAATGAACTACTTGGTAATTATGGAAAATCAATTGATGTCAACAGATCTTATAATATAAGAAATGGAGATGATAATAAAATGAATGGTTTTTTATCTGATTTATCAAAGGGGGATGTTTCTTCTGTTATTTTCATGAATTGTAATCCAGTATATGATAGTTATTTATCTACTAAAATTAAGAACAATCTCTCAAAAGCTACTTTGAAAATATCTACCTCAGATCGAATAGATGAAACCTCTATGTTGTGTGATGTGATTGCACCTGACTCTCATTTCTTAGAATCTTGGAATGATTACGAGCCTATTGAGAACTCATTTAGTTTTGGCCAACCTACTATCAAAAATATTTTTGATACAAGACAAGTTCAAGATTCATTATTAAAGTGGTCTGGTTCAAATGAAAATTATTTTAATTATTTAAAAAGCAGTTGGAGAGCTAAACAGAAATTTACAAGTTCTGATGAACCTTTTCAGATATTCTGGGATAGGTTACTTCATGATGGAGTTGCTGAGTTTATTGATAAAAATAAATCAAATTCAAATCCATTGCCAAGTGCTAAGAAAATTACCTCTAAAATAATATCAGGAATACAAACTGTAATTTCAGATGTCAATCAAAATGATGGCTTTGAAGTTAACATATATCAAAATTTAACTGTTGCAGATGGTGTCCAATCCAATAATCCTTGGTTACAAGAAATGCCTGATCCAATATCTAAGGTATGTTGGGATAATTATTTATCTGTAAACCCTAAAGATGCAAGGAAGATGAATATTTCAACTGACTCTGGAACTATGACTACAAATTTATTAAGCATCAGTTTAAATGATAATAATTACGAGATTCCTGCTATTATACAACCAGGTCAAGCTGAAGGAACTGTTGGTCTTGCTCTGGGATATGGAAGAACACTTTCTGGCCCAGTTGGAGATAATGTAGGTATTAATGCTTTCGATCTTCTAGATAAAAACCAAAAAGCTCAGAATTTATCTTTGGTAAATGTCTCATTATCTAATACCGGAAAAGAATATAGAATTGCCCAGACTCAGACACATGAAACTATTATGGCTAGAGAAAGTGTAATACAGGAAACATCTCTTGATGAGTATAAGAAAGATGTTTATGCTGGGAAATACCAATTTAAAGTTTCTACGAGTAAAGGGAAGAAAAAACCTGAAGATGTAACATTATGGAGTGGTCACGAATATAATAACCACCATTGGGTTATGTCAATTGATTTAAATTCATGTACTGGTTGTGGAAGTTGTGTTGTTGCGTGTCAAGTAGAAAATAACATTCCAGTTGTTGGTAAAGAAGAGGTGCTAAATAGGAGAGAGATGGCTTGGTTGAGAATAGATAGATATTATTCTAGTGATGCAGATGTTGATGATTTACAAGGTCTAGAGGTTGCTGCAGAAAATCCTGACGTAACATTTCAGCCTATGATGTGTCAGCATTGTAACAATGCTCCGTGTGAGACTGTTTGTCCTGTTGCTGCTACTACTCACAGCTCAGAGGGTCTAAACCAGATGACCTATAATAGATGTATTGGNACAAGGTANTGCGCTAATAANTGNCCNTATAAAGTAAGGAGATTTAACTGGTTTAAGTACCATGACAATGAGCAGTTTGATAAAAATATTTCNATGAATAACGATTTAGGAAAGATGGTTCTTAACCCTGATGTNACNGTAAGATCAAGGGGNGTTATGGAAAAGTGTTCATTCTGCGTACAGAAGATTCANGAAGGAAAGCTTCAAGCAAAATCAGAGAAGAGNAGNTTAAGAGATGGAGATGTNACNACAGCATGTAGNAATTCCTGTCCTACTANTGCNATAACATTTGGAGATGTTAACGATAAGGCTAGTAAAATAAGAAAATTATTACAGGTAGANAAGATNGATAAGGCAACNCTAAAATTAAAAGAAGAGAGAGCATATGCTGTTCTNGATGAAATTAGAGTNAGTCCTAATGTNTGGTATTTAAGGAAAGTAAGAAATAAAAAAAGTNTTTAGAAAATGCATGTAGAATCTAAGTTAAGAAAACCNTTAATCACTGGAGGNAAAACCTTGAATGATGTTTCTGATGACATATGTAAGAGGGTTGAAGANAAGCCGTCTATCTNNTGGTATGTTGCAATGATTATCTCNAATATTACATTAGCNGTNGGNGCNTANGCAGTTTACAGGACNTTNTGGGANGGTATTGGTATGTGGGGATTAAATAANACTGTAATGTGGGCTTGGGATATCACAAACTTTGTNTGGTGGGTAGGAATTGGTCANGCTGGAACTCTTATTTCAGCNATCTTACTTTTATTNAGACAAAGATGGAGAATGTCAATTAANAGNTCTGCTGAGGCNATGACAATATTTGCNGTTATTTGNGCNGCAATGTTNCCCTTATTACANATGGGAAGATTATGGATAGGTCTAGTTTGGGTGTTACCATTCCCTAATACATATGGNTCATTATGGGTNAATTTTGCNAGTCCTTTNNTGTGGGATGTTTTTGCAATTTCTACCTATTTTTCNGTGTCACTTGTTTTCTGGTATATTGGTTTAATNCCTGATTTTGCAACTATTAGAGACAGAGCNAAAATTGCTGGAAGNAAGGTATCTGCTTTTATNTATGGAACATTAAGTTTTGGTTGGGATGGTGCAGCAAAGACATGGTCAAGATACGANACAGTATCTCTAGTTTTAGCTGGNCTTGCTACCCCTCTTGTTCTTTCAGTACATACTATTGTGTCTATGGATTTTGCTACTTCAGTTATACCTGGATGGCACACAACAATATTTCCTCCTTACTTTGTGGCTGGAGCTATTTTCTCAGGATTCGCAATGGTTCTTACTTTATTAATTATTACAAGGAAGGTCTATAAGCTTGAAGATTATATTACAATAAAGCATCTTGAATTGATGAATATTGTAATAATTGTGACAGGTTCTATTGTAGGAATTGCATATTTAACTGAGCTTTTTATGGCTTGGTATTCTGGTGTTGAGTATGAGCAATATGCGTTCTATAATAGAGTNACTGGCCCTTACTGGTGGGCGTATTGGTCGATGATGACATGTAATGTTATATCTCCTCAATTATTCTGGTTTAAAAAGATTAGAACAAATATTGCAGCAACATTTATTATATCTATTATAGTGAATATTGGAATGTGGTTCGAAAGGTTTGTAATTATAGTAACTTCATTACATAGAGATTTCTTGCCTTCAAGTTGGGCAATGTTTTACCCTACTATATATGATGTTGGTATGTATTTATTTACTTTTGGTCTCTTCTTTACAGCATACCTAGCATTCTCAAAATATTTTCCAGTAATTAATATGGCTGAAGTAAAAAGTATTTTAAAACAAACTGGTGAAAAAGTTAATAAAGTAAAATAATGGACGATAAAGGTAAAAAGTTTATTGTTGGAATATTTGAAGATGAAGACATCCTTCTTAATGCAATAACAACTGTGAGGGATAAAGGAATCAATATCTATGAGGTATATTCACCTTTTCCAGTTCACGGTATAGAAAATAAACTTGGATATAAAAGGTCTAGGTTATCAATAGCTGCTTTCTGTTTTGGGTTTTTAGGAACATGTCTTGCTCTAACTATGATGATTGGTATGATGACATTTGATTGGCCAATGATTATCGGAGGTAAGGATTTTTTACCATTTCCAGTATTTATTCCAGTTACTTTTGAAATGACAGTTCTTTTATCTGCTTTCGGTATGGTAGGCACATTTTTTGTGGTGAGTGATTTAAAGCCATGGGGACAACCTAAAACATTTGACCTAAGATCTACTAATGATAAGCATGTGATGGCTATTGAGTTAGATAGTAATAAGATAGATTCAAAAAAGATCAAAACTATTATAAAAAGTAGTGGTGCTTCTGAAGTTAACGATAAGACAATGGATTTATGAGAAATATTATTAACACATTTCTGATATTATTAATCATATCATCTTGTGCTGCAAGAAAAGATAATCCTGGTGTTGAGTATGCCCCTAATATGTATCATTCTGTTCCTTATGAACCTCTGTCTCAGGTAAAGGATAAGGAGATTGGTAGTTGGTTAGATTCTAATCCTAATGATGGTCATGGAGAATTTTATAACTCTAACCCTTACAATCCTTATGGGATGACAATGAAAGAACCCGTTGAAAATACTGTTAGAAGAGGGTCATATCTGCCTTATAGAATTCCTAAAGATAGTTTAGAATTAGCTGCAAAAATTAAAAATCCTATTGTAACAACAGATGAAGTTTTAAAAGAAGCTAGNATATTATATGATAGGTACTGTGTCCACTGTCACGGAGAAAAGGGNATGGGAGATGGATCTGTTGGGAAAGTTTATAAAGGNGTTACTGCTTATAATTCTAGGGCAGTTAAAGATAGACCAGAGGGTCATATTTTTCANGTGATNACTCACGGAAANGGTAGNATGTGGGGACATGGTTCTCAGATNTCTGTGGAAGACAGATGGAAAATAGTTAAGTATGTTCAAACACTACAAAAGCAATAAAATGGAAGATAGATTTGATTTTACTCAGAGTGCCAAAAAAAACTTATTTTATCTTCTTATAGGAGGTATTGTCCTTAGTTTAATTGGAGTCTATTCTGTTATAAATTCCGGTCACGGTCATGAAGAGGTTTCTAATGCTCTTGATAGCCATGCTTCCGGTGTGGATCACTCCGAAGATAATTTGCATCCTGAGTTTCACTGGTACCAGAGAGTTTACTCGAATCTTTGGATAAATGTAGTTTACTTTTTAGGTATATCAATTTCTGCAATATTTTTTGTGGCAATACAGTATGTTGCACAGGCAGGTTGGTCGGCAGGAATTTTGAGAATTCCTCTAGCTATTGGTAGATGGTTGCCTGTTGGGGGTGTGCTTATGTTTTTAATATTTGCTATAACAAATCATGATATTTTTCATTGGACACATGACTATTTGTACGATACTTCTGACCCTAGGTATGATTATATTATTGACGGGAAAAAAGCTTACCTGAACTTACCATTCTTTTTAGGTAGAATGATAATATTTATCGGGATATGGTACTTATTTTANAGCTTAATTTTAAAANATTCTGCCATTGAAGATAAGGATGGTGGAAGTGATTCATGGAAAAAATTATTTACTATTTCTACTGTATTTGTGGTATTTTATGCTTTTTCTCAGTCTGTCGCAGCTTGGGATTGGGTACTTTCAATAGATACCCATTGGTTTAGCACAATGTTTGGTTGGTATGTTTTTGCAAGTTGGTGGGTATCAGCTTTAGCTCTNATTACTTATATGATTGTTTTACTAAGAGATAACGGGTATCTAACCTTNGTTAATCATAGTATTATCCACGATCTNGGAAAATATGTTTTTGCCTTCAGTGTATTTTGGACTTATATATGGTTTTCTCAATTTCTTTTAATCTACTACGCTAATATTCCTGAAGAAACTATTTATTTTGTTGAAAGACTTGAGAGTGATATTTATTTTCCTTTTTTTGTTGTCAACCTTATTATTAATTTCTTTTTTCCATTTTTATTCTTGATGACAAGAGCAAGTAAAAGATTTACTAGATTCCTTAAAATCGCATGTCCTGTTGTCTTATTTGGTCATTTTATAGATTTCTATCTAATGGTTACACCTGGAGTTTTAAAAGAAAATGGAGGGTTTGGTTTCTTAGAAATNGGGATATTGATGATATTTCTTTCAGCATTTTTATATGTTGTGTTGAATGGCTTAAAAAAATTACCTCTTGTTGCAAAAAATCATCCAATGTTAGAGGAAAGTTTGCACCATGATATTTAATTTTACAATATGAATTTTATACTAGGATTAATTGGAGTTTTATCTCTTGTAGCAGTATTCTTATTTTTTAGATCTTCTGAAATATTAAGTGTTGCAAAAAAAAGTATCTCTTCATCTTTTGAAGATGGTACTAACAATACAAATGCGCTGTTTGGTGTTGTTTTTCTTATTGTTTCATTCGTAGCAATAATNTGGTTTTCTTATGATCAGTTTGATAATTATTTCCTACCAATGGCTTCTGAACATGCCCCTGAAATTGAAGTTCTTTTTTGGGTAACTACAGCTATCACATTCACAGTATTTATAATAACTCAAATTGTAATGTTTTACTTTGGTTATAGGTATAGGTATAAGAAAGATAGAAAAGCACATTTCTATCCTGATAATCATAAACTTGAAATTATTTGGACAGTTATCCCTGCTATTGTTCTTGTTGGTCTTATTGGCTGGGGACTTGTAAAATGGAATAAGATTATGGGTCCACCCCCTGAAGATGCAGAAGTTATTGAAGTAGTAGGATATCAGTTTGCTTGGGCTTCAAGATACCCAGGGCGCGATAACGAACTAGGAAATTATAATTATAAATTAATTGACGTTGAAAATATTCTTGGTGTTGATTTTTCAGACTCATCATCTCTTGATGATTTTATGCCAAGAGAAATACATATTCCTAAAGGGAAACCTGTTTTATTTAAAATTAGAGCCAGAGATGTTATCCATAGTGTATACTTACCTTATATGAGATCTCAGATGAATGCTGTTCCTGGTATGCCTACACAAATGTGGTTTGTTCCATCTAAGACTACTGCAGAAATGAGAGAGGAAACAGGAAATGAAAATTTTAACTATGAAATAGTTTGTAATAAGATTTGTGGTAGAGCACATTTTTCTATGAAACATACAGTTGTAGTAGTTGAAGAGTGGGAGTATATAAAATGGAAAAATTCTCAAAAGTCATGGATTGAAAAAAATCCTGATTATTATGCAAATTTTGTTAAAAACAATTCTACGGATATTGCCGTACTAAATGATTAAATATGGGAGTTACTAAAACAATTACAACCAAACCAAATGTTAAGACAGAAGAACATCATGAAGAACATCATGATCAGAGTTTTATAACTAAATATATCTTCAGTGAAGATCATAAAGTTATAGCTAAACAATTCTTAATTACTGGAATTTTTTGGGCAATAATAGGTGGCGCTATGTCATCATTATTTAGGATCCAACTTGGATTTCCTGATTTTGATTTAACATCATTTAGTCCAATAATTGGAAATTGGTTAACACCACAAGGTAAAATAGATCCTGAAGTTTATTTGGCTCTTATTACAATGCATGGTACCATAATGGTTTTCTTTGTGCTAACTGCGGGATTAAGTGGTACTTTTAGTAACTATTTAATACCACTACAAATTGGTGCTAGAGATATGGCAAGTGGTTTTTTAAATATGCTTTCNTATTGGTTCTTCTTCCTATCAAGTATTATAATGTTTATCTCAATATTTGTAGAGGGTGGTCCTGCTAGTGGTGGATGGACAATATATCCTCCTCTTAGTGCATTACCACAAGCTGTTTCAGGGTCAGGTATGGGTATGACCTTATGGTTAGTATCAATGGCATTTTTTATTGTATCTGCTCTACTTGGTGCTTTAAATTATATCACAACTGTAATTAATCTGAGAACAGAAGGTATGACATTTTTCAGAATGCCTCTTACGATCTGGGCATTTTTAGTTACCGCTATCCTAGGTGTACTATCTTTTCCTGTTCTATTATCAGCAGCTTTGTTACTTATAATGGATCGTTCATTTGGCACAAGTTTCTATCTTTCTGACATTTATATAGCCGGTGAGGCTTTATCAAATCAAGGAGGAAGTGCAATATTATTTCAGCATCTTTTTTGGTTTTTAGGACATCCAGAAGTATATATAGTAATTCTTCCTTCTCTAGGGATTACTTCCGAAATTATTGCTACTTGTTCTAGAAAACCTATTTTTGGTTATAGGGCAATGGTCTATTCTATTTTTGGAATTGGAGCTCTTTCCTTTGTAGTATGGGCTCATCATATGTTTATCTCNGGAATGAATCCTTTTCTTGGATCTGTATTTACGATATTAACTTTAATAATTGCTGTNCCATCTGCAATTAAAGCTTTTAATTATATAGCTACACTTTGGAGAGGTAATATAGTATTNACNCCTGCTATGTTATTTTCTATTGGTNTAGTATCATTCTTTATATCAGGNGGATTAACTGGACTTTTTCTTGGAAANTCTGTNNTTGATATTAACCTCCANGATACNTATTTTGTNGTNGCTCANTTCCATATTGTAATGGGTAGTGCATCTTTCTTTGGTTTATTTGCTGGAGTTTANCACTGGTTCCCTAAAATGTTTGGTAGGATGATGAANAGGACNTTAGGNTATGTNCATTTTTGGGTAACNTTTATAGGTGCTTATCTAGTTTTCTTCCCTTTACATTATATNGGTATTGCNGGTTTTCCTAGAAGATATTACTCTTTTACAAATTTTGANACTGGAAGAATTGAGTCCTTTATAGATNTNAATACTTTTGTTAGTATTGCTGCTATTTTAACATTTATTGTNCAATTTNTATTTCTTTTNAACTTTTTTTATTCNATGTATAGAGGTAGAAAAGCATCATCTAACCCNTGGAAGTCTAATACTTTAGAATGGACNACACCGGTTGATGTTGGTCANGGAAATTGGCCTGGTAAAATACCTAAAGTNGAGAGGTGGCCNTATGATTANAGTAAGCCNGGCTCTAAAGAAGACTTTATTCCNCAACATATTCCTCTTTCCTCAACAAAAGAGTCAAATATGCCTGAAGATGAACACAGGTAGAAAATATGTTCNATTTTTTAGGTAGAAATTATAATAACTTAACTAAANTAAGTCTCGNNTTACTTTATCTNCTAATATTAGCAGGNGGNGTAGTTAGATGTACTGGATCAGGNATGGGATGCCCTGACTGGCCTAAATGCTTTGGGGTCTNTATTCCACCAACNTCNGTAGACCAACTTCCAGAATCATACAANGAAGATTTTGTAAANGGNAGANTAGAAAAAAANANAANGCTNTCAAAAATATTAGCTGCTATTGGATTTACTGATACAGCAAAAAAAATTACAANTGANCCTCAAATTAATGAAGCAGAAGAGTTNAATGTNTNTAAAACTTGGACAGAGTATATAAATAGATTGATTGGAGCAATTGTTGGTTTCTCANTATTATTNATATTAATCTCTTCNATTTTTTTGANGCCATTTAGTANCAAACTTTTTTNNCTTTCTTTTCTNTCTATAGTATTAGTCTTTTTTCAGGCATGGGTTGGNTCAATTGTNGTNTCAACAAANTTATTANCTGGTNTAATTACTTTTCACGTTATAGTTGCNTTAGTNATCATATGTAATGTTATTCTNTGTTATGATNTATCTTCNANTTNTTCTGATAATANNAAAAGGTCATCTCT
Source organism: Flammeovirgaceae bacterium (assembly GCA_002696995.1). GTDB lineage: Bacteria > Bacteroidota > Bacteroidia > Cytophagales > MED-G16 > MED-G16. Next base: position 37,538 of record NZUF01000011.1, on the reverse strand, counting down.
TCTNACTTATTCAATANNTTTTAGTCTNATTTTATTTTTAGTTCANATAGTTCTAGGAACAGAGGTNAGAGAAAATGTTGACGGATTATTAAAGGTTTTTGGAATTGATAATAGAGATCAGATAATTAATAATNTAGGAAGTAATTTTATTATTCATAGNTCNTTTTCATTAGTGATTTTAGCTCTTCAACTTTTTATAACTTTTNTAGTTTATAAAAAATCAGAAGTTGAAACNTTTTATAAGAAAGTATCTATNNTAATGTTATCATTAATTTGNTTTGAAATTTTAGTAGGNGCNGGNATGGCTTACTTTCANATACCNAAAATATTNCAACCTATTCATNTAATTTTAGCNTTTTTAATTTTTGGTATTCAGTTTTATATNATGCTTATNAATTTAAAAATCAAAAAAATAGAAACATTATGATTCTTNCNANGTCAAAAACTATATTTGCGACTTATAAGCTTATGNGTTTTTTNAAAGTAATTTTTGAGTTAACAAAATTTAGATTATCATTTTTAGTCTCTTTTTCTGCNATNTTTGGTTATATACTAGCNTCTGANANCATAAGTNTNTTAGATCTTTTTTTACTAGGACTATCTGGNTACCTGATAACTGCTTCATCTGTCATAAANAANCAAATTTTTGAGATTGATNTTGATAAAATTATGGATAGAACAAAGAATAGACCTCTACCTACTAAAAGAATAACTACNAGATCTGCTTTNNTAGTATCTATTTGNTTNGCATTNTTAGGGTTTCTAATAATGACATATTGGTTTAATCCACTTGCAAGTCTTTTTAGTTTATCTTCATTATTAATTTATACCTTTATTTATACTCCACTTAAAAGANATGGACCAATTGCAGTTTTTGTTGGAGCAATTCCTGGTGCATTACCTCCATTAATAGGATGGGTTGCATTTTCTGGTGANGTGANTATAGAAGCTATAATAATTTTCAGTATACAATTTATATGGCAGTTTCCACATTTTTGGGCAATAGCTTGGGTATATAATGATGATTATAGTAAGGTTGGATTTAAATTGTTGCCAAGTAGAGGTGAAAAAAATTTTAATACTGCGTTAAATATAATGACATATACACTGTTTTTAATACCTCTTGGATTATTACCAACGTTATTTGGTATTACTGGTATTGTTTCTGGCACAATAGCTATTATTTGTGCTATCCTATTTTTAACTCAGACATTTAAATTATTTAAAGATTATTCTAAAGCTTCAGCTTTAAGAATAATGTTTGGATCTTTTATTTATCTTCCAATAGTACAGATAAGTTATATTTTAGATAAAATTTAATAATATGAATAATAATACTAAACCTAAAATATTGAGAATGAATCCTAGAATCTTTATAGTTTGGATTTTTATGATATCAATTTCAATGATATTTGTTTCACTAATCAGTGCTTATATAGTAAAAAAGGGTGAGCCTGGAGGTTTTAATGTTGACCTTCCGTCAATGTTTTATTATTCTACTATTGCTGTATTTTTAAGTAGCGTNTTTAAACAAATATCATATTTTGCATCAAAAAAGGATAACTTTAAAAGCCAGAAAATCAATTTACTTTTAAGTTTTTTAAGTGGATTTTTATTTTTGATTTTTCAGTATTTAGGATGGTCTCAGCTAGTAGGAGGAGGTGTTTATTTTGTTGGTCATCCAGATGGATCATTTATTTATGTTCTTAGCGGTGTCCATGCTTTTCATCTTATTTCAGGATTAATTTTCATCTTATATGTTTACATGAAGGCAGTTAAACTAGAGGTTCATTCTAAAAATTTGATTTACATAGAAATGTCCACTACGTATTGGCATTTTCTTACTGGATTATGGGTTTATTTATTTATAACTTTGTATTTTTATAATATATAAAAGATGGCTAATTCAGTATCAGTAAATACTTCAAACAAAGATTTATGGGCAGGTGGTGTTGAACCTTATAAGGCGAGCTATGGNAAGCTAATGATGTGGTTTTTCTTAATATCAGATGCCTTTACTTTTTCAGCTTTTTTAATTGCATACGGAGTCATAAGATTTAGACATCCAGCATATGAAGGTACATTATCAGATTTTTCGTTTTCACAGAATTATTGGCCAGTCCCAGAAAAAGTTTTTGAAGCATTTCCTTTCTTTCATGGGGTTGAACTTCCTCTTGTTTTTGTAGGTTTAATGACTTTTATTTTGATTTTGAGTAGTGTGACAATGGTACTAGCTGTAGAGGCAGGTCACAGGATGGATAGGCAAGGAGTTGAGAAGTGGATGGTTTGGACTATAATAGGCGGATTTACCTTTTTAGGTTGCCAGGCTTGGGAATGGTCACATTTTATTCATGGTACTGATGTAGGGTCACGTTTGTTAGATGGATCAATAATTTATGGNGCTAATTTAGAATTAAATCAATATGGTCCACCAGATTTTGCGGCATTCTTTTTCTTCATTACCGGGTTTCATGGTTTCCATGTTTTTAGTGGTGTTGCTTTAAATTTTCTAATATTTTATCAAGCTACTGTAGGTATTTTAGAAAGAAGAGGTCATTATGAGATGGTAGAGAAAGTAGGATTATATTGGCATTTTGTTGATCTTGTTTGGGTTTTTGTTTTTACATTTTTTTATTTAGTTTAATATTATGATAGAGCCAGAAGTTTCAAGTATAACCCCAAAACCTGCAGATAAGAAAAAGATTTGGAAAATTTGGGAAGTTGCTATAATACTTGGTGTTGTTACAGCAGCTGAATTCTTTGTTGCTCTTCAGTTCCCAGAATCTTGGAAAGACTTTAAAATATTTTTATTTATTGGTATGACCTTTATAAAAGCTGGGTATATAGTTATGGAGTTTATGCATCTTGGTCATGAACAGAAATCATTAATGTGGACAATACTGATACCTACTGCATTTGTNGTNTGGTTACTNGGTGCATTATTTATTCAAGCTGATGCCATNTACCATGCAATTTATTCTTAATGAGATCCTTTAATAAAGGGTTAGTNTTATTTTTTTCCTTANTACTTCCTANTTTACTTTTTTTATTNCTTAAGTATTTTGGAAATAATAAATATGAAATNCAAAAGTANNATTTTGAATGTGAAATAAANTTAGAAGATATTGATGACTTAAATGANGCTCTTTCNTTAAATGAAATCAAAGTTNTAGATATAAGAATAGATGATNANANTAAATTGATTGATAANTATATNAATAAGGTATTTCTAAATAAAAAAATTAAAATTATAACCTTATCAGANCAAGATCGTAATTTAAATTGGNTNAACTTATTANTTANTAAGTNNACNTTNGANAANNTTCTTAAATGTTATAGTNCTAATTCANATAAATCNTTTGTTTTATTACTAGANAAAAAAAATACTTTAAGAGGAATNTANAATATTGAANTACAGTCTGAAATTGAAAGACTTAANGTNGAAATTGATATTTTAAAATTAGAAAATGAATAANAATTTAGTTAATGTAATTAAAGTAGTATCTGTTTTGATACCGGTTGCTGTAGCCTTTTTATTATTNATGCCTAGTAAAATAACCNTTTTCGGTGATTGGACTTANAAATTACCTCACTTTAATGCTATTATTAATTCNCTNACTTCNGTTTTTTTAATATTNTCTTTTTATATGATNAAGTNTAANAAAGATATNAAATCTCATCAGNNANTAAATACNCTTTCNTTTACNCTGGGNGCAATTTTCTTNATTTCTTATATNATTTATCATTCATCAGTTGAGAGTACGTCNTATCANGGTGATTCAAGAATTGTATATTTTTTCTTNTTAATTTCACACATNNTACTTTCNATAGTNGTNGTACCNTTTGTTTTATTTGCTTTCTATTATTCACTTACTAANCAAATTGNAAAGCATAAGAAAGTTGTTAAATANACATTTCCTATATGGTTATATGTATCTGTTTCNGGTGTNATTGTTTATTTTATGATTAGTCCATTTTATTTAAGATGATTAAAAAAATAATATTTTTTTCAACTTTTTTAACATTATTNTCCGTAGAGTTATATTCTCAAGGATGCTCTATGTGTAGAGGTATAGTAGAGAGTGATGCTAACTCAGGGGGTACTGGAATCTCTTCTAGTATAAACTCAGGTATAGTTTACCTCTTTACATCAACTTATATTTTAATTTTGATAGGTGCTAGTTTTTGGTATTATAGAAGTAAAAAACATATTAAAGAAATTGAGGATAAGAATAGAATTAAGAGGAGAGTAGCCTCTTTAATTGATTAATTATCTAATCTTTTTCATTAATTTATTAGAGAAAACAAAATCATTTAATTCTTTAATTTTTGTTTTTAAGATCTGCTTATTATCTCCCTCCCATAACTTCTTCCCATTATGAAGAAACATAATATATTCGCCTATTTCAATAACAGAATTCATATCATGAGTTACAACAATAGTAGTTGTATTTAATTTTTGTGTTAATTCTAAAATTAAATCATCAATTTTAATTGCAGTAAGAGGATCTAGACCAGAGTTTGGTTCATCACAAAATAAATAATTTGAGTCATTTACAATTGCTCTTGCAATTCCTACTCTTTTTTTCATACCACCACTTAATTCAGAAGGCATTTTTTTATTTATTTTTTCTAATCCAACTAGACTTAGGCAGTGATTGACTTTATCTATTTTTTCTTTTTCTGGGGTATCAGTTAAAAGATCTAATGGGAATTTTATATTCTCTTCAACATTTTTTGAGTCAAAAAGAGCACTGCCTTGGAATAACATTCCAATCTCTCTTCTAATCTCCGTAGTTAAATTTTTATTAGCATTAGTGAAGTTTCTTCCATCAAATAGGACACTACCCTTATCAGGGTTTAAAAGTCCTACTAAACATTTAAGTAAAACACTTTTTCCTGTCCCACTTGCACCAATAATTAAATTAGTTTTACCCTTTACAAATTTTCCACTTATACCGTGTAAAACTTTTTTATCCTTAAATGATTTAGTTATACCTTTTATTTCTATCATAATAAAATTTGTGCTAGAATATAATCAGCTATTAAGATTGCTATACAACTGTTAGTTACTGCATTAGTACTAGACTTTCCTACTTCTAGAGCTCCTCCAGACGTATAGTATCCTTGAAATGAAGAGATAGAAGCTACTATAAAAGCAAAAACATAGGCTTTTACTAATGCAAANGGGATATTAAATGGATTAAATTCATATCTAATTCCATAAATATATTCTTGGCCAGTAATTACATCTGTAAGAACACCTGCTGCATATCCTCCAAAAATTGCTAGAGTTGCAGAGATTATAACTAGAATAGGAAACATAAGTAAAGCGGCTATTATTTTTGGTAATACTAGGTATGAACTAGAGTTTACTCCCATTACTTCTAAAGCATCAATTTGTTCTGTAATCCTCATCGTCCCAAGTTCTCCTGCTATATTTGATCCAACTTTTCCAGCAAAAACAATCGCTATTATAGTAGGCGATAATTCTAGAAGGGTCATGTCTCTAACTACTAAGGAAATAACATAATCAGGAATTAGTGGACCAACTAAATTATATGCAGTTTGTATGGTAGTAACAGCACCCATAAAAATTGAAACTATTGATACTATAAAAAGACTATCGTAACCTATTTTAATACATTCATTAATTGTTAAACTAAAATATGTTTTTAGTTTTTCTCTTCTTTCAAATAATGAGATTAAAAACAAGATGTATTTTCCGAAATTTTTCAATTAATAATCTATTTATTCATTAATATACATACAAATTTGTAAATTAATTACATCATTTTAGTCTTATGAATAAAACATTANTAATAACAGGAGGNTCNAAAGGAATTGGCCGATCAATAGCTATAAAGTTTGCTNAAAATAACTTTGATATATATACCTGCTCAAGAAATGAGGATGAGTTAAAGAAATTAGAAAATGAAATAAATTCAATTAATTCCAAAATAAAAGTACATACATTAAAATCCGATCTTTCAACAAAAGAGGGGAGTTTAAATTTTATTGATTTTGTTAAGAAAAANACAGATATAATTGATGTATTAATAAATAATGTAGGAACATTTATTCCTGGAAAATTAATAGAAGAAGANGANTCTGCTTTNGAAAATATGATAAATGTAAACCTNTATTCAAATTATTGGGTAACTAAGGGTCTAGTTAGTCTAATGACNCAAAAAAAAGANGGNCATATTTTCAATATGTGTTCAATAGCTAGTAAAGTNGCTTATGCAAATGGAGGTTCCTATTGCATATCTAAGTTTGCNCTTTATGGAATGAGTCAATGTTTGAGAGAAGAGTTNAAAGAATTAGGTATAAANGTTACTTCAGTATTNCCTGGAGCNGTAAGAACTGGTAGTTGGGACGGAACATTATTACCTGATGATCGTTTTATCAAACCAGATGATGTTTCTAATTCAATATATTCTGCTTATGATACNTCNAAAGGAGCTACNNTTGAAGAAATCATNATNAGNCCTCAACTTGGAGANATTTAAAAATTAGAATTGAAANATTANTTNAAAAACAATTTATTCACCTATAATAGAAGAAAGTCTATNNCAGTTNAAATNGGTAATATTGGAATTGGTGGTGATAATCCAATTAGAATTCAGTCGATGACTACNACTGANACNATGGATACTAATGCTACTGTTGATCAATCCATNAGAATGATAAATGCNGGTTGTGAGTTAGTTAGAGTAACTGCTCCGAGCATAAATGATGCAAAGAATTTAAAAAATATAAAAATNGAGCTTGNGAAGAAAGGNTATAANATTCCCCTNGTTGCTGATATTCATTTTACTCCTAATGCTGCTGAAATTGCTGCTGAAATAGTTGAGAAAGTTAGAATTAANCCTGGNAACTATGCTGANAAGAAAAAATTTCANCNAATAGAATATGATGANAGATCATATAATGNTGAGATAGAAAGAATTTATGAGAGGGTNTCACCNTTAATNAAAATTTGTAAAAGAAATGGTACTGCAATGAGAATTGGTACCAATCANGGATCATTATCAGATAGAATAATGAGCAGGTTTGGNGATACNCCACTTGGAATGGTAGANTCTGCTCTTGAATANCTTAGAATTTGTGAAGACCATAATTTTTATAATATTGTTTTATCNATGAAGGCTAGTAANCCATTAGTTATGGTTCATGCTTATAGNCTNNTAGTTGATAAAATANATAATTCAAGTTTAAAAAATTATCCTTTACATCTTGGTGTAACTGAAGCAGGAGAAGGAGAAGACGGTAGAATTAAATCGGCAATAGGTATTGGAACACTTTTAGATGATGGNATTGGAGANACTATAAGAGTTTCACTNACTGAAGAACCAGAATTCGAATCCCCAGTTGCAAACATTATGGTTGACAGATACCATAAAAGAAAAAATCATAAGAAAATTATTTCTCCAAAAAATATNANTTTTTCACCTTTTAAATATGATAAAAGAGAATCNAGTCCAATATTAGATATAGGTGGGGATAATTTTCCAATAGTAATTTCTAATCTTTCTAACNTGGAAAANATAAATAATGATGAAATGGAAGAANTGGGNATTACTTTNGANACAAATTCTGACAAATGGGAAAGNTCAGATACCTCTCCTGATTATATTTATCTTGGAAAAAATAATTTAAATATTAAGGGNANAAANTATAAATTCATATTGGANTATACTTNNTGGNTAAAAGAGAAAGACCAAAGTAATTTTTATCCTNTNNTATCCTTGAATGATTTAAAAGATTTTGATTTAAATACANTTTCTAGAAACATTTATTTTTTAATTGTTAANACTTCTGATTTAGANGNNATAAAAAATTTAAATATNCCTGAAAATTTTGTGTTGATTTTAAATTCAACTAATNANCATTTTATGCCGGATATGAGGGCTTTTTTTATGAAAAATCACGAATCAAAAAATCCAATAATTTTATCCCAAAGTTATGATTTCAACTATTCTGATAAATTAATTATTCATTCATCTACAGACAATGGCGGATTATTTATTCAGGGTTTTGGTGATGGAATATTTATTGATAATAACTCTTCTGATATTAAAGAAATAAAAAAAATAAATAATTTATCTTTTAAGATTCTCCAAGCCGCAAGAGTAAGAGTCACTTCTACTGATTTTATTTCATGCCCATCATGTGGNAGAACTTTATTTGATTTACANGAGACAACTGCTATTATAAGAGAAAGGACCGATCACNTAAAAGGATTGAAAATTGGTATTATGGGTTGTATTGTAAATGGTCCNGGAGAAATGGCNGATGCTGACTACGGATATGTNGGNTCAGGAAAAGATAAAATAACTTTATANAGGGGGCAAGATGTTGTTAAAAGAGGNATTAACTTTAAGTANGGGGTTGATGAGTTAGTAAACCTAATAAAAGANGATGGNAATTGGATTGAACCTTAAATTAAAAATATGAAAAAAAAACAGAGTAAAATATCTTACTATTTTGATTTTTCTGAAGTTTTAAATTANTTCTTCAGAAAAAAAGATCCTAATAATAAATCTAGTTTTAGCTTAAAAGCTATGCANACTGTAAATAAAGTATCAATAATTATATTTCTTATTGGTGTTATTNTTGTGATAGTTAGAAGGCTTGTGTAATGATTAGAATANNATTTGCTNTTTGTTTTTTATTTATTTCTTGTTCNAAAGAAAAAGANTATAGTCGTCCAANTTTATCTTACNTAGCTNTNGGNGATTCATATACAATTGGNGANTCNATANANNTTGAAGATTCTTATCCAAATCAGTTAAAGGAAAAGATTGATNTAATTGATTCATTAAAAATAATTGCAAAAACTGGTTGGACTACTGATGAACTGATCGATACTTTAAATAATTCTAATCTAAAACAGTATGATATTGTCTCATTATTAATAGGAGTAAATAATCAGTTTAGAGGTTACAGTATTGATAATTATAAAGTTGAATTCGAAAACTTATTAGCTAAAACAATAAGATATTCAAATAATAAAAAAAATGTATTTGTATTATCAATACCAGATTATGGGGTTACTCCATTCGGTGAATCTAGAGGTAAAGAAAAAATTTATGATGAGATTAATGCATATAATGACATAAATAGAGAAATATCTGAAAAATATAATATTATGTATTTTAATATAACAGATATCTCAAGACTTGCTGAAAATGATTTGTCTTTACTAGCCAATGATAAATTACATCCTTCTGAGAAGATGTATACTGAGTGGGTAAATTTAATGAAACTACAAATCTTAGATAGTTTGAAATTAAACTAACAGACAATATTTATAATTTTATTGGGNACTATTATAATTTTTTTAATTTTCTTGCCATCCAACCATTTTTTAATAGTTTCATTTTCCATAACACTATTTTTTATTTCTGAATCTTCTGTATTTAGACTAAAAGACTGCTTAGCTCGAAGTTTTCCATTAATCATTAAAGGGTATTCGTATTTGTCTTCAATAAGATAATCACTATTTAATTTTGGGTAATTTGCAAAGGAAACGCTTTTACTATTTCCAATTATACTCCAAAGTTCTTCACATAAATGTGGGGCAAATGGTGAAATAATTATAATTAATTGTTCAAGTATTTCTCTTTTATTACATTTCTTTTTGCTGAGACTATTTACTGTTATCATTAGTTGACTTACACATGTATTTAGAGAAAGCCTTTCAATATCATCCTTAATTTTTTTGATAGCATTATGTAGAATTTTTAATTCTTCATTATCTGGTTTCTCTTCTGAAATATGTAATTTATTTTCTTTATAGAATAGAGACCAAAATTTATTTAAAAATTTATATACCCCTTCTATACCATTTGTATTCCAAGGTTTCGATTGTTCTATTGGACCAAGAAACATCTCATACATTCTTAAAGTGTCTGCTCCAAAACTCTGAATTATATTATCAGGGTTCACAACATTACTTTTAGATTTTGACATTTTCTCTGTCTCGAAACCACATATATATTCATTATCTTCTAATATAAATTCAGCATCTCTATATTCTTTTGAGGAATTAATAAATTTTTTAATATTTAATTTATCATTATCCACATGATTTACATCAACATGAATTTTTGTGTAATCAAAATCATTTCTTAGATTATAAGAAACGTATTTATTTGAATCTTTAACTCTATATACAAAATTTGATCTTCCAAGGATCATACCTTGATTAACTAGTTTCTTAAATGGCTCTGAAGTATTAACAAATCCTAAGTCAAATAAAACTTTATGCCAAAATCTAGCATATAATAAATGAAGAACTGCGTGTTCTGCTCCTCCTATATAAAGATCAACAGGCATCCAGTATTTTATTTTACTTTGATCAGCAAAATTTTGGGAATTTTTTGGATCTAGGTACCTAAGGTAATACCAACAAGATCCTGCCCACTGAGGCATAGTATTAGTTTCTCTTTCAAATTTTTTACCATCTATTGTGATTTCTTTCCAATCTTTATTCCTAGCAAGGGGAGAGGAACCATCATCAGTGGGAAGATAACTCTTTACTTCAGGTAACTTAACAGGTAAATCCTGATCTTTTACAGNAAATCTCTTTTTATTNTTATGTAGTATAGGTATTGGTTCTCCCCAATACCTCTGTCTTGTAAATATCCAATCTCTTAGTTTATAGTTTANTGTCTTTTTTCCTAATCCTTTATNTTTTAATAAGTCTGTAACTANTTTTTTAAATTTTANATTATTTAGACCATTATATTCTNCTGAATTTATAATTTTTCCATCCCCNGTATAACATAAATNATTAGAATTATTTTCNATAACTTCNGTGATNTTGAGTTTAAATTTTTTGGCAAACTCATAATCTCTTTCATCATGAGCTGGTACAGCCATTATAGCTCCAGTNCCATAACTTGCCAGAACATAGTCAGATGTCCAAATAGGAATTTTTTCTTCAGATATTGGATTTATTGCGTAAGAACCAGTAAAAACTCCAGTTTTATTTTTTTCATTTTCTTGACGCTCAAGTTCACTTTTTCTTGACGCTTGAAAAATATATTCTTTAACTTCTTTTTCTTGTTTTTTTGTAGTTAAATGATCTATTAAGCTATGCTCAGGAGCTAATACTAAATATGTAGCTCCAAATATTGTATCAGGTCTAGTTGTAAATACTTCAATTTCTTTATCATCTTCAATTTTAAATTTTATTTCAGCACCTTCTGATTTTCCAATCCAATTCTTCTGAGATACTTTAATAGACTCTGGCCAGTCTAATGAATCTAAATCTTCTAATAGTCTTTCTGAATATGATGTTATTCTCATAACCCACTGTGTCATTGGTTTTCTAATTACAGGGAAACCTCCTCTTTCACTAACACCTCCAATTACCTCTTCATTTGATAAAACAGTTCCTAATTCTTCACACCAATTCACATCAATTTCATCTATATATGCTAATCTTTTTGAATCTATAAATTTCTCTTTTTTATCTTCATCTAAACTTTTAGGTACTTTTAATTCATTTATATCACAAGCTTTATTCTTTTCTGAATCAAAAAAACTATTATATAATTTTAGGAAAATCCATTGAGTCCATCTGTAATAATTACTATCACTTGTTTTAACTTCTCTATCCCAGTCAAAGGATAAGCCTAATGTGTTAAGTTGTTCTTTGAATCTTTTGATATTTTTTTCTGTTGTCTCTTTTGGATGTTGTCCTGTTTTAATAGCATATTGTTCTGCTGGTAGTCCAAATGAATCAAATCCCATAGGNTGGAGGACNTTATATCCTTCTAGCCTTTTATATCTAGAAATTATATCTGATGCAATATATCCNANTGGATGGCCAACATGTAAACCTGATCCTGATGGGTATGGAAACATATCCATTACNTAGTATTTAGGCTTATTATTAATTTCTGATTTAAAGGTCTTATTATCTAACCAATATTTTTGCCACTTTTTTTCTGTTTCTAAGAAATTATATTTTNTGCTTGACATANTACAAAAATAGNATTAAAACCTTTAANTTANNNNANATGANATTAATTCATTTCTTTCTAAAGACTAATGTAATTGGCACTCCTTCCAANGAAAATTTTTTTCGAATTTTATTACTTAAAAANCTTTTATANGGTTCCTTAATNTATTGTGGAAGATTACAAAAAAAAGCTATTGTNGGAGTTCTTGTAGGTANCTGAGTTATATACTTTATTTTAATNTATTTTCCTTTAGTAGCAGGTGGNGGATATNTTTCAATTTNAGGTAATATCATNTTNTTNAGNTGAGANGTTGTTATTTTTTTTGNTCTATTATCAAATACNGTCATTGCTAATTCTAANACTTTATGAATTCTTTGNTTATTTATTACAGAAGTAAAAACAATNGGAATAAAGTTTANTGGACTAATTTTTNTATTAAGTTTTTCCTCAAAATCNCTAGCACTATGGGTTTCTTTTTTAATTAGATCCCACTTATTAATCATTAAAACTATTCCTTTTTTATATTTTGCNGCAAGTGATAGTATGTTCATATCTTGACTTTCAAANCCTTGATTAGCATCAATCATTATTATACAGACATCACTGTTTTCCATTGCNTGAATAGATCTCATNACAGANTAAAATTCAATATTTTCCCTNACTTTTGATTTTTTTCTAATNCCTGCTGTATCNGTAATTATAAACTCTTTTTTAAATAAATTNTATTTTGTNTCTATTGAATCACGAGTTGTNCCNGATATATCNGTNACNATATTTCTTTCTTCTCCTAANATTGAATTAATAAANGATGATTTTCCNACATTAGGCCTTCCTAATATTGAAATACGTGGTANGTTTTCNATTNATTCTTCAGAATCNTCATCTAACTTTTTTACNACTAAATCTAATAATTCTCCAGTNCCTGAACCACTTATTGATGATANGGGAATAATTTCAGANTCAGTAAGTCCAAGTTCGTAAAANTCATTTGAATTTAATTCTAATTCATANTTATCAGCTTTNTTNGCTATTATTATTATCTCTTTATTAATTTGTCTAANNACTTTAGCAAAATCAAGATCTAAAGTTGATAATCCATTTTTACANTCAACCATAAANAAGATNACAGAAGCTTCATTTAATGCNAGAACAACTTGATCTTTTATTTTATTTTCAAAAATATCTTCGGACTTTTCTACATAACCTCCAGTATCTATAACAGTAAATGNTTTTCCATTCCATTCAGATATTCCATAATGACGATCTCTTGTCACTCCACTTTCNTCATGAATTATTGCTTGNCTTCTTTCAACTAACCTNTTNAATAAAGTTGATTTTCCTACATTTGGACGTCCTACAATTGCAACAATATTACTCATTAAAATAAGTNTTAATTAAAAAGCGAATTTAATTAATACTTATTAATTGAATATTGTTTTCTAGAATCATTGTATTTATTTTATCTAATTCTGAACTTTTTATTTCCTTCCATTTTTGAAGCTCAACATCAATTAATTTTACCAACTCATCTCTNACNCCATACATCTGATCAGTTGGTTTATAATTACCNCTNGANGCNACNCTTGATAAATGNGCAAGTTTATTATTTAGTCGNATTGGNAAATTAAGTGGGTCTTGACCACTTCTATTTTTAGTTTGGTATAGGTTTTNCTCAATTTCNGTAATCCTAGAAACNATATCATTTATAGAATTANTGATTTCCTCATGACTTTCNTCNAGCTTACCCTTAAGATTATTTANCTGATCTCTAGTTGATCTTATTTNTTTTATACTNTTATGAATATCAGTTACTTTATNTCTNATNCCAATTAAAAATTCAAATTGNTCNTTAAGNTCNGCTTCTGATGATAAACTTCTTTTATCTTTNAAAATNTTAAANGATTCAATTAAGCTTGATTCTCCAACATTTAATTTAACAAAGTATGAACCNGGATGNGCTTTAGGNCCAGTTAATCCTGCAGCCCACATAATAAGGCCATCAAATCCTTCGGCATTATCATATCTCATATTCCAAACAAANGAATTCTTTTNNCCATCTAATTTAAGAGGTGATTNNTTATCATTNATNGAATATTTTTTTATTAGATTTTTATTTTCATCTAAAAANTCTAATGAAATTTCAGNCTCATTTTCTNCNGTTTTTTGATCAATATTAAAAAATACTTCAACCCCATTATGATGATTTTTTCCTTGAGTTGNNGANGATCCTCCCCAGCTNGGAGATCCCATTCTATAACTNTCAATAGGTTTAAATAAATGGAAGTTTTTATTATTNTTAGATTCATTAAGTTGATGNAAAGGAGTNAGATCATCTATTANCCAAATTGATCTTCCTTGTGTAGCAGCTATTAAGTTNTTGTTTTTAATAGTCATNTCTGTTATNGGTACTAAGGGAAGGTTTATTTGGAATGATTTCCATGATAAACCATCGTCAAAAGATATGTATGCTCCTGACTCTGTTCCGCTATAAAGTAGCCCTTTTCTTTTNGGNTCAGCTCTTAAAACTCTTGTGAAGAANTTATTAGGAATACCATTNATTATTTTAGTCCATGTCTCTCCATAATTTTTTGTTTTNTACATATAAGGCTTAAAATCNCCATTTTTATATAATGTTCCNGCNACGTATAATCCTCCTTTTGTNAAAGGATCTGGTTCTACACTATTCCACATAAGATATTTAGGTGCATTTGGAGGAGTTACATCANTCCAGTTTTNACCTCCATCNGTAGANACATTTATCATTCCATCGTCCGATGCTGCCCANAGNAACCCTTCTTCNTATGGTGATTCACAGGCNGCAAATATTGTTGCATAATATTCNACTGCNGTATTATCTTTTGTGATNGGNCCTCCAGATGGTCCTTGTTTCTCNGNCTCATTTCTAGTAAGNTCAGGGCTTATTACATCCCAGGTTTGACCTTCATTTTTTGTAACATGAAAATAATTTGATGTAGTATAAAGCTTATTATTATCATGAGGAGAGAAAAATATTGGNAAATTCCATTGAAAACGATATTTCATATCTTCAACTCCATGACCCATNGGATTATTTGGCCAAACATTTATGCTTCTTTGTTCTCCTGNNCTATGATCAAGTCTTGATAGNTANCCACCATAACTACCTCCATATACTATATNAGGATTATCAGGTTTTGCAGCCATATGTGCACTTTCNCCTCCAGCTGAAGATTCCCAATCTCTTTCTCCAATTCCACCAGAATTTACTCTGTGAGGAACTCTTTGTGTNCTNTTATCTTGNTGAGCTACAAGTATATTNTAAGGAAAACTATTNTCAGTTGCTACTCTATAATATTGTGCTGTTGGCTGATTCATGTATGTGGACCAGCTTAATGCAGCNTCGTTACTAACTTGAGCACCTCCATCATCACCAACTATTAATCTTGAATTATTTTTAGGNTCAATCCANANGTCGTGATGATCACCATGAGGTGTTCTATACCTATTAAATGATTTNCCNCCATCTTCAGATCTCCAAAAAGCAACATTCATAACATATACTCTGTTCTCATTTTGAGTATCNGCATATACTCTTGTATAATACCATGCTCTTTGTCTTAGGTTTCTGTCATCATTTACTTTNTTCCATGACTCTCCTCCATCATCAGATCTAAATAANCCNCCATCTTTATTTTCAATTAANGCGAATATTTTTTTTGAATTTACTGGAGAAACTGAAACTCCNCTTATTCCCCANAAGCCACTNGGAAGACCTTCGTTATCTGATATATTTATCCAGGTATCTCCACCATCTGTAGATTTCCAAAGGCCTGATCCATCACCTCCACTTTCTAAACTGTAAGGTGTCCTCCTAATATTCCATGTAGATGCAAAAATTATTCTTGGATTATTTTTATCAATTGATATATCAACTGCTCCAGATCTTTCATTAGAATATAAAACNTGTTTCCATGACTCACCACCATCTGTTGATTTATAAATTCCCCTTTCCTTAGTGTTTTTAAATAGATCACCCATTATGGCAACATAAACTATATCTGGATTTTTTGGATGAATAGCTATTCTTCCAACTTGAACTTGATCAATATTTAAATTCATTTTCTTCCATGTCTCACCAGCGTCATCTGATTTCCAAAAACCTCCATAACCAGGAGAAACATTTCCTCTAACTGTTTTTTCTCCAGTTCCAACATAAATAATATTAGGATCCGAATCACTAACTCTAACAGCACCTATTGATCCTCCAAAGTAACCATCAGAAATATTATTCCATGTAACTCCCGAATTAGTAGTTTTCCAAACCCCACCTCCAGTCGCACCAAAGTAGTAGGTACTTTTAGAATTTGTAGTACCAGTTACAGTTGCCGATCTCCCACCTCTGTACGGCCCTATTGATCTCCATTTCAGATTAGGTATATCATAACTTATTAAATTTGCATTTGTATTTTTTTTCTTTTGCTTTCTTTGGGATAATGAATCAAAAGAGAATGTAAGTAGAATTATTAGTGATAGTATTTTTTTCATTTTAGTTTAATTTAGTCTCTTAAATGTATTTATTTTTTTATTTCAATCATAGATAAAATATTATTTATTGTCTTATAAATATTTAATGAATTCCCATAATCCATAATAGATATTTTATTTTCACTTTCAATAGCATTTAATTTAAAATTTAAATTTTGATCTAGGAAAACAGTTTTTTGAAATTTTTTATCTGTTATTACAAAATATTTTATGTTTTTACTTAAATCATAATATTGAAATTCAAGATTGTTAGTATTATCATAAAATAATTTTTTATCATCTGAGTAAATATAATTATCATCATATGAAAATATGAAACTGCTTTTACCTGTCGCATCCTCTATCATTTTAAATTTTGAGTTTTTCTCTGGTCTGAATAAATCTGTTTGAGAAATTACTTTGCCATTAAAGTTAACTTTAGATAAAGTTCCATTATCACTTAATAAATGAATTTCACTACTAGTTGGTGAATTTGAAATTTTAATTTTTATTTTATTACTAAAATCATTATTTGTTTTTATTGGGAATCCAGGGTAATTTGATCCTCTTCTGTTTTTTAAATATAAGGATCCGTTTTTAAGTAAGATAATGATATAATCTTTACCTCTTACCCTTGCATGTAATGGCTCTTGAACCAATTGTTCTTCCATTTTCATAGGTGCCCAACCTTCAAGCTTCCTTCCACTTTTATCAAGGAAGTATATATCACCATTTTTATGAGCTGTTATTAACCTATACCTTTTAGATCTGTCGTAATCAATAACATTTAAATGCTCTATATTACTTTCTGAAGGATTTTTAATAGGAAAACCCGTTAAAGGGTTACCTTTTCTATCATAGCTATAGATATTATTTTTACTTGAAAAAAGGATTTGTTTTTTATTGTTTTTGTAGTAATCGATTGAATAAATATTTGAGTTTATTTTTTCTATAGAGTCAGACCAAATTAGATTTAATTCATTAGAAAGATGATAAATATTATTTCTTTCATCTTGTGTTATTACTTCAGGCTTATTATCTAAATGACTAAAAATAATATTTGGCTTTAGAGTTATATTGTTTTTTGCTGAAAATTCTTTTACTATATTTTCATTAGAATATTGAACATTATTTACTTCCTTATCAGACAGGTTTGAACTTAGATATAATTTATTATCAATTAAACTCATTTGGGATGATACTAAGTTTAATTCTGAATTATCTTGTTTTGAAAATTTTGAAAAATTTATGATAAATGAAATGTTATGAGTTTTATTCATTTCATTTCTGAATTTACTAATATCTAATTTTTTTATCCAAAATTTATTTTTTTCAATGTCATCTCTGATATCTATTAGAGAATTAATTTGATCTGATATTATTATAAAATTGTCTTTTTTAATAAAAAATTTTTCTGATTTATAAGAAATATTTTCTAAGTCTATAAGTGTATTTATTTTTTGATCATCTAATTTATAGATACCATCATATAAGAGGGAGTCTGTAATATTATAATTAATAGATGGTTTTCTTTTTAGGATCGTAATCTCTTCATATTTATTAGATTTTCTATTCTCAATCAAGGCTCTTCCTATTTCTAATTCATAATTATTGCTGAAACTTTCAATTTGATTTTTTTT
This sequence comes from Flammeovirgaceae bacterium, assembly GCA_002696995.1. Lineage (GTDB taxonomy): Bacteria > Bacteroidota > Bacteroidia > Cytophagales > MED-G16 > MED-G16. Next base: position 19,417 of record NZUF01000011.1, on the reverse strand, counting down.
ATTAAGTTGAAAAAAATTTATTTCATTTACTGAGTTTATATTTAAATAAGATATAGTGTTGAAGGGTAAAATTTCTATGATAGAATCATAACTTGATTTATCCTTATAAAAGCTTTTAGTTAATGATGACGAGAATCCATTAAGTCTTAATAATTGATCTTCTAATTTTATATCAAAGAATGATTTCTCAGGAAAAATACTTTGTGTGTAATTCAGAAATTTATTTTTTGATTCAATATTTAATAAATTAAAAATATCAGATTCATTAATGTAAAGGTTTCCAATATCTTTTATGATTTTTACTTGTGAAAAAAGATCAGATTCATTTTTCTTAAACTTTAGGTTTGTATTTGATTTAGTCCTTATAGCATCTTCAACTAAAAGAGAATTATTGGAGAAAATAATCATATTTTCAATAGAGCATAAAGTATAATTATTTTCCCCTTTTTTGAATTCATAAATAATTTGATTATTNAATTTTCTTTCACTTATATCATATCCATTTTCTTNCATTTTTCTAAATATAAANTNTAGATCTAATGTTCGTTTGTACGTTACNTACATTGGCTCTAGTCGAAAATTNGAAATTTTAAAATAGGATATGATTAACTTATTATCTTTTAAAAAACTCTCTAAATTATTATTTAAGAAAAAATTAAATTCTTCAAAATGATTCTTAATTTCAAATGCACTGTTTTTAATAATAGATGACTCAAACATTTTATTATATTGAGTTATCGGCTCATCTAATTCTAAAATAATTGAAGATTTTGATGGAATTAAATCCCATAAATCATTNCTTGATTTTGAGAATTTAAAATGATTAAAAAAGTAAAATGATATTAGTAGAATTAAGATAAAAAAGACTATTCGAGTTTTCATAAGAGATCAAGTCTAACTGTATTATCAATTAATCATTAAAAAGTTTAGTATTTTATTTTTACTTTTTAAATTTACTGAAATTAAATGAAGCAATACCATAATTTATTACGAACAATACTCGAGAAGGGTGAAAAAAAATCTGATAGAACTGGTACAGGTACTATTAGTATTTTTGGTCATCAAATGCGATTTGATCTTAATGAAGGATTCCCCTGTATAACTACTAAAAAACTTCATTTAAAATCAATAATTTATGAGTTGTTATGGTTTTTAAATGGAGACAACAACGTTAAATATCTAAACGATAATGGAGTTAGGATATGGGATGAGTGGGCAGATAAGGATGGGAATTTAGGNCCTGTATATGGGGTCCAATGGAGAAGATGGGAAGGAAAAGAAGGCGATACCCATGATCAGATAAAAAAATTATTAGATGACTTAAAAAATAATCCTCATTCTAGAAGACATATTATTAGTGCATGGAATGTTCCTTTTATTGACTCTATGGCACTTCCTCCATGTCATACTATTTTCCAATTTTATGTTTTAAATGGCAAGTTATCTTGTCAGCTTTATCAAAGGAGTGCAGATGTTTTTTTAGGTGTTCCTTTTAATATTGCTTCCTATGCCTTACTTACTATGATGGTAGCTCAAGTATGTAACCTAAAACTTGGAGATTTCATACATACATTTGGAGATGCACATATTTACCTCAATCATATAGATCAGGTTAAATTACAATTAGAGAGAAATTTTTTTAGTTTGCCAAAAATGGAAATTAATAAAGAAGTTAAAGATTTATTTAATTTTAAATATGATGACTTCAAATTATTAGATTATAATGCACACCCACATATCAAAGGAGAGGTTTCTGTGTAATTGTTTTTTCATTCCCTAGTAAATTATATATTTGCATCGCTTTTAAAGCAAGAAATAATATCTAAAGACATCAAATTTATATATGGCAAAATTCATATTAGTATTTTTTATCTCTTTTACAATACATGCTCAATCATCTAAATATCTTGAGCTTGATTTAGAACAATGTCTTCAAATTGCTTTAGAAAANAATTTNCAGTTAAAAAGAAGTCTAATAAATGAGCAACTTCAAAAGGTNGGTTACACACAGTCCCTTTTACAACAAGCACCNACAATAAATTTATTTTCTAATTATGGAAATAATTTTGGAAGGTCTATTGATCCTACAACTAATACTTTCATTTCTAATAACTCTAGTTTCTCTGGAATTAGTGCTTCATCTAACTTNAATATCTTTTCTGGNTTTTCAGTTAGAAATAATATAAAAAAATCAAAAATTTTATTAGAAAAAAGTGTTTTTGATTTAGAAAATACTAGAAATAATGTAATGCTAAGTGTAGTTAGTTCCTACCTTAATGTCTTATTAAATACTGATAGATTAGATAATGCTAGATTTCAATTACAGTCAACTCAAGAGCAACTGAACAGAACAACTAAATTAGTTGATGCTGGTTCTATNCCAGTCACTAATAANTTAAATTTAGAAGCTCAGTTGGCAGGTGATGAGCTAAGTCTAATACAACAAGAGAATAATTATAGATTATCAATTTTACAACTAAAACAGATTCTGTTACTTGAAACTAATAAAGAGATTAAGATAGTCAAACCAGTTGTAGAGTTATCTCCATCAACTGTTATTGAATCAAATCCTAATGATATATTTGATGTAGCTGTAAATCTCCTTCCAGAGATTAAAAGCGCTGAAAAAAACGCTAAATCAAGTCTTTATGATCTTAAGATTTCAAGAAGTGGAAGATATCCGANTGTTAGTGTATCATCTAACTTTAGTTCAAACTATTCTAGTTTTGCCAATAGACAAAGAGAGTTTTATGATGGATTTACTATGCAACCNACTACCATAGGATATCTAACTAACAANCCATTACAAACTGTTTCATCTTTATCATTAGTTCCTAATGTTATAGGTTCAGACAAAGACTTTACATTAATTGAACAGTGGAAAGATTACTTAAGTAAGTCACTCTCATTTTCAATTTCAATTCCAATATTTAATAGATANCAGACATCTTCTAATATTAAGAGAGCTAAGCTTAACAAAGAGCTTGCNGATATTAATGTAATTGAGGCAAGNAATCAAGTAAGACAAACTATTGAGACATCATATAACGACGCATTGGCCGCATCAAAATCTTATTCTGCATCCATAAAGCAGGTTAGAGCTCTAGAGGAATCATTTAGAATCATTAAAAGTCAGTATAATTTAGGTTCAGTAAATTACACTGAATATCAGATTTCAAACAATAACTTAGTTAGAGCTTCAAATGATTTACTATCTTCAAAATATGATTATATATTTAAATTAAAAGTTTTGGACTTTTATCAAGGTAAAAAATTAACATTTTAGGACATGAGAAATAAAAAAACATTATTAATAATCGGTTCAATTGTAGTATTAGGTATTATTTTAATCACAGTTGGACAAAGATTAGGATGGATAGGTGGGGTAAAACCTACTGATGTACAGGTAATGACAGCNAAAAAAGGTAAAATAGTTGAATTAGTAACTGCATCTGGTGAAATTCAGCCAGAGGTTGAGGTTAGAGTAAGTCCTGAAGTCCCTGGAGAGATTATTGAACTTACAATTATGGAAGGAGACTATGTTGATGAAGGAAAGCTCCTTGTCAAAATTAGACCTGATAATTTTATTAATGCTCTAGAAAGGGCAAAAGCTAATTATAACCAAGTAAGAGCTAATCTNTTAAGTTCTAGGTCTAATCTTTCGAGATCTGAAGCTCAATATCTAAGATCTCAACTTGAGTTTAANAGACAAAAATCATTGTTTGATCAAAATGTTATTTCAGATTCTGAATATGAAATTGCTGAAACAAATTTTAAGGTATCTACTCAGGATCTNGAGTCTAGTAANCAAAGTGTTAAAGCTAGTGAATATAATGTAAAAGGTGCAAAAGCAACNGTTGATGAATCTGAAGAAAACCTTAGAAAAACTAGTATAATTGCCCCTATGACTGGGACAGTTTCTCTACTTAGTGTTGAACTTGGGGAGAGAGTTGTAGGTACCTCACAGATGGCAGGTACAGAACTTCTCAGGATTGCAGATCTATCAATAATGGAAGTTAGGGTAGATGTTAATGAAAATGATATAGTAAGGGTAAAAATTGGAGATACCACAAATATTGATGTAGATGCATATAATACTTATGACCAAGTATTTAAGGGAATAGTAACTGAAATTGCCAGTACAGCTAACCCTAAACCTTCACCTGATGCTGTTACTGAATTTAAAGTTAAGATCAGAGTAATAAATGAATCATATATAAATTTAACTATTGAAGAAGGAATAAAAAATCCATTTAAACCTGGTATGACTGCAAGTGTTGAGATAATTACACAAGTAAAAGATGAGATATTACTTATCCCAATTTCATCAGTTACAACCAAAAATGAAAAAGATAGTCTTGGAAATGAGTNTGTTAAGCAAATTGTTTTTGTAAATGATAATGGTAACGCAAAAATGGTTGAGGTTACAACTGGTATTAGTGANTTTGAAAATATTGAAGTTCTTTCTGGACTTAATGAAAATGATCAGGTTATAAGTGGTCCATACATNGCTATTTCTCAAAAACTTAAAGATGATTCAAAGGTCAATGTAACTAAAGTTGATGATAAGAAAGTTGATAGTTCTGAAAATGGAGATGAAGGAGTTTCTGTGAGTGTAAGGATTGGTAATTAAAACATTTATTTTCTTTTTATAAATTTTTATAAAATTTACTTCTTTAGTTATTATTTTTGCCAAAAATATAACGATAAATACTTATGGATTTATTTGAAAAAATTCTAAAAGATAAAGGTCCTTTAGGAGCATANTCNCATATCGATGANAACTATTATATGTTTCCTATGTTGGAAGGNGAAATTGGACCAAGAATGAAGTTCAAAGGAAAAGAAGTACTTAACTGGAGTCTTAATAATTATTTGGGACTTGCTAATCATCCTGAAGTNAGAGAAGCTGATGCAAAAGCAGCTAANGATTGGGGATTATCATACCCTATGGGGGCTAGGATGATGTCTGGCAATTCTGTTCATCATGAAAAATTAGAAAAAGAATTATCTCATTTCGTTAAAAAGGAGGATACTATACTATTAAATTANGGATACCAAGGTGTCTTATCAATAGTTGATGCTCTTCTAGACAGAAAAGATGTTGTTGTATATGATTCAGAATGTCATGCATGTATAATTGATGGATTAAGAATGCATATTGGTAAGAGGTTTGTTTACCCACATAATGATATTGATAATTTAAAGAGTCAGTTAGATAGGGCTAAAAAAATAGTTAAGGATACAGGAGGTGGAATATTAGTTATAACTGAGGGTGTATTTGGAATGTCTGGAAATATGGGAGATCTNTCTTCAATAGTTTCACTAAAGAATGATTATAATTTTCGACTTTTAGTTGATGATGCTCACGGTTTTGGTACTATGGGAGANACTGGAGCTGGAAGTGGAGAAGAACAAGGTGTTCAAGATGGTATTGATTTATTTTTCTCAACTTTTGCAAAATCAATGGCGAGTATTGGNGCTTTTGTATCTGGTGATGCAGATATTATAGATAATTTAAGATATAAATTAAGATCACAAATTTTTGCAAAATCTTTGCCAATGCCTCTAGTAATTGGAAATTTAAAGAGACTGGAATTAATTAGATCAAATCCTGGNTTTAAAAATAANCTTTGGGAGATAGTTAATTCAATTCAANAAGGNCTNAAAGAAAATGGNTTTAATATTGGAACTACNCAATCNCCNGTTACTCCTATTATACTTAANGGAGNTGTATATGAATGTACTAATCTNATNAGAGATTTAAGNTCTGAATATAGTATTTTTTGTTCNGGAGTTATNTACCCNGTTGTACCAAAAGGTGTNATAATGTTAAGAATTATNCCAACNGCATCNCATNCTTTAGATGATGTTAANCAAACAATTGANACATTTAAAGAGGTTAAAAAGAAGCTTGATAAGGGNATTTATCAAGAAATGGGTGAAAAAGGAGCTGTTTTATCNTAATATCTTTAAAAAACGCCCTTATCTAGTAGAATTATTACGTTTTTTTACTTAAATTGGTATCAGTACTATTTTTAATTTAAATTTTATATAAGATGAGTAGATACGATGAATTATCTAACCTAGTAAATGATTTAGGTCCTGATTTTGCTAAATTCTATGATAAAGGAAANAAAGCAGCTGGAACTAGAGTAAGAAAAGGAATGCAANCTCTTAAAGTTTGGGCTCAAGANGTTAGAAAAGAAGTTCAANCTAAGAAAAACGCTTCTTAATTANTAAAAGAAAGAGTTTTTAAANTAAAGGTGGTTATTTANNTNGCCACCTTTTTTTTATTTNAATTTTTNNANNTATTTNTAAAGTTTATTNAGTCTATGATCAATATCAAATTCCAAATCNGATTTTAAAATNAGTTCGAATAAATTAGTTTTATTTTCAATAAACCCTATTCTNCATTTTGAGTATGNNTTAATCAANATATTTTCCATTTCANNATTTAGTTTNAGNTCTGGATATATNATGAAATCATANTGTTGATAAATAAATAAATTNACATTATTNTTTTTCCANTTACCAAATGTANTGATTTCATCAATTTTGAATGTTTTNAANTANCTNTTGTCAGCATTTCTTTTTGTTATTGCNGGTAATAANTCNACNCTCTTNCCATCTTTCTTTANNTTTTTTACTAATTCATTTATGGCTTTTTGTTTATTTTCATCAATATATGAATAAANAATTCCNATATGATTAGATTTNGGNNAGCTNATAGATGCTCTNTTTATCTTTAATCTCTTNTTTNTTATTTTATTAATAGTAGGAAGNAGTATTTTCATATCATTGAGATAAANTCATCTTCATTTATAATTTTTATTTCTAGATCCTCTGCTTTAATTTTTTTCTTTGGCCCCATGTTTTTCACCTGCNATTAAGAAGTTTGTTTTTGAAGATAANGATTTTGAAACTTTACCACCATTATTTTTTATTTCAATTTGTAAACTATCTCTTGAAAATTTTAAAAACTTACCAGANATAACAAAGTTAANCCCACNTAATTTATTAGATTTTTGAGTANNATTATTTTTTTCTTTTAGATTTAATCCAATNCTTTTTAGATTATTTATTAACTCTTTATTTTCTTCTAAAGAAAAATATTTTATTATACTTTCTGCAATTTTATCTCCAATCTCATCTACTTGAATAATCATATCAAAACTTGCCTCCATTAATCTATCTATATCTTTAAAATGAGCAGTTAATTTTTCTGCAGTAGTTTTTCCNACATATCTAATTCCAAGAGCAAAAAGTATATTTGAAAATGGTTTTNNCTTTGATTTTTCAATACTANTCAAAATATTCTCACAAGATTTTCTTTTNAGNGATCTTGTCTTTTCTTCCTCATTNAAATTAAATTCTAGATTGATTATATNATTGTATTCTATTCTATACAAGTCNTAAGGGTTATTTATAATATTTTTATTAATAAGTCCTTTTATTGTTTCAGGTCCTAAATTTTCAATATCCATTGCATTTTTACTAATAAAATGCTCGATTTTTCCTGATACTTGTGGTATACATAAAGTATCATTTTTACAATAATGTATTGCCTGATTTTTTTCTATNATTAGTTCACTTTTACAATGTGGACAATATTTTATATAATTAAATTTCGANGATTTAGGTTTTCTTTTTTCTATTACTACAGATATAATTTTTGGAATTATTTCACCTCCTTTCTCAATATTAACATAATCTCCTATCCTAATATCTAACCTTTCTATTTCATTTGCATTATGAAGAGAGGCTCTTCTTACTATTGATCCTCCTATTTGTACTGGTTCAAGTATAGCAACCGGGGTTATTGCCCCAGTTCTTCCAACTTGAAATTGGATGTCTTTTACTTTTGTCTCTTTACTTTCAGCCTTATACTTATATGCAATTGCCCACCTTGGACTCTTAGAAGTATTACCTAGATTTTTTTGATAATCTAGATTATTAATTTTTATTACTATACCATCTGTCTCAACATCAAGATCATGCCTTCTTGATTCCCAATAATTTATGTATTCTTTTACTTCATTAATATCTACACACTTCTTAAAAGTATTAGGTACATTAAACCCAATTTTTTTTAAAAATTGTAAGCTTTCTTCTTGAGTTTCAATATTATCAATATATGTATTTAAAGAGTAAATAAAGCAGTTTATTTTTCTTTTAGCTACCAGTGATGAATCTTGTAATTTCAGTGAACCAGAAGCAGTATTTCTTGGATTTGAGAATAATTGTTCATTTCTATCCTTCTTTCTTTCATTTAACTTATTAAAATCACTTTTAGATATAAATGCCTCACCTCTAACTTCAATATTAGTAAAATTATTTTCATCTAATTTAATTGGTAATGTTCTTATGGTTATTGCATTATTAGATACATCATCACCATAACTACCGTCTCCTCTTGTAAGGGCCCTTTTGAATTTACCATTTTCATATAAAATACTTAATGCTACTCCATCATATTTTAGTTCACATGAGTATTCAACATTTTTAACATTAAGATTTTTTTTGATTCTTTTGTCATACTCTTCTAAATCTTGGTTGGTATATGTATTAGAAAGTGATAACATTTGATTTGAGTGTTTATATGTATCAAATTCTTTTGTTATTTTACCTCCAACCTTAACAGTGGGTGATGAAGGAGATTTATATTCTGGGTATTTTATTTCAAGATTAATGAGGTCGCTCATTTTTTTATCATACTCATAGTCTGAAATTAAATTTCTGTTCTCATCATAATATAATTTATTATGATACTCTATTTCTTCTCTAAGTTTTTTAATCTCATTTTTAACTAAATTTTTATCCATTTTTTAAGAAATAGTATAATTAAAATTTGACATTTAAAGATAAATTAATCTCGATTTTTTTCTTGAATATATCTTACAAGATTTGTTGAAGTTGATCTTGGTAAGATTCTTCCTAAGAAAACAATAAATTTATTAATTAGTCCTGGAACTGATACAGTAATATTATTTTTAAGAGCTCTGTAGCCATATTTTGCTACTTTTACTGGGCATCCAGTATTAAAATTAATTTTATTTTTTTTAGATGATACGTGTTGCTGGAAGTTTGTATTAGTTTGTCCAGGGCATAATACTGATATACTAATATTTTTACCTTTAACTTCATTAGATATAGCTTCTGTAAAATGTAAAATAAAAGCCTTTGTCGCATAATATAAAGACATTAAGGGACCAGGCTGAAAGGCTGCTACTGATGCAATATTTAAGATTTTGCCTTCATTTTTTTTAACCATATCTTTCAAAAATAATTTTGTTAGGTGAGTTGTATTAAGAACATGAAGGTTAATCATCTGTCTCTCTTTTTCCCATTTTGTTTTATAAAATTTTCCAAATGTTCCAAACCCAGCATTATTAATTAATACATGGATATCTTTTTTTTTAAGCATATCATAAATCTTCTGAGGAGATTTAGTTTTACTCATATCTTGGTGGATACACTCAAAGTTTTTTGATTCTAGTTTCTTGGTAAGACCCTTTAAATTTTTTTTATTATTATCTATAATAAACACCTTATACCCATCTTCTAGTAGAAGTTTTACAAACTCTAATCCAATTCCACTTGCTCCACCTGTTACTATAGATGCTTTCATTATAAATTAATTAATTCATCACAAAGAAGCTCAAAAACTTCTTTAGAATGTGTTGGAAAGTTAGCAATTCTAATTTGATTTGTAGTAGANCCATATCCTTTTCCTATAATNAGCCCCTTTTCTTTGAGTTTATTAATATAATGGATGTTTTCTCTTTTTGTATTTGCTACTGCTACAGTTTTAGATTGAATGTTTTTGTTNTTTATAAATGTAGATAAATCTTTATGTTTATTAATAGTATCATAAATTAATGATGATTTNTAATTTGTATCTCTAACTATCATATCTATACCAATATTATTCATGTCTTCTAATACTTTTGAAAGTACATATATAGCAAGTACATTTGGTGTTTCTGGTGTCTGATTTTTCATAGACATTTTATGCAATTTTCCAAGTGAATGGTATGTTCCTGTTATTTTTTTTTCTTTAATATTATTATGTTTTTCAAGACATTTNTCGTTATAAACCCATACACCTAATCCTGAGGGTAAACCAAAACATTTTTGAACAGAAAAGTAGAAGGTATCAACATCTGAGATATTAAATGGTATAGATGGTAATCCACTTACACAGTCTAATGAAATTAAAGAATTGGTTACTTTTGATCTTATATCAGAAATTTTATTTTTATCNCACATTATCCCTGTACTAGTTTCATTTAATGTAAGAGATAATAATTCATGAGATTGACTCAAATTATCTGTAGAATATTCATTTTCNTCAAATAAGTAAGATTTTGCCTTAATTTTATTAAGTACGGCAAAGTCATAAAANTTCTTAGAAAATGCTCCATTAACGAAATGNCCAGAATCTTTTAATACTAGATTTTGAATTAATCTTTCCCAAATTTCATTTGCTGAAGACAAAAAGGANACATGGTAACCATCAGGAATATTTATTAATTCTTTGAGGTTATTAACACAACTCTCATAAATTATTTTAAATTCANTGCTCCTGTGAGAAATAGAAAATATATTTTTTCTAAGGCCACTTTTAATATGTTCCTCTACTGTAAAAAATAATTCTGATGGTCCTGGAGTAAAAAAGATTTGTTTCATTATATCAGTATAAAACCCTTAATCTTATTGTCTGAGANATATTTTTTAATTTTTTGACAACATCTTTGTTATATTCTCTATCTATATCAGTAATAACGTACCCTATATTCTCAAGNGTTTTCAAGTATTGTCCCTTGATATTTATATTAAAACTTGAAATAATTTTATTTATTTCCAATAATACTCCAGGCTCATTTCTGTGAATATGAATTAATCTATGTGAATCTTTCTGTTCTGGAAGTGATAATTCAGGAAAATTAACACAGTTAGATGTATNTCCAGTATTAANAAAATCAATAATCTTATNAGGAACGTATGAGCCAATATTNTTTTGAGCTTCCTTTGTGCTTCCTCCGATGTGTGGTGATAATATTAAATTTTTAATTCCTNTTAGAGAGGATTNAAATTTTTCTTTATTGTTAAGAGGTTCCTTTGGAAAAACATCAATTGCTGCTCCCATCAATTTATTATTCATTAAATTTTCTTTTAATGCTTTTATATCAACAATATTTCCTCTACTATAATTAATAAGAATAGAATTCTTTTTCATTAACTCAATTTCTCTTTTACCAATCANATTTGTATTTTCCACTCTACCATCAACATGTAGAGAAATAATATCNGATACTTTTAGTAATGATTCTAAAGTCTCATNTTTTTTTGCATTTCCAATTGATAGTTTATCAGTTATATCATAGTATATAACCCTCATGCCTAACGATTCACAAATTACCGAAAGTTGAGAGCCAATATTTCCATATCCTATAATTCCAATAATCTTATTTCTTATCTCATAGGAATNTATAGAATCTTTTCTCCATGTACCTTCATGTAAATCATTTGATTTTTCAACTATNCATCTCATTAAATTAATTATTTGTCCTATAACTATTTCAACTACAGATCTTGTNTTACTATATGGGGCATTAAAAACAGTTATTCCTGCTTTTTCACATTCTTCTAGATTGATTTGGTTTGTTCCTATACAAAAAGCACCTATACTGAGGAGTCTATCTGCAGAATCGATAACTTTTTTTGATATATAAGTTTTAGATCTTATTCCTAGAATAGATACATTCTTAATTTTAGAAATTAATTCTTCCTCGCTTAGACTACCATNATAGGTTTCAACATTATATCCTTCTTTTACGAATATGTCTTTTGCTGATTTATCAAGTTTCTCAAGCAATAAAACTTTTATTTTAGACTTAGGAAAAGATAATTTCTTCATTTATATATTTTAATAAATTCGTCTAGCGATTTTAGTAAATAATCTGCACTTTTTACAATAGAATCTCTCTTTATGTTCTCAGTATATAGATAAAAGTATTTTGCATATCCNTCTTTCTTAATTTCGAAATCTGTGAACCCATCGCCAATAACATGAGTATCTCCTCTTAATTTTAAATTTTTAATAATATTTACCTTACCTCTTGATCTAGAAAGAGGATTATTTTTATCAAAACCAATTATTTTATTTTTTTTAAAAGTAAAATTATTAGCGTAAATATTCTGACTTTTTATTCCATATTCTTTGACAACTGGATTAATTAATTCATGAAATCCACTAGANACTATAAATATTTTTTCATGATTTTTTTTTATAAAATTTTTNTTTGACAGAAATGATTTACTAATATTTTTCTTAAGAAAGGAAATTGTTTTTTCAATATCATCTTTATCAGAGTTGATTAATTTTATTCTTCTTTGAAGAGATTCAGTGAAAGAAATTTTTCCTTCCATACCTAAATTTGTTATCTCTCTAATTTTATTTTCAACTTTGATGTTATTATTTTTTGAAAGTTTTGATAACTCATCTAATGACTCAACCTTTATAAAAGTTGAGTCATAGTCAATTATTATGTTACTCATGACTTTTGATATTTATCTAATATCTTTTTAACTAAGCTATGTCTTAGAACATCAGAACTATCTAAAAAGGTAAACCCAACACCTTCTATATTATTTAATTTCTTTTGTGCATCAATTAATCCTGATGACTGATTTTTTCTTAAATCTATTTGTGAAACATCTCCCGTCACTATCATCTTAGAATTTTGACCTAACCTTGTGAGAAACATCTTTAATTGAGATTCAGTAGTNTTTTGAGCTTCATCTAATAAAATAAAAGCATTCTTAAGAGTTCTCCCTCTCATGTATGCCAAAGGAGCAATTTCAATAGTTTTATTTTCTAAAAACTTTTTCATTTTAGATAGAGGAATCATATCTTCCAGAGCATCATATATTGGTTTGAGGTAAGGATCAATTTTATCTTGTAGATCCCCAGGTAAAAAACCAAGATTTTCTCCAGCTTCTACTACGGGTCTAGTTATTATAATTTTTTTTACTTTCTTCTCTTTTAGAGCTCTAACCCCCAACGCTACACTCACATAAGTTTTTCCAGTTCCTGCAGGGCCTATTACAAATAGTAAGTCGTTTTTTGAGTAGAGTTCTACAATTTTCTTTTGATTACTAGTTTTAGCTAATATTTTATTTCCTTTTGAACCATANAGAATAGACTCACTTTCTTCATTGCTTTGACCATTATTAATGTGATTTAATACTATCTTATTATCTAACTTCCCGAATTTTTCAAAATGAATCATAAGTGAATTTATTATACTTTCAACCTCAAGTATTTGGGACTTATTTCCCTTTATTGAAATTTTATTTCCTCTTGAAATNATTTTTGTCTTAGGAAAGGCTGTTTCAAGNTCTTGTATATTTTTATTTTTTACCCCTAAAAAACCAACTAACTCAATATTATCTAAATCTATTATTTTTTCTACCAAAATTTATTATATNTTTTTATTTGATGCAAATTTAAAAATTATTCAATTTGCTTATGTCAATAATTACCTTTATTTCTGACTTTGGTACCACAGATCATTATGTAGCTTCTGTTAAAGCTTCAATACTTAAGTATAATCCTAATAATCAGGTAATTGATTTATCCCATGAAATCAAAAAATATGATATATCTCATGCAGCATATGTTTTTAAAAATGTATTTAGTGAGTTNCCTGTAAACTCTGTTCATATTATAGCTGTTAATAATTCTGAAAATATTTCTGAAATAATTTTATTTCAATTAGATAACCAGTTTATAATTACATATGATTCAGGTATAATAAGTTTAATAGATTCAAATGAAAATATAAATGCTATTAAGTTAGATGGAAAGATGCATTTTTCTTTNCCTGAGAAATTTATGGGAGAGGTTGCTTCNAAATTNGCATCAGGAATAAANTATACTACTCTAGGAAGTCCNTTAAAAGATTTTAGGCAATATTTAGATAGAGAGGTTAGAATACAAAGAAATCAGATTATAGGGCATTCAATCAGAATAGATAATTATGGAAATATTATAACTAATATATCGAAATCTGATTTTTATAATNTTTTATCTAAAAANANTGGAAATTTTGAAATAAANTTAGGTGTTGATAAGNTAGTAAACATATCTGAGTCTTATAATGATGTTGGAATAGCAGACTTNTTTGCTCTTTTTAATTATAATGATAATCTAGAAATTGGAATGAATAAAGGTAATGCCTCTAATTTGTTAGGCATTAAAAATCACACTCCAATCACCATAAATTTTTTATAGTAATAATGTATTTTTGCTTCCACTTGCCAAAGTGGCGGAACTGGTAGACGCGCACGATTCAAAATCGTGTTCCTTCGGGAGTGTGGGTTCGATCCCCACCTTTGGTACAAATAAAGAAATGGAAAAGACAGTAATTGTTGGTCTAGTAAATAGAAATCAGAATCAAAAAAAATCCCAAGAGTATCTTGATGAACTTGAGTTTTTGTCTATAACTGCNGGAGGAGTAGTAGAGAAGAGNTTTACACAAAGGATAGAGACNCCGAACCCAAGTACATTAATAGGGAAGGGTAAAATGGATGAGATAGGCACTTATGTGAAAGCTAAAAATATTCAGACTATAGTTTTTGATGATGANTTATCTCCAGCACAAGAAAAAAATATTAGTAAGATTTTAAAAATTAAAGTTTTAGATAGAACAAATCTAATCCTAGATATTTTTGCGCAAAGGGCAAAGACTAGTTACGCTAGAACTCAAGTTGAGCTGGCTCAGTGTCAATATCTTTTACCAAGATTGAGAGGTATGTGGACCCACCTTGAGAGACAAAAGGGAGGAATTGGAATGAGAGGTCCCGGAGAAACAGAGATAGAGACTGATAGAAGAATTGTTAGAGATAAGATTGCTTTNTTGAAATCAAAAATTAAAACTATAGATAAGCAGATGTCTGNCCAANGGGGAAANAGGGGNAAGTNGATNAGGGTTGCTCTTGTTGGATANACTAATGTTGGTAAGTCAACACTAATGAATTCAATAAGTAAGTCAAGTGTATTTGCTGAAGATAAACTTTTTGCAACATTAGACACTACAACTAGAAAAGTTGTAATTGGAAATTTGCCATTTCTATTAGGAGATACCGTAGGGTTTATAAGAAAATTACCAACTCAGCTTATTGAATCATTTAAAAGCACATTAGATGAGGTAAGGGAAGCGGATTTATTGATTCATGTAGTTGATATATCGCATCCAAGTTTTCAGGAGCATATGGACTCTGTAAATAAAATTTTAGAAGAAATTAATGGACACAATAAACCATCAATAGTTGTCTTTAATAAAATAGATAATTACAAAAAAGAAGAGTATGATGAGGCGGATTTAATAAATGATTATTCAGAAAAGAACTTTTCTTTAAAAGAGTGGGAAGAGACATGGATTTCTAAACTAGGTGAGAATGTAGTATTTATGTCTGCAACTAAGAAAACTAATATTGATCAATTTAAAAAAACAGTATATAGAGAGGTTAGNAAAATACATATAAAGAGATANCCATATAATAATTTCTTATATCCAGATATAGATAAATTTGAGNTNATATGAANAATAAAATTTTTAATTCTATTAANTCAGGAGTTGGGAGTTATATATTACTTATAATGATTAATTATATNATTTATCTATTATCAGGTTGGACAATAATGAANCAGATGATTCCAAGTCTCAATTACGACTTTTTTATTATTTCAATATTTTTATTTCTTATTTTATTTATCACGGATTTCTTTTTTTATAAAGGGAAATATTAATAAAAGTCTCTTATANATCAATTGACATTTTAGTATATGTTTATATATTTTTCATAAAAAACATATATTTGGTTAATTAATAAACCACACTATGAAAAATTTAAATCTATATCTAACCTTATTTTTATCACTTTTTTTCTTTGATATTTACTCCCAAAGAAACAATTCTAAAGAACTTAAAACTACACTTTTTGATAAAATTGAAGTAAGAAATATTGGNCCTGCTAAAGTTTCTGGAAGAATCACAAAAGTTATTAAAGACTATTCAAATACNAGTACATGGTATGTTNCAACTGCATCTGGAAACGTCTGGAAAACTGTAAATTCAGGAACAACTTGGAAACCAATTTTTGAACATTANGGAAGTTATTCTATTGGAACTATTACTATGGATCCAGTTAACCCAAATGTNTTATGGCTGGGCACTGGAGAAAATAATAGCCAGCGATCAGTTGGTTATGGAGATGGAATNTATAAGTCAATTGATGCTGGAAATTCTTGGACTCATATGGGACTTAAAACTTCTGAGCATATTGCTAAAATTATAATCGATCCTGAAAACACAGATAATATTTATGTTGCTNCTCAAGGTCCATTATGGAGATCAGGAGGGCAAAGAGGTTTGTANAATTCAAAGGANGGAGGGATGTCGTGGAAAAGAATTTTGCATGTAACTGATGATACAGGAATTTCTGATATTGTAATGGATCATAATGATCATAATATAATGTATGCTAGTACATATCAGAGAAGAAGACACTTTGGTATTTTAGTTGCTGGAGGTCCAGAAGGAGGTATTTTTAAATCTGTAGATAGAGGAAAAAATTGGAAAAAACTAAAAAACGGTCTTCCTGGTGGAGACATAGGTAGGATTGGCCTTGCTATTTCACCACAAAANTCGAATGTTGTCTATGCTCTAATCACAGCAAAAGAAAAAACTAAAGGGTTTTATAGGTCTGATGATTATGGTGAGACATGGAAAAAGATGAGCGATTATCAGGTAGTTGATTCTCAGTANTATGTTGAAATTTTCCCTGACCCGCACCAATTTGATAAGATNTATTCAGTAGATATGAGATCTTATGTTACTGAAGATGGGGGTCAGACATTTGAAAGAATTCCTGAAAATAAGAAACATGTAGATAGTCATGATGTACTTTTTGACCCAAATGATCCNGANTATATAATGATCAGCTGTGATGGAGGAATATATGAGAGTTTTGATAGGATGAAGACATGGAGATTTATTGATAATTTACCTATTATTCAGCTTTATAGAGTTGGAATTGATAATCAAAAACCTTTTTATAATGTATATGGTGGGACACAAGATAATGATAGTTTTGGAGGNCCTTCTAGAACAAAAAATAGATCTGGTATTAGAAATAGTGATTGGTTTGTTACAACAGGTGGTGATGGATTTCAAGTAAGGGTTGATCCTTCTGATCCAAATATTTTATATACTATGTCTCAATATGCTGGAATAATGAGATATGATAAGTCTAATGGTGAGAAGATTGGAATTCAACCACAACCATCTGANGGAGACGCAGCATTTAGATGGAATTGGGATTCTCCTCTTGTAATAAGTCCTCATAATTCTGATAGGCTTTATTTTGCAGCTAATTTTTTATTTCAAAGTGATGATAATGGAGATTCTTGGAAGAAAATAAGTCCTGACTTAACAAGAAATGAGGATAGAAATAAAATGAAAGTAATGGGTAAGGTTTGGAGTGTTGACGCAATNTTTAAAAATGTTTTTACATCTCCATTAGGAACAATTGTAGCTCTAGATGAATCAAGATTAAAACAGGGGCTATTAGTTGTAGGAACCGATGATGGATTGGTAAGAATAAGTAGTGATAATGGTGNGTCATGGGAAAAACANGAGAATTTTCCAGGTGTCCCTCAAAAAGCTTATGTAACCGATGTAATTACTTCAAAACATGATGAAAATACTATTTATGTTTCTTTTAATTACCATAAATATGGAGATTTTAAACCATATCTGGTTGTTACTAGAGATGGTGGTAAATCTTGGAATTCTATTACATCTAATTTACCTAAAAATAATTTTGTATGGACTATAGTTGAAGATCATTTAAACCCTAACTTGCTATTTNTAGGGACAGAATTTGGTATGTTTTATTCATTAGATGCTGGTTCCAATTGGAGTAAGTTTAAAAAAGTACCTACAATTCCAATAAGAGATTTAGAAATTCATGAAGGAGAAGATGATCTAGTTGCTGCCTCTTTTGGTAGAGGGTTTTATATAGTAGATGATTATTCTCCATTAAGAGAATACTCTAAGCCTATTGAAAGCAAAGTTGCTCACTTATTTTCTGTAAAGTCTTCTTACCAGTATATAGTAGCTGCTCCAGAAAAAACAGCAACCGGTCATAATTTTTTTACCTCACCTAATCCACCTTATGGNGTAAAATTATCTTATTATTTAGGAAATAGCGTCCAATCAAAGTTTGAGAAGAGGCAAAGAGCTGAATCTAATAAATTTAAAAGGGGAGAGATAATCGATTATCCNACAGCAGAAAAGTTAGAGGCAGAAGCTAAGGAAAAGACGCCAAAAATTTATCTAACTATTACAGATAGTGAAGGGGNAGTAGTNAGAAGAATNAGTTCAAATAAGAATAAAGGATANCATGAAAATTATTGGGATCTCAGAACTTTTTCTCNAAGAAATNTTAGTGAAGAAAATAATNATTCAGGACCTCTCGTTCCTCCAGGCTCTTACAATGTTCATCTTGAAAAATTTGAGGATGATAAGCTAGAAAAACTTACAGATAGTTATTCCTTTGATATTATCCAAATAGGAAGTAAATCNTCTCAGAAAGAAAGAGAACACTTATTTAACTTCCAATTAAATTTTGATAAACTTATTACTGGAGTAAATAAACTTGTAGATCAAATTNATGAAGCAATTGAAGAAATAGATGGAAAAATTAATAAATCTTTGAATTCTTCATCAGAATCTTATTTAGAATCACTTAATAGAAAGAAGGGTGAGATTATGGATTTAAAAATGATATTAACTGGAACAAGAAGCTTAAACTATGCTGATGTATTTTCGGGATCACCCCCTTCAGTACAAAGGAGATTGGGTAATATGAGTTGGGAACTATATAATACAACATCNAAGCCTACTAAAACTCATGAGATGACTTATGAAATTTCTAAAGCAAAATATGAAGAGGTTCTTAAGATCTTTAATGAGTTAATGGATTAGAGTATTTTTTTTAGAGTTTTTGAAATTATTTTTTCCATTTTTAAGTATCCTTTTTTATTTGGATGAACTCCATCATATCCATTAAAATCATCTCTCCAGTACGTTAATTCATCTTTAAGTCCATCTCTTTCATCTTTCATAGAGGTATGGTAATCAACATATTTAGCTTTACCAGATTTACAAAAATCTTTTAAGTTTTTATTAAGAAAAATTATGTCATTACTTGGATAAATTCCAGGATTCCATAAAAACTCGTATGCTGGTAAAATAGAAGATAATATTACTTTAATATTATTATCATTAGCAATTTTTACCATTGACTTTATATTTTCAAATATTTCATCTAAAGAAATAGG
>NZUF01000010.1 GCA_002696995.1 Flammeovirgaceae bacterium | reverse complement strand
TCTATTGGAATAAAAGATGATAAAATAATATACGTAGGAGAAAATACAAATTTCGATGCAGATTCTACTATTGATGCCTCTGGACTTGCTGTATCTCCTGGCTTTATTAATATGTTAAGTTGGGGTTATGGTACTCTCATGAATGATGGAAGAGGATTATCTGACCTAAAACAAGGTGTAACCTTAGAAGTCTTTGGAGAGGGCACATCCCCAGGTCCTTATTATGAAGATGGTAAATTAATTTCATTTGGTGATGCAATGAATAGACTTGAAGAAAATGGTGTTTCAATGAATGTTGCTTCTTTCCTTGGTGCTGCAACAACTAGGATTCTAGAAGTAGGTTATGATAATCGAGCAGCATCAGCTGAAGAGATGAAAAGAATGAAGAATATAGTTGAAAAATCTATGAAAGAAGGTGCTATGGGTATAGGATCTTCACTTATCTATGCACCCGGAGACTATGCTTCCACAGAGGAATTAATTGAGATAAGTAAAACTGCTTCAGAGTATGGAGGCATGTATATTTCTCATATGAGAAACGAAGATAATAAAGTTATGGAAGCTCTAGAAGAATTAATTACTATCTCTAGAGAAGCAGATATTCCCGCAGAAATATATCATTTAAAAACCTCTAGAAAAGCAAATTGGAAAAAAATTGATGATGTAATAAAAAGGGTAGAANAGGTAAGGGGTGAAGGCTTAAAAATTACAGCTGATATTTACACNTACAATGCCAGCTCTACTGGNCTTACNGGTGTTATTCCTACNTGGGTTCAAGAGGGAGGACACAGGGCATGGATTAATAGGATGAAAGATCCNAGTGTCAGAGAGAGGCTAATGGAAGATATTAGAAAAGAATTATCTGAACAACCTCCTGAGGGTATTCTCATGGTAGGCTTTAAAACTGCTTCTATGTCAAAAAAATATCTAGCTAAAACTGTGGCCGAGGCAGCTGAGATGAGAGGGCAGAGCCCTGAAGAAGCTATTATTGATATGATAATAGAGGATGACCATAGAATTCAATGTATATATTTTAGTATGTCTGAAGAAAATATTAGAAAAAAAATAAGTTTACCATGGGTATCATTTTGTTCTGATGCAGGTATCTATAGTGATATAAGTAAGAATTTTAGAACTCATCCTAGAGCTTTCGGTAGTTTTATCAGAGTACTTGGGAAATATTCCAGAGATGAGAAACTTTTTCCATTAGAGGAAGGAATAAGAAGACTCACTAGTTTTCCAGCTAGCAATTTAAAATTAAAAGAAAGAGGTTTACTAAAAGAAAATTACTTTGCTGATATTGTNATTTTTAATATGGATGANGTGAAAGATAATGCAACATTTGAAGAGCCTCTTCAATTCGCAGAGGGTGTTAATCATGTGCTGGTCAATGGAGTCCCAGTTCTATTAAATGGAAAACATACAAATAAATATTCAGGAAGATTTGTTAAAGGACCTGGTTATTTAAATTAATTAGTNTTTGGNCCACTACCTCTTTTTCTAGATGCCAGATATCTTTCTAGATGCATCTCNTTTAGTTCATCTGAATCTCCATATTTATTCCTCAAATCAACCAATCTTTCATGCATCATNTCTTTAATNTTAACATACTCTGGGTTATCGTAAATATTATTCATTTCAGAAGGATCTTCCTCAAGNTCATACATCTCCCACTCATCAATGTCATAGTAGAAATGCATTAACTTATACCTATGTGTTCTCACGCCATAATGTCTTTTAACCATATGAACGGAAGGATATTCATAGTAGGTGTAGTAGATAGCGTCTCTCCACTCTGAATGGGTTTGATTCACAATATTCCTGAAAGATTTCCCTTGAATATTACTAGGTATTTCAATGCCAGCATAGTCTAAAAAAGTAGGTGCAAAATCTAAATTTTGAATAAGTTCATTTATCTCAATTCCTTTTTTAATTTCTTTTGGGTATCTCATTAAAATAGGTGTTCTTAATGACTCTTCATACATAAATCTTTTATCAAACCATCCGTGTTCTCCCAAATAAAAACCCTGATCTGATGTGTAAACAACAATTGTATTCTCAGTTAATCCNTTTTCGTCTAAATAATTAAGTACCTCTCCAACTCCATCGTCTATCGACTGAATAGTTCTAAGATAATCTTTAATATATCTATTGAATTTCCACTTTCCTAAGTCTCTTCCAGTAAGGTTTGCTTCTCTAAAAGCATCNTTTTTAGGAGTATATGCTGCAAGCCATTTCTCACGTTGAGCATCAGTTAATCTTTTTAACTCCCAATTAAAGTTTGTTTTTTTTCCAGTTATTGGATTAGTTAAAAACTTAAAGTCATGACCCCAAACGGCGTGGCCATCTACTTGCATTTCTTGNTCTTTTGCTGCGGTGCCATTACCTTCATAATTGTCATAATAATTAAAAGGAGGTTCAAATGTTTTATCATCAAATAATGTCAGATATTTTTCTTCAGTCATCCAATTTCTATGTGGTGCCTTTTGATGGTATAGTAGAAGAAATGGTTTCTCTTTATCTCTTGTATTCTTTAACCAATCTAAAGTCATTTTAGTAGTAATTGGTGTAACGTGACCTTCTATTTGAATGGTGTCTCCATTCTCAATAAATTTTGGGTTGTAGTAATGTCCTTGACCAGGAAGGACTGACCAATGGTTAAAACCCTGAGGCTTACCCTTAAGGTGAATTTTTCCAATAAGTGCAGTTTCGTATCCAGCATTTTGTAAATCTTTAGCAAAATTTGACTGGTCCCAATTAAATGGCTGAACATTGTCAACNTTCCCATTAACAAAACTATGCTTCCCAGTCAACATAACAGCTCTACTTGGAGCACATATAGAGTTTGTCACAAAACCTTTATTAAAAATTGCTCCTTCTTCTGCAATCCTATCAATATTAGGAGTGTTATTTAAGTTATGACCGTATGCGCTTACTGCCTGAAATGCATGATCATCAGACATGATAAATACAATATTAGGCTGTATCTCTTTTTTACTACAAGATGATGATGCTAAAATTGTTATTATTAAAAGAAACTTAAGTAGTTGATTCATAATTAATTATTTAATAAAGATATAAAAAAAGCGTATTCCATAGCAGTTTCTTTATATGCCTCAAATCTGCCTGAAGCTCCTCCATGACCCGCATCCATATTACAGTACATGAGAAGAGGATCATTATTTGTTCTTCTGTCTCTAAGTCTAGCAATCCACTTTGCTGCCTCAAAATATTGTACTTGAGAATCGTGGTAACCAGTAGTAATTAATATTGCAGGGTAATCTTTTTTGCCGACTTGGTCATATGGTGAGTATGANAGCATGTAATCATATGAATCTTTATTATTAGGGTTCCCCCATTCGTCATATTCAAAAGTAGTAAGAGGTATTTCCTCATCTAACATAGTTGTGATAACATCAACAAAAGGAACGGCTGCTATGACACCTTTAAATATTTCTGGTGCCATATTTAATACCGCACCCATGAGAAGGCCACCTGCACTCCCACCCATTGCAAACAATTTATCTTCGTGAGAAAACCCTTGATCTTTTAAAAATTTTCCTGAATCTATAAAATCAGTAAATGTGTTTTTCTTATTAAACATTTTACCGTCATCATACCATTCTCTTCCAAGATATTGGCTACCTCTAATATGNGCTATCGCATATACAAANCCTCTATCAAGTAAACTTAATCTAACTGAACTAAAACTTGCATTATTTGTAATTCCATAAGACCCGTAGCCATACAAAAGAAGAGGATTCTCTCCTTCAACAAATAAATCTTTTCTATAGACTAAAGATATTGGGACCTTTTTACCATCTCTAGCTGGTGCCCATACTCTTTTAGTGTGGTAGTTTTTCCTATCAAATTTTCCACCAAGAACCTCAGTTTCTTTTAAAATCAAAGTGTCTTTTGTTATCATATCATATTCGATAACAGAATTTGGAGTAGTCATAGATGAATAACTATATCTAAACTTATTAGTATTCATTTCTATGTTGGTACTAGAGTATAATGAATATACTTCTTCATCAAACTCTATGTAATGATTTTTTTCACCATTCCATGGTCTAATTTGAATTTTTCTTAATCCATTATTTCTCTCTGTTACAACTAAATAGTCTTTAAAAATATCTATGCCTTCCAGAAGAGTATCGTCTCTGTGAGGAATAAAATCTACCCAATTTTTAGAATTTGTTTTCCCTTCTTTACATACCATNAGTTTAAAGTTTGTAGCATTATCTTTATTAGTTATTATGAACCATTTATCATCAAAGTGTGATATTGAATATTCTAGGTCATCAACCCTTTTNTCAAATAGTTTAATTTCGCCATCTGGCTTGTCAGCATCTATATATCTGTACTCTTGAGATAACGTGGCACTTGAGCCGATAACTATAAACTTATCAGACTTTGTTTTATAAGAGTAGACGCTAAATGTTTCGTCGGCTTCGTAATATATTTCTTTTTCACTATCCTCAATATTAAGGTTATATTTCATGACCCTCTCAGTCCTCAATGTCTTTAAATCCTTTAAATTATAGAAAACAGTTTTGTTATCATTTGCCCATGTTATTGAACCTGAAGTATTTGGAATACTTTTCTCTGATACTTCTCTAGTCTCAAGGTCCATAAAATATACTGTATATATTCTCCTGCTTACAGTATCTATACTATATGCCATCAACTTATTATCTGGACTAACTTCTATATCTCCTACTCTAAAATACTCATGACCTTCAGACATAATATTAGCATCAATTAGTATCTCCTCTTTTGAGTTTAGAGATTCTTTCTTTCTGCAGTAGATAGGATATTGTTTGTCCTTTTCGTATCTAGTATAATAAAAGTATCCGTTATCAAAATATGGGACGCTGCTATCATCTTCTTTAATTCTAGATTTTATTTCTTGGAATATTTCATCCTCAAGAGGTTTATAATCTTTCATGAACTCATCCCGGTATTGATTCTCTGAATTTAGATAATCAATTACTTTTGAGTCTCCTCTATTACTTAACCAATAATACTCATCAGTCCTATCATCTCCGTGGATAGAAAGTACTTTCTTGATTTTCTCGGCTTTTGGTTCCTCTAGTCTAGATTTTTTCATATTACATCCTGTTATTACTATAAAAATTGCTAATATTATTTTGTTCATTGGTTTTTCTCTATTAAAAGAATAAGAATATGTATTACCTTAATGTGAATCTCTTGAATTCTATCTGAATATCCAAAATGAGGAACTCTTATTTCAATATCAGAAATTCTACCTAATTCACCTCCATCTTTTCCAGTTAGTGCAATAACTTTTATATTATTTTTCTTTGCAAATTTTGCGGCATTGATAACATTACTTGAATTTCCGCTAGTGCTTATAGCTAACAAACTATCTCCACTTTTTCCAATTCCCTCTAAATATTTTGAGAATATATGTTCAAAACCATAATCATTTCCAACACATGTTATATGGGAAGGATCAGATATTGAAATTGCAGGAAGTGCTTCTCTCTCTTCTCTAAATTTACCGGTTAGCTCTTCTGCAAAATGCATAGCATCACACATCGATCCTCCGTTACCACACGAGATAACCTTACCCCCATCTTCAATAGATTTTTTTATCTGTTTTGCTGCATCACTTATTTTTTTGATATTAGATTCATCGTCCATAAATTTTTTAATTAACTCATGAGCCTCAAATAATTCTTTTTTTATTTTATCCATTTAACTTAAATTTTGCATTTTACTTAGTTTAGAATAAAAATCATCTTTTTTAATAAGTTCTTGATGACTTCCCATTTCTATTATTTTCCCATCTTCGATCACTATTATTTTATCAACATTTTTTATTGTACTTAACCTGTGGGCTATGATTATAGATGTCCTGTCTTTCATTACTTCTTCTACAGCTTTTTGAACTGAAATCTCTGACTTAGAATCTAGAGAAGAAGTTGCCTCATCAAAAATTAGAATAGGGGGGTCTTTATATATTGCCCTAGCTATACAAATCCGCTGTCTCTGTCCTCCTGACAATTTTAATCCCCTCTCACCAATTTCGGTATCAAATTTATCATCAAGATTATCAATAAAGTTAAATGCATTTGCAATTCTTGCGGATTCAATCATCTTATCTTCGTCTATTTCGTTAGTCCCAAAAGTTATATTATTTCTAATACTATCATGAAATAGTAAAGATTCTTGAGTAACAATTCCTATTAATTTTCTTATGTCATAGGTGTTATAGGAATTTATATTTTTACCATCTATCTTGATGTCTCCAGACTTTACTTTATAGAATTTGGATATTAAATCTATTATGGTTGACTTACCACTACCAGATGGTCCTACAATAGCAATCTTATCACCTTTTTTGATTTTGAAACTAATATCTTTTAAGACATTCTTATTTTTATAGGCAAAGTATACATTATTAAAAGAGATTGAGTTTTTAATATCTGTAATTTTTTCTAGTCCCTTGTCCTCTTCAATTATCTCCTGTTTATCAATATATTCAAATACTCTATCAGCAGAAGCTAGACCTCTCTGTACAGTGTTGAATGTAGTAGTAAGAGCTTTTGCTGGGGGTAATACTTGTGAAAAAATAATGATAAATGCTATAAATTCTGAAGCGCTTATTAATGACGAATTATTAAGAACCATTTCCCCCCCTATAAGTAATAACAATGCTACTGTAGCTATTCCAAGAAATTCAGTAATAGGATTAGATAGTTCAAATCTTTTATACATTGACAGATTTTGTTTTCCGTAGTCATTAACTTCATTTCTAAATCTACTTCTCATAAAATTATTAGCAGTAAAAAGTTTAATAATTCTAATCCCATCTAAAGTTTCGTTAATAATATTATTTATTTTTCCTAAGGCTGTCTGGCTAAATGCTGCCTTTATTTTTAAGCGTCTTGCCACCGTTGATATTAAGTATCCTGATATTGGAACAAGAATGAGGGTATAAAAAGTGAGTTTTGTAGATATTGTACTCAATATAAAAAATAGGCCCAGAATAAAAGCAGGCTCTTTGAATAAGACAGTGACAGAATTAATAACTGAATTTTCAATCTGTTGAATATCACTCGTTAGCCTAGAGATAACATCTCCTTTCTTTTTGTCAGTGAAAAAATTGATTTTAAAATTTATTATTTTGTCGTATAATGAATTTCTTAAATTAGTTACAACTCTAACCCTAACTCTTGCAATCATTATAGCGGAAAAATATCGAAAAAGATTAGCAAAAAATACAGATGTTAACATTACATAACAGACAAACTTTAAAGCTTCTTGCCTCCCATTATTTACAATTAATTCGTTGAAGTGAGAGTAAAAAATGTTTCTAATATATTCGATTGAAAACTCGAAATTTTTTATTTCACCCATTTTTTCTATATCATCAAGGTCTACTTGATTAAATAAAACTTCAAGAAGAGGTATTAAAACTGAGTAATTTACCATACTAAAAACGATATATAAAACCGTTAAAAGAAGGTATAGGGGTAATATTTTCCCAAATGGACTAGCTTCTGAAAGAATTCTTAGGTAAGTCTTCATTCGGCTAAATTAAGAATAATATTTCACTCATTTTTTGTAAAAAAATAACATTTTGATAGCTTTGCAAACCTTTACATAAAAAAGAAATAATAAAATGAAGAAAGATATTCATCCAGAATACAACCAAGTTGTCTTCCAAGACGTTCAGAGTGACTTTAAATTTTTGACTAGGTCTACGATGAAGTCAGAAGAAAAAATTAAATGGGAAGACGGCAAAGAGTACCCATTAATTAAGGTTGAGGTAAGTTCTGCTTCACATCCATTTTATACTGGTAAGAAAATATTTGTTGATACTGCAGGAAGAGTTGAGAAGTTTAATCAAAAGTATAAATCAAAACAAGCTTCAAAGCCTGTAACTAAAGAGGAGCCTACTGCTGAAGTTAAGGAAGAAGCTATAGCAACTAAGGAGGCACCTGCTGCTGAAGTTAAGGAAGAAGCTCCAGTTGCTGAAGAGGCACCTGCTGCTGAAGTTAAGGAAGAAGCTCCAGTTACTGAAGAGGCACCTGCTGCTGAAGTTAAGGAAGAAGCTCCAGTTACTGAAGAAGCACCTGCTGCTGAAGTTAAGGAAGAAGCTCCTGNNNCTGANGAAGCNCNAAAGAAGAAAAGGGTTCTGAAGAGGAAGCAAAAGAAAGTTAGTATTTATATACACAAAAACTGAAAGTCTTCATTCTTTGGAGACTTTTTTTTTATACTTGTTTTAATAAAAGTATGAGATTTTCAGATATACCAGGTTTAGATTCACACAAAGAAAGACTAATTGATTCATTTAAGTCTAATGAAATTCATCATGCTATTTTATTTAACGGACAAATTGGTACTGGTAATCTCTCGTTATCATTAGCATTTGCCTCATATATAAATTGTGAGAATAGAAGTGAAAAAGACTCATGTGGTACCTGTGCCACGTGTTCTAAAATGGATAAATTAATTCACCCAGATGTAAATTATATTTTTCCTGTTGCACCAACAACAAAAATAAATAAGGAGGTTGTTAGTGATAAGTTTATAGATGCGTGGAGAGCCTCTATTATTGATTCACCATATCTAAGTATAGACGACTGGTTTGAATCATACGGATTTGAGAATAAACAGCCAAATATTTCTAAGGACGAAGTTAGAAATTTAGTAAAAAAATTAACACTTAAACCATTTGAGACTAGGTTTAAAATTAATATTATATGGCTTCCAGAGTATTTGCATCTAAGTACGTCTAATGCCATGCTAAAAATTTTAGAGGAGCCGCCTGGTGAAACTTTATTTTTTTTAGTTACTAATAATCACCAAAGGCTTATTCAGACAATAAAATCTCGTGTTCAAATGTTTAAAATCAGAAGATTCAATGAGGATGAAATGAAAAGTTATTTGACAAAGTATAATGATATATCAGAAGTAGAAGTTGATCAGTCAATATATATTTCAGACGGAGATATTAACAAAGCTGAAAGATATCTTAATATATCCGAGGCAGATGATTTAGAAAATTTAAAATCATGGATGCGTGCGTGTTATTCCAAAAACTTTTCAGAAATAAATAAACAAATTGATTGGTTTAATTTATTATCTAAGATAAGAAAGAGAGCTTTCATGACATATTGTTTAAAGCTTATGCGAGAGGCATTAGTTTCAAATATTGACGAGAAACTTTCAAGAATTTCAGAGGATGAAAAAAAATTTATAGAAAAATTTAAGATGACATTAGACATATCTTCTTTTGAAAAAATTGTACTATCAGTTGATGAGAGTATAAGATTTTTAGATAGAAATGCTAACCCAAAAATTTTATTCCTAGATTTGTCTATCAAAATTTCAGACCTATTTAGTAGTAGGGTTAAAACATAATTATGAAAAAATTTACTTTTATTATTTTAATATTAATTCAATCGTGTGCTATGAATAAAGACGTTCTAATAACAATATCTACTCCATATGGAGAGATGAAGGCAATACTTTATGATGAGACTCCTCTTCATAAAAAAAACTTTATAGAGTTAAGTGAATCAGGAAAGTTTGACTCTACAACTTTTCATAGAGTTATAGAAAACTTTATGATACAAGGTGGTGATGTTAACCTAGTTAGCGAAAATGAAATTGACTACACAATACCTGCAGAATTTAATGATAATCTTTTTCATAGAAAAGGTGAAATAGCAGCTGCCAGAATGGGTGATAATGTAAACCCAGATAAAGAGTCCAGTGGATGTCAATTCTACATTGTTCAAGGAAAGGTATACAAAGAGGAAGAATTAACTCTTGACATTAATGCATTGTACGGGGGCGTGAGGAGGTTACTCCAAGAAGAAGAATACTCTGATATGAGACAGAAGTTTATAGATGCTCAAAATGATCCAGAAGAAACTCAGAAGCTTGCAATTTCTCTTAGTGAGATTTGTGAAGAGAAGTATGGAATGCAAATAAGAAAAACTATTTCTGATGAAGTATTAAAGGCTTACACTACCGTCGGGGGTGTCCCTCATCTTGACGGCGCATATACTGTTTTTGGTAGAATTGTTGAGGGGCTTGATGTTATTGATAAGATTGCATCTGTTAAGACTGGGTCAGCTGATAAACCTGTAGAAGATATCCCTATGACCTTTAAAATAAAGAAAATATCCAAGGAGAAAATAACTAAGGATTATGGTTATTCTTACCCAAAATAATGAAAATATTAGTAACAGGGGTTAACGGACTAGTTGGAAATTCGATTATAAAGATTCTTTCTAAATCTGAACATGAAGTATTTAAATCCTCAAGAAAAATTGAAGGTTTAGCCGATCATAAGGTTGACATAACCTCAAAAGATGATCTGGAATTATTTTTTGCAAAATTTAATCCAGATGTTGTAATAAACTCTGCCGCTATGGCAAATGTTGATCTTTGTGAAACAGAAAAAAAGTCATGTGATGATGTAAATATTAATGGAGTTAGAAATTTAGTTGATGTTTGCCTTAAATATAATTGTCACCTTACTCATATATCTACAGATTATATTTTTGATGGTCAAAAAAAATCAGGAATCTACCTAGAGTCTGATGCTCCTAGCCCCCAAGGATATTATGCTAAAAGTAAACTAGAAGGTGAGAGAATAATTACCTCATCAAATCTTAAATATTCTATTTTAAGAACAATTTTGGTTTACGGAATGCACGAAAAGTTAAATATAGTGACCTATATTAAGAAGTCCCTAGAAGAAGGTAATATCATAAGTCTTGTTGATGACCAAATAAGAATGCCAACGTATGTAGATGACTTGTCAGCAGCATGTGTGAGTGCCTCTGAAAAGAATGCTATTGGAATTTTTAATGTGTGTGGCCCTGAACAGATGAGTTATCTGGAAATTGGTAATAGAATAGCAGATTACTTTACATTAGATAAAAATCTTATTAATCATGTTAAGACAAAAGATTTAAATCAAAGAGCACTAAGGCCTTTTAAGACAGGATTTGATTTAGAAAAGTCTATTAAATTTTTAGACTATAATCCCACAAGTTTTAATAATTCATTAGATCTTATGTTTAATGGGAACTAGTTTACTATAATTAGTTAAATTTACTTTATGAAATATTATTTAGTTTTTACTTTTTTTATTATTTCTCACTTAAGTAACTCTCAGGAGGTGATTTCTTCTGCAGGAAAAACATCTGAGGCAGGAGGAATGATTTTAAGTTGGACTATAGGTGAAGGTGTCATCTCTACACTCGGAAATGATGACACAGAAATCACGCAAGGATTTCACCAACCTTTAATAGTAGATGTGATCCCTACTTCTCTAGAGAAAGGCTTACTTCTTGAAATAAAGGCATTTCCTAACCCAACACTTGATAAGGTGATGTTTGAAGGAGGTGACCCAGTCGGGACATATCATATTAGGGTAGTAGATAAACTCGGGAGAGTTCTTGAACAAAAGACTGTTCCTTTTTCTGACCTAACCTTAGAAATGAAAAAATATAACAATGGATCATATATTGTTGAGGTTATAGAGGATAAGTCAGGTAGGAGAAAAATATTTAATATCGTAAAAAGTCAAAGGTAGTTAGGTATATATATCTTATCTCAACTATTAGTGCCCATAATTCGTTAATTTTATTCCATCTAAAAAAACAAAATGCAAACCAAGTCAAAAGAAAAAATCAATATTGTAACATTAGGTTGCGCAAAAAATATTGTTGATTCTGAAGTTTTACTCACTCAATTGAAAGGAAACGATAAGAAGGCATTCCACCAGAGGGATGATATTAACCCAGACGTTGTGATTGTAAATACATGTGGTTTTATTGATAACGCAAAACAAGAGTCTATAGATACTATACTTTCCTATGCAAAACAGAAAGAGGTAGGGGAAATAAAAAAATTATTTGTCACGGGTTGTTTATCCCAGAGATATAAAGAAAATTTAGAGAAAGATATTCCAGAAGTTGATGGTTTTTATGGCACTAGGGATCTACCAGAACTTCTAAAAAATTTTCAAGCTAAATATAGAAATGAGCTCTTAGGAGAAAGGATTATTACTACAGATTCACATTACGCATACCTTAAAATTTCTGAGGGTTGTGATAGACCTTGTTCCTTTTGTGCTATACCTATTATGAGGGGTAAGCATAGGTCTAAGTCTATAGAGGATTTAGTTATTGAAACTAAAAACCTTGTTAAAAATGGAGTAAGAGAGATAATGGTAATTGCTCAGGATTCAACCTATTACGGATTAGACTTGTACGGGGAGAGGAAATTGCCAGATTTGTTAAAAAGACTTTCGGATATTGAAGGCTTGGACTGGATAAGAGTACATTATGCATATCCCTCTGGTTTTCCCCTAGAAATTATTAAGGTTATGAGAGATAGAGAAAATATCTGTAATTATTTAGATATACCTCTCCAGCACGGTTCTTCAGAAATATTAAAACTTATGAGAAGAGGAATTACTAGAGAGAAGACCGATGCGTTAATAAAAGATATAAGAGATATTAATCCTGAAATATCAATTAGAACTACTCTAATTGCAGGACACCCAGGAGAGAAAGATAGCCATTTCAAGGAGATGTATGATTTTGTAGAAAGGAATAGATTTGATAGGTTAGGAGTATTTACATATTCACATGAGGAGGGAACACATTCTCATTCATTTGAAGATGATGTACCTGAGACACTTAAGAGGAAGAGATATAATCAGATAATGTCATTACAGCAGAGCATTTCAGAGGATTTAAATAAAAAGAAAGTTGGTAAATCATTTAAAGTATTAATTGATAGAGGTGATAAAAATAATTATTTTGGTAGGACAGAGTTTGATTCACCTGAAGTAGATAATGAAGTAATTATACCTGCCAAGAATTTTCATCTAAGGGTTGGAGAATTTTATGATGTTAAGATAATATCGGCGAGTGAGTACGATTTAATTGGAGAAGTTTTAAAATGAAGAAAGAAACGATAAGTTTTAATGACACAGGAAATTTTTCTAAAAAATTTTTAAGCTTCATAAATAAAGATTCTAAAGAGGAACATTTCCCCGAAGAGAAAAATATTATAAAGGCGATAGATAAAGTTGATTTTAATAATAGTAAGAGGAGAACTCTTCATTCTGAGATTATATCTCAATATCATTCCATAGAAATTGGCAATAAACTTAGTGAAAATATTGACTCAATTTTATCAGATAATACCTTTACAATAACAACAGGACATCAGCTGAATGTATGTACGGGCCCTCTTTATGTGGTATATAAAATAATATCAACTATTAAGTTAGCAGAGAATCTTTCAAAAAAATATCCTAATTATAATTTTATTCCAGTTTACTGGATGGCTTCAGAAGACCATGATTTTGATGAAATTAAATCTTTTCATTCTTTGGGAAGAACCCACGTCTGGGATATAGAAACATCAGGCCCTGTAGGAGATATTAACCCCAAATCTTTTGCTAATATTTTACAAAAAGAATCTTCTGTCCCTAGTTTTTTTCTTGAAGCTTATAACTCTAGTGACTCTTTATCTGAGGCGGTAATTAAATACATGAACTTTCTATTTGGTGAGAGAGGTTTAATAGTCATTGACCCAAACTCAAAGCTTTTAAAAAAATCTTTTGTACAAATAATTGAAGATGATATAATAAATAATTCAATTTATAATATTGAAAAGACTTCAGAAATCAAGTCTGATGTGTTAGTCAGAAAAATCAACTTTTTTTATCAAGAGAAAAACTTTAGAGAGAGAATTGAGAAAGAAAATGAATATAAAATTCTTTCTACTTCAAAGTCTTTTGATGAGAGCACGATGAAAAAACTAATACATTCATCTCCCGAAAATTTTAGTCCTAATGTAATATCACGTTGTCTCTTCCAGCAGTCTATATTGCCTAATATATCTTATGTTGGAGGTCCTGCGGAGATAGTTTATTGGCTTAGTTTCAAAAAATTTTTTAAAAGTTATGACATTAACTACCCTGTACTTATTCCTAGAGATTTTTGTCTAATTCTTTCGGAGAAGGTGCAGAAGATAATAAAGAAATACAGCCTTACTTCAAGAGATTTATTTAAAAGCAGACACGTCTTAGAATCTAAATCTATTGGTGCCTTTGAGGATGAGACAAAAAACTTTAGCAATGAAATTCAAAAAATAAAAGATGCAGTTGAAAGTTTGTCATCAAAGTTTGGAGATATTGATTCGACAATGAAACCTCATGTCTTGGCAACCGGAAAAAAAATTGAGAAGACAGTAAGTCAGGTACAGAGGAGATATGTGAATGCACTTAAAAAAAATAATTCTGATGCTATATCACACATTAAATTTTTATGTGATAATCTAAAGCCTAATAATTCAATTCAAGAGAGAAAGGAAAATATGATTTCTTTTTATGATTCATCATTTATTGATGACCTATATAAAGAATTAGATCCTCTTGATTTGAATTTTAAAATATTAATGAGATAATATGAAATTTGACCTTTGTATTATAGGTGCTGGACCCATAGGAATCTGTTGTGCTATAGAGGCAAAAAAAAATAATCTTAGCTATGTTATCATAGACAAGGGGTGTCTAGTTAATTCCTTATATAATTACCCAAAAAACATGACATTTTTTTCTACTTCTGATAAGTTAGAAATTGGAGGTGTTCCCTTCATCTCACATAACTCAAAACCCACAAAGTCTGAGGCTCTTGAATACTACAGAAGGGTAGTCAGCTCGTGGAAGTTAGATATTAATTTATATGAGGAAGTGAATNAGATAACNAAAAAAGAAAATTTTGAAGTTGTTACCTCCAAAGGAAAATATATTTCAAAAAATGTGATAGTATCTACTGGGTTCTATGACCTCCCTTATAAGCTAAATGTTCCGGGAGAAGATTTGGATAAAGTCAAACATTATTACGATGAGCCTCACCCTTACTTTGGTATGAAGGTNGCTGTTGTAGGTGCTGCCAACTCAGCTGTTGATGTAGCCCTTGAGACTTACAGGAAGGGAGCTGAAGAAGTTACGATGATAGTACGTGAACCAAATTTAAGTGAGAGTGTAAAATACTGGGTAAAGCCTGATGTTGAGAATAGAATTAGTGAGGGTTCAATCAAGTCATATTTTAACTCTAATATTAAAAGCATAGAAAATAAAAGTATTACAATTTCTACTCCAGATGGAGAGGTGGTAATTAAAAATGATTTTNTTCTTGCCATGACAGGCTACCAACCTGACTTCTCTTTCCTAGAAAGAATTGGTATTATAATTGGAGATGATGAGNACACAACACCTTTCCATAATCCTGATACTATGGAAACTAATGTTAATGGNATATATCTTGCAGGTGTAATATGTGGTGGGTTGAAAACTAATAAGTGGTTTATTGAAAATTCTAGAGATCACTCAAAAATTATTATCGAAGAGATAAAAAAAAACAACTCATAATATAAATTATCGTATTATTATCGTGATGACAAAAATTTTACGAAATCTGTCTTTTTTCTTTTTGATATCAACTCAATTGTATGCTCAAGATAAATTTACATTAAATGGTTATGTGAGAGATGCTGAGTCTGGAGAGAGTCTCATAGGAGCTACAGTCTATATTAATCAGATAAGAGCAGGAACAATAACAAACCCTTATGGTTTCTATTCAATTACATTAGATGAAGGAATATATAACGTCGACTTTAGATATATAGGATATAATACAATTTCTAGAGAGTTAGAGTTATCTGATAATTTGAAAGTAGATATTGAACTTTCAAGTTTGGATATTGAGTTACAAGGAGTAGTCGTTAGTGATGTTGCAGAAGATTATAATATATCTAGCATTGAGATGAGCACTTCAAAACTAGACATGTCAAAAGTAACTGAAATACCTACTTTCCTAGGAGAGAATGATATTATTAAAGCTATTCAATTACTTCCTGGTGTAAGTTCAGTTGGTGAGGGCGCATCTGGATTTAATGTNAGAGGGGGTTCTGTTGGTCAAAACCTGGTGTTACTTGATGAGGCCCCGGTATATAATTCATCTCACCTTCTTGGTTTTCTTTCTGTGTTTAATCCTGATGCAGTTAAGGATTTGAAATTATATAAAGGAGGTGTCCCATCAAGATATGGTGGCCGTATATCATCAATTCTGGATATAAGGATGAAGGATGGGAATAAAAAAAATACAGTTCTATCAGGAGGTATAGGAACCATTTTTAGTAGGTTAACTCTTGAGTCTCCAATCGTAAAAGACAAGTCCTCATTTATCTTGGCACTGAGAAGGTCATACGCTGATATATTAGCAAGACCATTTCTGAAAAGCTCTAATTTTTTTGAGGATGGAGCAGCGCTAAACTTTTATGATCTCACCGCAAAAACAAATTTTGAACTAAATGAAAGTAACACATTATANATTTCAAGTTATGTTGGTAGAGATGTTTTTAAGTTTGACGCAAGACAAGGTTTTAATTGGGGTAACAGAACAGGAACAGTGAGATGGAATCATTTATTTAACGACAGGCTCTTCTCAAACTTTACTGCTATATACAGTAACTATGATTATCAACTGGCTTTTGGTAGTGACGATAGAAATAAATTTGAGTGGGATTCAAACGTTGAAACATATAATTTTAAACCAGAGTTCACCTATTTTGTGAATGCTAGAAATGAACTCTCTATTGGTGCTGAATTGATAAACTATAGGTTCGAGCCAGCCAATGCAATAGGAGTAAGCGATGGTGAAAAGACAGACATCACACTCCCGATGAAGTACGCCTTCGAGGGCGCGTTTTATGTCGGNAATGAGCAGAAAATATCAAATTTAACTNTGGCTTATGGTATCAGATACTCATTATATTCTTATAATGGGCCTGGAAGTATTTATGAGTTTGGAACATCAACGTTATCNGGTGGGAGAAGACCTCTTGTCTCTGAGACACCGGTGGATGGNAAGGATAATATTAAGTCATATTCTAGCCTTGAACCTAGAATTTCTTTAAATATAAAGTCCGGAAAATTTTCTGCTATAAAAGCAAGTTATAATAGGATGACTCAGTACATACACTTGCTATCTAATACTGCTGCATCAAGTTCTCTTGATGTGTGGACCCCAAGTACTAATAATATAAAACCNGANTTCGCAGATTCTTATGTGCTAGGTTATTTTAAAAATTTTAGCAGTAACAAGTTTGAGGCTTCTGTAGAATTATATTATAAAGATCTTAAGAATCAGATTGATTATATAGACGGTGCCGATCTTCTAATAAATAAATATTTTGAGGGAGANTTGTTACCGGGTAAAGGAAGGGCGTATGGTGTTGAGTTCCTACTAAAGAAGAATAAAGGAAAATTTAACGGGTGGATAAGTTATACCGCTGGTAGGTCTGAGCTCAAGATAGATGGGATAAATGAATTTAATTGGTATCCTACAAGATATGACCAGACGCATAACTTCAAGGTAACGTCTACATATAAAATTAATGAAAGAATTCAGCTCTCAGGAAATTTTGTTTATCTAACTGGAACTCCTGTGACCTTTCCATCATCAAAATTTGTTATTCAGGGCTTTGCCATACCCCACAACTCCTCAAGTGCAAGACACCAGTTTAGGATTCCTGACTACCACAGGTTAGATCTATCTGTCACTATTAACGGAAAGAAGGAGAAGAAAAATGGTAAGGTAAGGAAAAATGACAGCTCTCTAATTATAGGTGTCTACAATGTATATAATAGGAGGAATCCGTTTTCAATTTATTTCTCGCAAGGGACTGGAAATGTGACAGATTCTTTTGTGCCTGGAGAAGTTACTCGTCTTTCAATTATTGGTTCATTTGTGCCATCTATAACTTATAACTTTAAATTTTAATGAAAAGATATTATTACATTTTATTTATGTTTTTATTTTCATGTGAAGACATTATTAATCCTGATCTTCCAACTAACGATCCAA
Organism: Flammeovirgaceae bacterium; assembly: GCA_002696995.1. Classification (GTDB taxonomy): domain Bacteria; phylum Bacteroidota; class Bacteroidia; order Cytophagales; family MED-G16; genus MED-G16. The sequence goes on along the minus strand of NZUF01000010.1, from coordinate 2,410 downwards.
TCCTTGTCGTTGACGCATGGATAAATAACTTAGAAGAAACACAAGTCATTAAACTTTCAAAAACTCAGAACTATTTAGATACTAACTCACCAGTCCCTGTAGTCGGTGCTAATGTATTTGTTTATGACGAAAATTCTAAACATTTCACTTTTACTGAGGTTAATGATGGGGAGTATATTTGGACGCCAGACTCAGCTAATAAAAATATTGGAGAGGAGGGAACAAAGTTTTATCTAAGTATTATTTTACAGCATGACGGAATAAATATTATCGCGGAATCCCAACTTCATCGCACATCGATAATAGATAGTGTTAATTTTGTGAGAGGACAAGTCCCAGAAGATTCATATTACGCAGAATTCTGGTCTAGAGAAAAGGAAGGGGTTGGGGATGCATACTGGATCAAGAGCTATATTAATGGCGAGCTACAGACAGGTTTACAAGATATAATAACGTGTATAGACGCTGGCGCTTCTTCAGAAGGAGCTCTTATTGATGGAATACCATTCATTCCTCCAATAAGAAGGGCTGTTACTAAATTTGAGAATGATGATGACGGAAACCTTGTGACTCCATTCAAAAAAGGAGATTCTCTATTTGTAGAAATTCATTCTGTGACCTTAGAGGCTTTCGACTTTCTTAATAAGACAGCTCTACAAATAAATAGACCTGGTGGTTTTAGCGAATTATTTGCTGTCTCTTTATCAAACGTTCCAACTAATTTATATGCAATTAATATTCCTGATGATTCAGTTAATCCAAATTATCCTGTGGTAGGATTCTTCAATGTGTCTTCCGTTCATGGAATGGGGAATACTTTAGATGATGATGAGATTGAGAAGATAGAGCTATATAATAGAGAGTGGTAACTTATTTAGAGGCTCTTACCATTTCTTTTTTTCCTTTTGGTCCCGGCAAAACTTCGACGTCATATCCTATACTTTTTAGATCTCTTTTAAACTGACCGCTTGAGCAGTATGTGACAAGGGTAGAGTTATCTTCCATGTGCAAAAAAACTTTTTTTAAATTTTCTTTAGTCCAAATACTCGGTTGCTTGCTCGGGGCAAAAGCATCATAATAGATGACGTCATATTTTCCATCAAGCCTTATACTTTCTAGAGAGTTTTTAGTTTTTAAAAGTTTTAAATTTTCAGTGATATTATTTCTCTTATCAAAATCATTAGAGTGAGATAAGTCAAAGACTCTCCTGTATTTTTCTCCTAACTCTGAGACATAGTTTAACCTTTGGATTATCCCTTTAGGTAAAGGGAAGGGTTCAAGGGTATGATAGGTTACCTTCTCTTTTCTATTTTGTAAAAAGGAATGAGTTAGAAGAAAATTTAATCCCGTGCCAAAACCAATCTCTAATATTTTAATATTATTTTTTCTGTTTTTATTTAGGTAGTGCTCCAAACCATTTCTGATATATACAATTTTTGATTCGTTTATTGACCCATGTAAAGAGTGGTATGTCTCGTTTAATTCTGAATTATATATGGTGTCGGATCCGTCCGAAGTTTTTATAANCTTTAGNCTCATTTTTTNAATAGGCATACGCAGTGTGCCGCNACACCTTCNTCTCTTCCCACAAAACCGAGTCCCTCGGTAGTAGTTGCCTTAACTGAGATTGAAGAAACTTCAGACCCAGTGATNTCAGCTATAGTTTTTCTCATCGTATCGATATGATCTCTAAGTTTAGGTTTTTGTAGCAATATAGTGACGTCAATATTTACTATATCATATTTATTTTCTTTCATGATATTTATTACATCACCTAGAAGTATTTTGCTGTCTATACCCTTATACTTATTATCAGTATCTGGGAAATGGGACCCAATATCTCCGAGGCTCATGGCACCGAGAAGCGCGTCACATATGACATGAATAACTACGTCAGCGTCGGAGTGGCCAATTGCACCTTTGGAGTGATTTATCTCTATTCCTCCAATAATAAACTTTTTACCTTCTTCGAGTCTGTGAACATCATAACCGTGCCCTATCCTGTAATTAGAGTCATTCATAGAGTAAATTTATAATTAAACTATATGATATCGCAAGAAAATTAAATTATTGTCATCTAATTAAGTCGAACATTAACTCAAATTAATGCGTAATATAGTTTAGTATGAAAAATTTATTTTTCTTATGTTCGATAAAGAGCCATTATAATCATGTGGCTCTTTTATTTTTTAGAGTAGTGATCAGCGGTGCGCTAATGACTCATGGCTACGGTAAGATGGTAAGGTTATTAGAGGGAAATATATGGGGGAGAACACACCTATTTTTTAATGAAGAAATCTCAATGGCACTTGTAGCTTTTGCAGAGTTTATATGTCCGTTATTTGTAGCTCTAGGCCTTGGCACAAGACTCTTTACTATTCCGATAATATATACTTTTATAATAATTGTT
>NZUF01000027.1 GCA_002696995.1 Flammeovirgaceae bacterium | reverse complement strand
TGCATCAGAAATAGGTAATGGTATTGCTCCATCATACAATGCTTCTAAAGCATATCAGGCAAATTATCTTCAAGGATTAAGATTTAAATCAATTAAAATTAAACTCCCAATATTTTTGACAGATGTTAGGCCTGGATTTGTTGATACTGAAATTTTAATGGGTAACAAGGACAAATTACTTTGGGTTGCTCCACTAGAGAAAGCATGCAAACAAATAGTTGCAGGTATTGATAGAAAAAGTAAAGTTTTGTATATCACTAGACGTTGGAAAATTATATCATTTCTCATCAAAATCCTTCCTGAAAGTATTTTGAGTAAATTCTTTTAATTATTTCTTTTTAAATTAGATAAATTATAATGTAATTTATTTGAGTATTAACAACAAACCCTTAATCTTATGAAGAATTTAAACTTCTATCTACTACTTTTTCTANTTCCTTTTGTCAGNNTAGNNCAGATAATTGATAAAAANATNATNTCNGATATGCAATTTAGNCATATNGGACCNATNGGNAATAGGNTAACTTGTGTNGCTGGTGTACCAANTCANCCATTNNTNTATTATGTNGGAGCAGCATCNGGAGGTGTCTGGAAGACNTTTGATGGTGGNCTTAANTGGCAACCAATTTTTGATGANCAAGAAGTTCANTCAATTGGNGCNATTGCNGTNGCTCCATCTGATCCAATGACAATTATTGTTGGTACNGGNGANAGCTCAATNAGATCAAATGTATCTATNGGNNATGGAGTTTATAAGTCTCAAGATGGNGGTAAGACCTGGAAACATATTGGACTAAAAAATTCAGGTAGAATATCTAGGATAATTATCCATCCTGATAATCCTGATTTAATATATGTTGGTGTACTAGGTCATGCGTACTCTCCTCAAAAGGAAAAGGGTCTTTACATGAGTAAAGATGGTGGTGAAACATGGAGTCAGACACTTTTTGTAGACGAAAATACTGGAATTTCTGATATTGTCATGGACACAGATAACCCTAGAGTTATAATAGCCGGAGCTTGGCACTTAGAGTTAAAAACATGGAAAAGAATTAGTGGTGGTCCTGGGAGTGGAATATTTAAGTCTAAAGATGGAGGAATCACTTGGAAAAGATTAAAAAATAATGGTCTTCCTACAAAACCAGTTGGTAAGATAGCTTTAGCAATGACTCCAGCAGCACCTGATAGGGTATATGCTTTGATAGAGACTGGTGATGGTATACCTTATAATGGTGAGGAAACAGAATCTGGAGAATTATGGAGATCTGATGATAACGGTGAAACATTTAAACTTATAAATTCAAATAGAGAATTAGGTTCTAGACAAGCTTATTATACAAGGACAACAGCTTCTCCTGATAATCCTAATGAGGTTTATTTTATAAGTTATAGATTCTTTTCAAGTATTGACGGAGGGACTTCTTTAGAAAACAGATCACAATTATCTTCCCCTAATTGGGATCATCATGAAATGTGGATAGACCCAAATAATGGAAATAGGATGGCTGTAGCAGGAGATGGAGGAATTTCAATTTCTCAAAATAGAGGAAAATCATGGCACAGAACATTTTTGCCCATAGCGCAGTTATATCATGTTACAACAGATAATAACATTCCATATAATGTGCTTACCAATAGACAGGATGGACCTTCGATGAAGGGTCCGAGCAGAAGTAGAACTGGAAATTGGTTTGGTCCTGGCATGATTCAGTCTGGTATGTGGAGATCGGTAGGTGGTGGTGAAAGTGGATTTGCAACTGCTGATCCTAAAGATCCTGATGTTGTATGGTCAAGTGCATCTGGTTACGGACCTTTAGGAGGGATAGTCACTAGGTATAATGAAAAAAATAATCAATTTAGACAGCTCGAAGTTTGGCCTGAATTTACTGCAGGTAGTCATGCTGAACTATTAAAGTATAGGTTTCAGTGGACATTTCCTCTTTTAATATCACCTCATGATAACAAAACTATATATGTCACAAGTCAGCATGTTCACAGAACTACTAACGACGGCCAGTCTTGGGATGTTATAAGTCCNGACCTATCCTTAAATGATAAGTCAATGCAAGGTTTTTCTGGAGGTTTAACAGGTGATAACATTGCAGTTGAGTATGCCAATGTTATTTATGCTTTTGATGAATCACCTGTAAAAAAAGGTATCCTGTGGGCCGGAACTAATGATGGTCTTGTTCATATAAGTAAGGATAATGGAGATACATGGACCAATGTAACAAAAAACATCCCTAATTTACCAAAGTTGGGAGTAGTTAGAAACATAGAAGCTTCTAGATGGAGTGAGGGCAAAGCTTATCTTACAATAGAATTTCATCAGGTAGGGAATTTTGAACCTTATGTTTATAAAACTGAGAATTTTGGGAAATCATGGAAAAAGATTACTACTGGTATTAAAGAAGGAAATTTAAGTTATACTAGATGTGTAAAAGAGGATCCTGTAAAAGAGGGATTATTATACCTAGGTACAGAAAATAAACTTTATGTTTCATTTAATGATGGGGAAAATTGGCAGGAGATGATGTCAAATTTGCCTCATGCTCCTATGTACTGGATTGATATTCAAGAACATTTTAATGATCTTGTATTAGGTACATACGGAAGAGGAATTTGGATTCTAGATGATATTTCTCCACTTCAGCAGATGGACGAAAATATTGTCAAAAAAGATATTCACCTTTTTGATATAAAGCCATCGTATAGGTTTCATAATGTGACTAGTTCACTACAGATGTTTCCTGAAGCTTCAACAGGTGCTGATCCACCTAATGGTGCTTCAATAAATTATTGGCTTAAAGAAAGTCAGCAAAATGTTAAAATTATTATTACTGATTCTAATAGTGACACAATTAAGACTATAAATGAAAAAGGTTCAAAGGGTATAAACAGATTATGGTGGGATTTTAAAGGAGAAAGTACTGATGAAATTATCTTGAGAACAAAACCTCAATTTGCCGAATGGGTATCATTAGGAGATGAGAGAAAGAGAAAATTACCATTTTCAATATCTATAATGTCTCCTCCTGGAGTTTATAATATTAATTTAATATTGGGTGATGAAGTGGTTACTAAATCATTAGAGGTAATGAAAGATCCTCATTCTGATGGTGACATGGAAGATATAATGCTTCAGGATAATCTAATGAGGAAAATATATGACGATGTAAATATTACAGCTCAATACATTAATTCTATAGAAATAATAAGAAGACAACTATTAGATCTAAAATCTATGATTTCAAATACGAGTAAAGATGAAAGTCTTATCTCGACTGTAGAGAAATTAGAGAAACAATTTTTGAATGTAGAAAAGAAACTTGTCCAGCTTAAAGAAACTGGNACTGGTCAAGATGATGTNAGATTTGAAAAGATGATAGGTGAGAANTTAGCATATCTNGCNGGAAACGTTCCTAATGCNGATTTTAGACCAGCTGATTCGTATTATGAAGTATATGATTTATTACANAAAAGACTTGAAGAAGTAGGTTTAGAGTATAATAATCTAAGAAATAAAGATTTAAAAAATGTTATCGAAGAACTAAATGAGAATGGGATCAACACCATAGTTTTAAAATAAATCAATTCATTTATTGTTATTTTGATTACATTTTCTACTTTTGGCACTTCAGTTTTAAATGCATCTTTTATTAAACNTTAAGACTGTTTGTATTCTAAGTAATTTTAAATACNTAAGGCATTGTTATCTGTTAAAAATATAAGTAAGTCGTATGTTGGTCATAAGGCCCTNGATGATATTTCAATAGATATTAAAAAGTCTAGTATTTTTGGTCTTTTGGGTCCAAATGGTGCTGGAAAAACATCCTTAATTAGAATTATAAATCAAATTATAAACCAGGACAAAGGTGAAATTTTTCTAAANGGAAGACCTATTAATTATGATGATGTAAGGAAGATTGGTTATATGCCAGAGGAGAGNGGCCTATATAAGAAAATGAAAGTTGGAGATTTTCTNCTTTTTATGGGAAAACTTAAAGGATTAAATAGAAATCAATGTATTGACGCATCAAAGTATTGGTTTGAAAATTTAGAGGTTTCTAATTGGTGGAATAAAAATATTGAAGATTTATCTAAAGGAATGAGTCAGAAGGTCCAGTTCATTTCTACAGTTCTTCATGACCCTGACCTTATAATTCTTGATGAACCATTTTCTGGGTTTGATCCTGTAAATGCNAATCTAGTAAAGTCAAATCTTTTGAAACTTAAGGAAAACGGTAAAACAATTATTTTTTCTACTCATAGGATGGAATCAGTNGATGAGTTGTGTGATCAGNTAGCAATGATTAATAATTCAAAAAAGATTCTTGATGGGGATACAGAACAAATTAAAATGAAATATAAGTCTGATAACTATCTTATAGTTCATGATAAGAAAATAAAGAAAGATCCAAGTTTTTCAATTATTAAATCAGAAAAAGTGTCTGAAGGAATTTATGAATCAGAAGTAGGCTTAAATAGTAAGAAATCTTATAAAGATTTATTTAAAGTAATATCAAGTTATACACAGATAATTTCATTTAAAGAAAAGATTCCAAACATGAATGATATATTTATAATGAAAGTGAAGGAGGGGGGGAAAGATGAGTAAAGTATGGATCATTTTTGAGAGAGAATATCTACAGAGAGTTCAGAAGAAATCTTTTATTTTAGGAACATTACTTACGCCATTAATTTTTCCATTATTCATCTTTATTGCTGTTTTACTTATAGAGTCTGATGAGAAAGAAATAAGGAGAATAGCTGTAGTAGATAAATCTGGTCTAATTGATGATAGTCTGTCTTTCGGATATAATAATATGTTCTTAAGTGATTCAGATATAAATTCTTTACAAGAAGAAATTCTTAGTGGTGAAATTTACGGTGCTCTAGATATTCCAAAAATGGATATATATAATCCAGACGCTATTAATTTTTATTCTAAAAATGTTCCTAGTAGTGATTTTGTAAATAATATGGAAAGAATTGTTGAGGATAAGATTAAAGATAGAAAGATAGAGGAACTTAATATAGAGAAGTCTTCGTTAGAGAAGTTAGAGACGAGAGTGGACATGGATACATACAGTGTTGAGGAAAATGCTATCTCTGATGGAAGCGAAATGGGAGTTAATAAATCTAGCTCTGGCCTTGCATTTGGCTTAGGTTATTTTAATGGATTTTTGATTTATATGTTTGTTTTTATATATGGAAGTTTCATTCTTCAAAGTGTTTTAGATGAAAAGACAAGTAAAGTTGTTGAGGTGATTGTATCATCGGTAAAACCAATTCAACTTATGATGGGTAAAGTTCTAGGAGTAGGAGCAGTAGCTTTTACTCAGATATTTATCTGGATTATATTAGTTTTTTCAATTTCAACTTTGACATCACTCTATTTTGGAATTGATACTGTCGGCTCTACACAAATTCCTGGAAATCAACAAGAAATTGATCAGTCTAAAGAAATGGTAGCTGGTATTTTTGAGTTATTTTCTTCAATAGATGTGTACAAGACTATAATTGTATTTTTAATTTATTTTACTGGTGGATTCTTCTTGTATGGAGCGTTTTTTGCTGCTATAGGTTCTGCTGTTGATAATTTACAGGATGCAAGTCAGTTTACACTACCAATTTCTCTTCCTATCATAGCNAGTTTAATGTTTATGTCAGTAATATTAGAAAATCCTGAAAGTAATGCCTCAATTTTCTTGAGTATGTTTCCTTTCACATCACCAATTTTGATGATGGCAAGATTACCTTTTGGAGTNCCTGATTGGCAATTACTTCTTTCAATTCTTTTATTAGGTGTTTTCGTCTTATTTGCACTATGGTTTGCTGGAAGAATATATAGAGTTGGTATCCTTACTAGTGGTTCTAAAATTACTTATAAACTACTTTGGAAGTGGTTTGTAATGAAGAATTATTAATATAATTTATTTAACTTTTATAGTTTTATAAATTTATATGAGAAATATAATTCTATTTTTATTCCTTATTAGCCTAACATCATGCTATAATAGTGATCAAAAAAATAATGTCCAATTTGATAATTCCAAGGATGGAATAGTCAGTTCAGGTCAACCACTTGCATCAAAAGCTGGAGTAGAGATAATGAGACAAGGTGGTAATGCAATAGATGCTGCTGTGGCATCTGCTTTTGTATTATCTGTTGTAGAACCAAGTATGAGTGGTATAGGAGGTAGGCTACAAGTTATTTTCAGATTGCCTAACGGAGAAGTAAGGGGAATTGATGCCTCTACTCAAGTCCCTGAATTATATGACCCNAANACTCATGAAAAATCTTCTTATGGTTATTCTACAATTGGAATTCCTGGAGTTGTTGCTGGACTAGTAAAATTAAATAAGGAATATGGAAGACTNCCTTTAGAGACAGTAATGCAACCAGCTATAAAATATGCTAGTGAAGGTTTTAAGATATTGCCTGGAGAGGCAATGAGGCATGCCTATGTAGAAAATATAATTGGAGAATTTGATGGAACAAAAAAATATTTCCTAGATGATACAGGTAATACATATAAAGAAGGAAAGCTATTTATTCAAGATGATCTTTCCAAAACTTTAAAAGCGATTGCTGAAAAAGGAAAAGATGGTTTCTATTCTGGTGTAGTTGCTGAGAGAATGGTTAAAGATATTCAACAAAATGGTGGTATATTAACAATGAACGATTTAAAAAATTATAAAGCCATTGAGTCAAAAATTCTAAAAAGTACATATAGAGGACATGAGGTAAACACATTATATCTTCCTTCTTTTGGAGCAATAACAATTGAAATTTTAAATATTTTAGAAAATTTTGATACAGAAAATTTAAATGACTCTGAATGGGTTAAATTATTTTCTGATATAACAAGGTTAGCCTATGAGGATAGACCAATACAAAATAATTATGATTCTTTAAATATAATATTATCAAAAGATTATGCTAAAAAGCAAGCTAATAAAATACATTCTGATAATATTTCATCTTTAGATTACAATGGTCACGAAATTGGTGAATGGGTTGCTGAGATAGGACATACCACACACTTATCCACAGCAGACAAAGAAGGTTATGCTGTATCACTTACTCAGACTGTTGGGCCATTGATGGGCTCTAAAGTTGCCACTAATGGCTTAGGGTTTATTTATGCAGTTACTCTAGGTGGATATCTAGGAGACTATAAACCTGGTGACAGAGCTAACTCTCATATTTCACCTACAATAATTACTAAAAACGGAAATCTATTTTTAGCATTAGGTGCAGCTGGAGGTTCTAGAATTATTACTGCTATAACCCAAGTTATAAGTAATGTGATAGATAAAAAAATGAGTCTTTTTAACTCATTGACTTCTGGAAGAGTATTTCCTGATTCAGATACAGTTCAAATAGAAAACCATAAAGGCTTAAGCTGGGATAATAATTTTGTTAGTTCTCTAGACAGTCTAAATTTTCCATATAGGTTCGTGCCTTCAGTAGCAAGGTTTGGTAGAGTCCATGCTATCAAATATGATGAATTATCTAAAGAATTTATTGGAGCAGCAGACCCAGATTGGGAAGGNAGTGTTGAAAAATATTAAATATGAGTAGAGTATTTATAATATTATCACTTTTAATTTTTATTTCCTGCAAAAAAAATACTGTAAACAGGCCCAATATTTTATTTATATCTATTGATGATATGAATGATTGGACTACACCATTAGGTGGAAGTAATCAGGTAGTAACTCCTAATCTTGAAGANTTTAGAAAAATNTCTGTAAATTTTTCTAAAAATTATTGTACTAGTCCNGGNTGTAATCCATCTAGAGCNACTATGATGACAGGATTACATACNTTTAATTCTGGAATGTATTCTAACTACCAAGATTGGAGAANGGTACCNAAACTTTCNNAGGCAACTACNTTACCTGAGATNTTTAAACAAAANGGATATTTTACTGCNGGNGCTGGTAAAATTTATCATTACTCTCANGTGCATCCAGATAGTTGGAATGANTACTATCCAAGTCAAGAGCAGAATATGCCTAAGAATTATATNCCAGAAAATGCTCCTGTCANNATGGAGCCATTTAAGTATATGTANTCAGCTTTTGATTGGTCAGGAATCCCTATAGAAGATGAANAAACTGGAGACTATAAAAGTGTTGAATATATTTCTTCACTTCTTGAACAAGATCATGATAANCCNTTTTTCCTNGCTTGTGGAATATATAGACCNCANTTACCATGGTATGTTCCTCAAAAATATTTTGANTTATATCCTATAGATGAAATTCAATTACCTNAAATTNTAGAAAATGACACATCTGACCTTGGAGAAAGAGCAAAAGAGTTAATATCTAGAGGAGGAAATTATCATAAAAATATTACTGAGCAAGGGAAGTGGAAAGNAGCGATAAGAGGATATCTAGCATCTATATCTTATGCTGATGCAATGATAGGAGAACTTCTTGAAAATTTAGAAAAAAGTAGATATGCTGAAAATACAATAGTTGTAATATGGTCAGATCATGGTTGGCAACTAGGTGAGAAAAAACATTGGAGAAAATTTTCTCTATGGGAAAATGTAATAAGAACATTATTGATGATTAGAGTTCCTGAAAACTCATCATCATTAATTGCAGGTAGCTCAGATGGAGAAACTGTAAATAGTCTTACGTCTTTATTAGATATATATCCAACTTTAATTGAGTTGGCAGGAATTAAAAATCATAAACAATTAGATGGTAAAAGTTTAGTTCCATTATTAAATGAACCAAAAAAAATTATTCAAAGACCAGTTATCACTACATATGACTTTGCAGATTACTCTGTTAGATGGGGTGATTGGCATTATATTAATTATGTGGATGGAAACGAGGAATTATATAATATAAAATACGATAAGGAGGAGTGGTATAATTTATCGAATGAAAGATCTTACTATGATACACTTTTATTTTTAAAACACTTTATTCCCTTGGACCCAACTCCTTTACCAAAGGAATCTCTATTAGACCTTATGGAACATCATATTCCTCCAGTAATCTCAAGAGAATATTATTTTAGTGATGAGAGAAAAAATTGGTTAGAGAGGTTTAAAAATTAAAACATCAATAATTTAGAATTTCAAATTTTAAATAGTAGGTTGGGTTAAGAAAAAACATTAAATTTTAAAAACATGATAGATCTATTTTTACAAGGTGGAGTATTATTTATGACAATAATTACAATTTTTTTAGTAATGGTTGGCGTCTCATTTTATACTCATAGTGATAAACTTAAAACATATGGTAGTCTAGCNTTATCTTCGGGTATATTAGGTTCATTTATTGGNCTTTATTCTGCGTTTATGACTATTCAAGAAGTTGGAAATGTTTCTCCTGCTATACTTGCTGGTGGCTTAAGAGTTGCCTTAATATGTACTCTTTATGGGCTTTTAGTTTATCTGATATCAAGAGTACTTTATTTATTTAGATAATTATACTGATGATATATATAATTTCTGCATTTTTATTTNCAATCTTATTAGTGTCTCCTGAAGATAATAATTGGGAATATCTATTTAATGGAAAAAATTTAGATGGCTGGGAAATTAAAATAAGGAATCATGAATTAGGAGATAATTTCAACAATACATTTAAAGTTAAAGATGGCTCATTAAAAGTTTCTTATGAAAATTATGAGAGTTTTGACAATAAATTTGGACATATATTTTATACTAAAAAAAAGTTTAAAAATTATCGCTTAAGTCTGGATTANAAGTTTAGTGGTTCTCATTTAAATGGTGCTCCTGGTTGGTCTATAAAAAATAGTGGTATTATGCTNCACTGTCAGAACCCAAGTACAATGTTAATTGATCAAGAATTTCCTATTAGTGCTGAAGCTCAACTTTTAGGCGGTTTAGGTGATGGGGATAGAAGTACAGCAAATATTTGCTCACCTGGAACAGATNTTGATATCAANGGAAAAAAAGCTGAATATCATTGTATTAACTCTTCTTCTAAAACATATAATAATGATGATTGGGTTAATGTAGAAGTAATTGTATATTCTGACTCAATAATTCATCATCTTGTCGAAGGTGATACNGTCCTTACTTATTCTAATTTAAGANTAGGGGGAGGAGAAATACCTGAAAACTACGTAAGTAAAAAGGGNCAAATTTTAGATGAAGGATATATTTCTTTACAGTCTGAGGGCCATCCTGTTGAGTTTAGAGAGATTAAGATTAAAGAACTTAAATAATTTTTTTTAATTTAGAGATATGCAATAAAATTTGAAATGAAAGNGTATAATTTAAATAAGACTGCANTATCAATCTTGATATTNATATCATTTTTATCATGTAATAAAATTTCTAGTCAAAGGGTTTCTGCTAATGATTTTTACTCTGAGCTAATTAATGATAATTCTTCTATAATAATTGATGTACGAACTCCTGAAGAATTTAGTAAAGGTCATCTTAGGAATGCATTAAATATAAACTGGTTTGATGATAATTTTGAGGATCAGGTAGAAATTTTAAGTAGAGATAGACCTGTATTTATTTATTGTTTAAGTGGAGGTAGGAGTGCTAAAGCATTAGATAAAATTAGTAAAATGGGATTTAAAAATTCATATGAACTTGATGGTGGAATACTTGAGTGGAGAAAAAATAATTATCCTGAGTCAAAAATTAAAATTGATCTTGAAAAAAGTTTATCTGTAAATGAGTTTAGTGAATTAATTACTTCTGATAAGATTGTTATGGTTGATTACTTTGCTAAGTGGTGTGCACCATGCAAGGTCATGGAACCTTTTCTAGATGATTTATCTGAAGAATACAGAGATAACCTTGAACTAATAAGAATAGATTATGATCAAAATTTACCTTTAGTTAAGAGTCTAGGAGTTCAGGGTCTACCTGTAATTCAACTTTATTATAATAACCAATTATTATGGTCAAAGGATGGCTTTAGTGATAAAATTACTATTGAAACTCAGATAAAAAAATATCTATAATTTATTACTTTCATAAATAGTTTGAAATGATAAATAAAATATCCTCATATTTTAAAAAAATATAATACTTTTGGAACCTTAATTTAATTAAAAAAATATATGGAAAATTTATCTAACGGAAAATCAGGAAAGTGTCCTTTCACAAGTGGTCAATTAAATGCTTCCGCAGGAAAAGGCACTAAAAATCATAACTGGTGGCCAAACCAATTAAATCTTAATATACTCAGACAACACTCATCCCTTAGCAATCCTATGGATGAAGAATTTAATTATGGTGAAGAATTCAAAAAGATAAACCTTAAAAATTTAAAGCAAGAAATTTATGATCTGATGACTGATTCTAAAGAGTGGTGGCCTGCTGATTATGGTCATTATGGACCATTCTTTATACGAATGGCTTGGCACAGTGCAGGAACTTATAGAATAGGTGACGGTCGTGGTGGTGCTGGTTCTGGGACATTAAGATTCTCACCATTAAATAGTTGGCCTGATAATACCAACCTTGATAAGGCTAGACTTCTTCTTTGGCCAATAAAGAAAAAATATGGTAAAAGTTTATCATGGGCAGATCTAATGGTTTTAACTGGTAATTGTGCATTGGAATCTATGGGATTTAAGACATTTGGTTTTGCTGGTGGTAGGGAAGATGTTTGGGAGCCTGATGAAGATATTTACTGGGGATCAGAGACTGAGTGGTTGGGAGATAAGAGATACACAGGAGATAGGGATTTAGAAAATCCTTTAGGTGCAGTTCAGATGGGATTAATTTATGTTAATCCTGAGGGACCAAATGGTAACCCTGACCCAATTGCTGCAGCTAGAGATATTAGAGAAACTTTTGGAAGGATGGCTATGAATGATGAAGAGACAGTTGCATTAATTGCTGGAGGTCATACATTTGGTAAAACACATGGGGCAGCAGATCCGGGTAAGTATGTAGGTAAAGAGCCTGCAGGAGCATCTATAGAAGAACAAAATACAGGTTGGAAAAATACTTTTGGTAAAGGACATAGCTCTGATACTATAACTAGTGGTCTTGAGGGAGCATGGACTACTACTCCAACTAAATGGAGTAATAACTATTTTGAAAATCTCTTCAATTATGATTGGGAATTAACAAAAAGTCCTGCTGGAGCTTCCCAGTGGAAACCTAAAGAAGGGGGAGGAGAAGGTACAGTTCCTGATGCTCATGACTCTTCAGTTAAACATCCTCCAATGATGTTAACCACTGATTTAGCATTAAGATTTGATAAGGAATATGAGGTTGTTTCTCGTAAATTTTATGAGAATCCTGATGTCTTTGCAGATGCATTCGCTAGGGCATGGTTTAAGTTAACTCATAGAGATATGGGGCCTAAAGAGAGATATTTAGGTAGTGAGGTACCAAAAGAAGAATTAATATGGCAAGACCCTATCCCCTTAGCAGATTACGATCATGTAACTGATGATAACATAAAGTTATTAAAANAAAATATTTCTAAAACTGATTTGACAGTATCTCAACTTATAAAAACTGCTTGGTCATCTGCATCAACTTTCAGAAAAACTGATAAAAGAGGTGGAGCTAATGGCGGAAGAATTAGGTTTGCTCCTCAAATATTTTGGGATGTTAATGAACCATCTGAGATAGGAAAAGTTTTAGATGTATACAAAACAATCCAATTAGATTTTAATTCTTCAAGTAGCAATAAAGTTTCTCTTTCAGATTTAATAGTTCTAGGTGGTGGAGTTGGGATTGAAAAAGCTTCNCAAAATGCTGGGATATCCTTGGAGGTGCCATTTAGCAAGGGCAGAGTAGATGCTTTAGAGGATCAGACTGATGTAGATTCATTTAAAGTACTTGAGCCTAAAGCTGATGGTTTTAGAAATTACAAGATGGGTTCACATAATGTATCTACTGAAGAACTTTTGATTGATAAAGCTAACCTATTAGGGATAACAGCTCCTGAGATGACTGCTCTTGTAGGAGGGTTAAGAGTTCTTGGAGCAAACCATAATAGTTCTAATTACGGTGTTTTCACTAATAAAAATGAAACATTATCTAATGACTTTTTTGTAAACTTATTAGATTTAGATACTTCATGGGTTCCTCAAGATAATGATAATGAAATATTTGTAGGAAAATCTAAGAAATCAGGCGATGTTAAATGGAAGGCTACNAGGGCTGATTTNATTTTNGGNTCAAATTCAGAGTTAAGAGCTATTTGCGAAGTNTATGGGTCAGATGATGGGCTAGAAAAACTTGTAAATGATTTTATTTATGCCTGGTGCAAAGTGATGAATAATGATAGGTTTGATATCTAATATTAGATTACCTTCTTTTTCTTCTGAATGATTTTCTTGGTTTTGTTCTTTTNCCTCCTCTTCTGAATGATTTTCTTGGTTTATCTCTATCTCTGGACTTTGAGGTATCACCAACTGCTTTTGATAACTCCACACCACANTTGTAGTTATTCCACATAAATTTTTTGAGNTTNGAAAGAATTTCTTTTTCATAATTAGTTGGTACTTCAAANAATGAAAAACCTTGCATTATATCAATTTTACCAATTGAAATATCCTTATTTTTAGTGTAATCATTAATTATACCAATTAAATTTTGAGGTCTTAGGTTATGTTTCTTTCCAAGATTTATAAAAAATCTAGAGAATCCTTTCTCAGCTTTTCTGCTATCTGAATTTCTTTTTCTTTCGTCTGAGTTAATATCTGAAACGTTATTATAAAATGATAAAAATCTACTAAATTCTAGTGATACGAGCTGTTTAAGTAAATCTTCTCTGTTAAGATGAGAAATTTTATCTAATATAGATGGAATAAATTTTTCTATGTCTTTATTTACTTCTGAGTTAACTATTCTATCTATTAAATTCATTAGCTGAGCTTCACAAATATCTTTCCCTTTAGGTATTTCTTTTTTAATAATATCCTTATTAATAGTTTTTTCTAGTGACTTAATTTTTCTTCTATCTCTATTTGAACTTATGATAATAGATATNCCTTTTTTCCCAGCTCTTCCTGTTCTTCCTGACCTGTGGATATATGTCTGATTTTCATCAGGAAGATTATAATTAATCACATGCGATAAATTATTTACATCTAAGCCTCTAGCAGCTACATCTGTTGCTACAAGGAGTTGGATGTGTTTCTCCCTAAATCTATTCATTACGTGATCTCTTTGGGGCTGAGATAGGTCTCCATTAAGTGAATCAGCATTATAGCCATCTTGAACTAATTTATTAGATATGTCTTTGCATTCCCTCCTTGTCCTACAAAAAACTATGCCATAGACATTAGGGTTCATATCACATATTCTTCTAAGAACCTGATACTTATCTTTTAAATTCATTACTAGATAGTAATTGTGTTCTAAATCTTTTACTCCTTCATTGGTAGAATCAACCTCTATCTTCTTTGGTTTATTCATATAGTTTTTAGAAATTTTNAGAACCTCTTTTGGCATTGTAGCAGAAAATAATAGGATCTGCTTTTTTGANTTAGTTCCCTCAAGAATAGAGTCTATATCTTCTTTAAACCCCATGTTTAGCATCTCATCAGCCTCGTCTAAAACAACACTTTCTATTTTATTTAATTCTAAATTTTTCCTTTTTAATAAATCTAAAACTCTCCCTGGTGTACCNACTACAATGTGGCTTCCCATTTTAAGCTCCCTCATCTGTTTTCTTATATCTGAGCCACCATAAATTGGAGTTATTCTTAAGTCTTTGGAGTTACTTGCAAAAAGCTTAAGATCTTTAGAAATCTGTAGACATAATTCTCTTGTAGGGCATAAGATGATTGACTGAGGTCTCTTCTTTTTCACATCAACTTTATTTATTAAAGGGAGACCAAAAGCCGCAGTCTTTCCTGTACCAGTCTGAGCTAATGAAATTAAGTCTTGATTTTTTTCTAGAAGAAATGGAATTGCTTTCTCTTGAACAGGTGTAGCTTCTTCGAAATTAAGTTCTTTTAAAGACTTCTGTATATTTTTATTTAAGTTGATTTCAGAAAATTTCATTCTTTCAATTTTCTGCAAACCTAGCCTTTTAAATTTCTAATGTTTATAAAAAAAGTATTTATTAAATTTGCCACATAAAAACTAAATAAAAATTATGAGAGCAATTACTACAATATTTTTTCTTTTCTTAACTATTTCTGGATTTTCGCAAGTTCAAACCCCACAACCAAGTCCAAGTTCTAAACTAGAGCAAATGGTTGGATTGACGGATATAGAAATTAACTATAACAGACCCTCCAAAAGAGATAGGGTAATTTTTGGAAGTTTAGTTCCTTTTGGGAAACTCTGGAGGACTGGAGCTAACAGCAGTTCAAAGATTAGTTTTTCAACTGACGTTGAAATTGAAGGAAGTAAGATAAATAAAGGCACATACTCAATTTTTTCCATACCAAATGAAGACAATTGGGATTTTATCTTATATTCTGATGCTGAATTATGGGGTGTCCCTCAGGATTGGGATGACAATAAAATTATTCATAAATCAAATCATGAGTCT
>NZUF01000007.1 GCA_002696995.1 Flammeovirgaceae bacterium | reverse complement strand
CCTGTTATTTCAATTGTTTGAGTTCCTGAGGCAGTAATTAACGACACATAATCATCTCTAAATTCTTTTACTCCTACAGTTATATCATTAAAATATGACACATTAAGTTTGGTTGATAGATTTATAGGATTTCCTTCAAGTAAAAACTCAAATTCTTTGTTTTGGTTATTTACAACTTCTTCTTCTTCGGAACATCCTAGAATAATGAATAATAAAAAAAGAAATAAAAGTGGTTTTCTAAGCATTTTACTATTTAAAAGGAGTACCCGGAGTGGGACTTGAACCCACACGGACTTTAAGGTCCACAGGATTTTAAGTCCTGCGTGTCTACCAATTCCACCATCCGGGCAAAAAAGAGCGAGAAATGGGATTCGAACCCACGACCCCAACCTTGGCAAGGTTGTGCTCTACCAACTGAGCTATTCTCGCTTTTTACCTGTTAAGGTTTGCAAATTTATAATTCTATTGATGAAATAACATTTAATTTTAAAAAAAATCTAAATCAGTTTTTAGATGATTTTATTATATCAATAATTTCATTAAGCTTTACAAGGGCCTGAACAGGATTTATATTATTAATATTAATATCTTCAATAACTTTTTTGGCTTTCTCATAATCTGGGTTGCTATATTCAAGCTTGAGTTGGTTTTGCTTTTTTGAGTCCTTAACCTTAATCTTCTTTTTGATAGGTTTTTTTTCCAGCTCTTTTAAAACTTCGTAAGCCCTTATTAGAATTTTATTTGGCATTCCAGCTAATTGAGCAACATTAATTCCAAAACTATGCTCTGAACCTCCTGGAACCAATTTTCTAAGGAATATAATCTCATTATTAATTTCTTCTACTGATACATTATAATTTCTAACTCTATCTAGCTTTTCTTCTAACTGATTTAGTTCATGATAATGTGTAGCAAACAAAGTCTTCGGTCTAATCTCTTTTTGATTATGAAGATACTCTACAATAGACCACGCTATTGAGATTCCATCATAAGTACTTGTCCCTCTGCCAATTTCATCCATTAACACTAGGCTTCTATCAGTGAGATTGTTCATTATACTTGATGTCTCCATCATCTCTACCATAAATGTTGACTCTCCCTTTGAAATATTATCAGAAGCTCCAACTCTAGTAAATACCTTATCCACAATTCCAATTTTACTAGACTCCGCAGGAACATAAGAACCTATTTGAGCAAGAATTACGATGAGCGCGACCTGTCTAATTATTGCTGACTTACCGGACATATTTGGCCCTGTTATTACAATTATTTGTTGAGATGAGTTATCTAAATACACATCATTAGGTATGTATAATTCATCAGGAGGAAGAGAGCTCTCAATAATGAGATGCCTGCCTTTCTTTATATCAATAACCTTTTCTTCCGTTATCTCTGGTTCAGATAAATTTGAAGAGCAAGCTAAATTTGCAAAAGATAAAACAGAATCTAGGAAGGCTATAGATTTAGATATTTTTTGAATAGCTAATATGTTTTCACTAAGATCATTTAGCACCTGAAAGAATAAGACCTTTTCTATCTCATTAATTTTTTCGTCAGCAGTTAAAATGCTCTCCTCATATTTCTTTAATTCTTCTGTTATATATCTTTCTGCGTTAACTAGAGTTTGTTTCCTAATCCAATTTTCTGGCACCTTGTCCTTATGTGCATTTGTTACCTCAAGGTAATATCCAAAAACTTTATTGTAAGCAACTTTAAGAGACGTAATACCTGTTCTTTCTATCTCTTCATTTTGGATCTTAAGAAGAATATCTTTTCCAGTATTTGAAATTTTTCTAAGTTTATCTAGCTCGGTGTTATACCCATCTTTTATAACTTTTCCGCTCGATAACATTGAAGCTTCTTCATGAATTGCACTACCTATCTTACTAATTATTTTTTTTGAATCTGGTACCTCAGAGGACCAGGAATTAAAGACTTTTTCCTTTGAGTTTTTTAGCTGAAGCTTTAAGTCTTCTGCAGAGATCANAGATTTTTTCAAGAANAAGAGTTCTCTAGGTGATGCCCTCTTNAGAGCTATTTTTGATGAGATTCTTTCAATATCAGATATTTCGCTGATGCTATTAAAGACAGATTCTCTGACTGTCTCATTTAATAAGAATGCCTTAACATACTCTTGTCTATCACAGATATCTTTCTTATTTAGAAGTGGGTTTAGAATCCATTTGCTCATGAGCCTAGAACCCATAGGTGTCACGGTTTGGTCTATTACAGACTTTAAAGTGATAGAATCCTCTTGAGAGGGAGAAACAAGCTCAAGGTTTTTCAANGTAAACTTATCNAGCCACATGTACTTATCATCTTCTATTCTTGACAAGGAGGTGATATTATCAAGGTCATTATGTTCTGTGAGTTCCAAATAATANAGTATTGCTCCTGCAGAAANAATTCCATCTACTTCTTCCTCGACTCCATAACCCTTGAGGTTTTTGACTTTAAAGAATGATATCANTTTATCGTAAGCGTATCCNGTTTTAAAAATCCAGTCATCTAAATAAAATAAGTTATGTTCTGAAAAGTTATTATCAATAAAGTCTTTGTTCGTTTTAGCACAAATTATCTCAGATGGGTTATACGTATTGATCAACTTNTCAAGTTGATCAAAAGTGCAATTACTTAGAGAAAACTCACCCGTAGAGATATCAATAAAAGAAACTCCATACTTATTTTTTGAAATAAATATAGANGCTAAATAATTGTTTTTTTTAGANTCTAATACTGTATCNTTTAGAGAAAGTCCTGGGGTAACTAATTCTGTTATACCTCTTTTAACAATCCCCTTAGCCTTCTTAGGGTCTTCTAACTGATCACATACAGCAACNCTACATCCCGCCCTAACTAACTTTGGCAAATAAGTTTCTAGAGAGTGGTGTGGGAACCCAGCAAGCTCAACATGAGACGCTGCTCCGTTTGCTCTTTTTGTCAAAACAATACCAAGTATTTTACTTGCAATTATGGCNTCTTGACCAAAAGTTTCATAAAAATCACCAACCCTAAATAAAAGCATAGCATCAGGATGCTTTGTCTTTATTTCATTGTACTGCCTCATNAGAGGTGTCTCTTTGGTGTTTTTTATTTGTTTAGTCAAGACGGTAATTAAATTATTTTAATTTGTAATAAACAATTTTAAAACCTACAATTGCTGAGNTTAATAATTATTTATTGAAACTATTAAAGATGGCAAATCTAGTTGAGAAAAAAAAGTCCTTAAACAAGAGAGACAAGGTATTCCAGGTTGCCAATAAAAAATTACCNTCTTTTCCAAAAGAAATAGCTGGCCTCGAAGAAAGTTCATCAGATTGGAATTTTGAAAAGGCAGCGCACCTATTAAGNAGAACAACTATTGGCCCTACCTATGATGAGATTAAAAAATCTGTTGAAGATGGATTAGATCAGACATTAAATAAACTTCTTGATGATACCCCAAAATCATTTGACCCTCCACTAAATTTTTTAGATGATGAAGACCCAGAAACTCCACTAGGAGAGACGTGGGTTAATGCCGAAAAAAAAAGAAATGATTCCAAAAGAGAAAATTCTTATGCTGCATGGAGAGTATCATTAATACTTGACAAAAAAAATCCTATCTCTATAAGAGAGAATATGGCTTTATTTTGGCAAAACCATTTTGCAACAGAGGCAGCTGTTGTGAATGATGCAAGATATGTCTATTGGATGCATGACAGATTTAGAAACAATTTTTTAGGGAACTTCAAAGAACTAGTTAAGCTAGTAAATGTTGATGCCATGACATTAGTATATTTAAGTGGTATCTACAATGTCAAGGAGGCTCCAAATGAAAATTACGCTAGAGAACTTTTTGAGTTATTTACTATTGGCAAGGGACCAATTGATGGACAGGATAGCTATACTTACTATACTGAAAGTGATATCATTGAAGCCTCTAAAATTTTAACAGGATGGCAAGTAAGAAAGAACTATTCAGGAAATAACAGGCAATACTTTACCGAAGAAAGACACGACACCTCAACTAAGACATTCTCATCAAAATTTTCAAATAAATCTATATCTAATAACGGGGATAAAGAACATGAAGACCTTATAGATCTAATATTTGAAAGTGATAGGGTATCAGAATACATATGTGAAAAAATTTACAGGTGGTTTGTCTATTATGTAATTGATGATGAGGTAAGAAATAAAATAATTTTACCATTAGCTAAAATATTTAGAGATAACAACTACGAAATAAAACCTGTTCTAGAGGCATTATTAAAAAGCTCTCATTTTTATGAGTCTCATACATTAGGAGGTCGAATAAAAGGCCCTATTGATTTTAGTTTAGGTGCCATCAGGCAATTACCTTTTACTGAATATGAAGACTTTAACTACAGAAATAAATACTTATTCTGGAGGGGAAAACATAGTAATGTGAGCGATCAGGGACAAAGTATAATTGATAGTCCAAATGTTGCAGGTTGGCCTGCGTTCTATCAGGGACCTCTCTATCACGAATACTGGATATCTTCAGTAACTCTTCCTATNAGGACAAATCAAATAAAAAGTTTCTTATCCAATAATGGAATCAGAGGATTTGGCGACGGGTTAAAAATTGTTTTACAACCATTAGATTTCCTGTTGGGTTTAGAAAATCCAAAAGATATAAACTTTGTTATTGATTTACTTTGTAAGTGGTTATTTCCAGTTTTTGCAGAAATTTCTGATTCAACAAAATCTGAACTAATTGAAATAGTAGTAGGAGGCAACCCAAATATTTGGGAAGATGAATTGAATGAATATTTGAATGANCCTTCAGAGNATAAAAAAGAAGACATCAATAAAAAGTTAAGACTGTTAATTAAAGAAATGTGTTTAATGCCNGAGTACTATTTGAGTTAGATGAAAAGAAGAGACTTTATAAAAAGATCAATACCCATTGGAGCTGCTCCGCTTTACTTATCTGGAATGCCAGTAAGTGTGATGGCAGAGTCATCCAGCCTCTCAGCATTAACAAATTCTGGGTCATTATCTGATAGGTCATTAGTTCTTATTTTTTTAGATGGAGGTAATGATGGTATCAACACCTTAATTCCAATAGACCAATATGATATCTTGATGAGAGATGGTTCCGGTGGAGTTTCTAAGCCACTTAGAAGACCCGATCTCATGATACCAGAAAATAATATTTTAAAGATGAACGGTTTATCTGATACTGGGCTACACTCAAAGATGGAGAAGTTTCAGACTTTATTTAATGAAGACAAACTAGGGTATGTTAGGAATGTTGGGTACCCCAACCCTAATAAATCTCATTTCCGTTCTACGGATATTTGGAATTCCGCCTCTTCATCTGACGAATTTGTTTTCAGTGGATGGNTTGGCAGATATTTAAGNAATAAGCATTCATCCTACCCTGANGGATATCCAAACAATGACTATACAGATCCTTTGGCACTTACAATAGGAAGAACTGCGTCTAATACCTGTCAGGGNCCAATTGTAAATATGGGAATGGCAATCAAAAACCTAAATTCATTTGTAGATATAAAAGAAGGAGAAGGAGAGGTNCCTGAGACTCCTTATGGTCATGAACTACAG
Source organism: Flammeovirgaceae bacterium (assembly GCA_002696995.1). Classification (GTDB taxonomy): domain Bacteria; phylum Bacteroidota; class Bacteroidia; order Cytophagales; family MED-G16; genus MED-G16. The sequence continues at coordinate 64,469 of NZUF01000007.1, read as the reverse complement.
TACATTAGAACAGCATCAAAATTAACTAACGATTATTTCGATAGATTAGAGCAAGCTGCCCAGTACGGAGGAGAACCTAAAACTGACTATCCTGAATTAGGATTGGCACAACAACTTAAAATAGTATCTCAACTAATTGCGGGAGGACTAAAATCAAAAATTTTTGTAGTTAGGCTTGGAGGCTTTGATACTCATGATAACCAAGTTGACTCTGGAAGTACCGAGACGGGGAGACATGCTGGACTAATGCAAGAGCTATCAGAGTCTGTCTTTGCTTTTCAAAAAGATATTATTGACCGAGGACTTGAAGAAAGAATATTGACTATGACATACTCTGAATTTGGAAGAAGGGTTTTTCAAAATAAGTCTTATGGTACTGACCATGGTGAAGCAGCACCAATGTTTTTTATGAGTCCATTTGTCAATCCCAACCCCATTGGNTCTCTTCCTTCTCTCGAGTATATTGATAATATAGAATATGAACATGATTTTAGATCTGTCTATGGTTCAATACTTATGGATTGGTTTGGAACTGATGAAAATACCATAAAATCAATTCTATATGAAGACTTTAAGTATATTCCAATTCTTGTTGGGACAAGAACAAATATAGAGGAGCCACATCCTATGTCTAAGAGGATTGAGGCTTACCCAAACCCTTTCAAGAATAACCTTAATATTAAAATTGAAATTAAAAGTGGTGACACCCTATTAAAAATTNTTGATGCTAGCGGTAAAGAGGTAAAAGAATTAGTAAATAAGAACCTAAAATTTGGCACTCACAATTTCAGATACGATGGAACACAGCTAGAAAATGGTCTTTATTTTATCCTTTTAGAAAATGAAGGAAGAAGAAGCGGNATCTCAGTTATTAAAAGAAACTAAATATTATTCTATAAAGATTGCCTTTGCCATNCCGTGGGTATTATCACCTTCTAATTTTATTAGCTCATCATTTACCCATATTGCAGGAACCTGAGTCTGAGTTTCGGTAGCAACATCACCAGCAACAATTACAAATCCCTCACTAGCGGCAACATCATACGCATTACTTACCCACATATTATTAAATATACCTCCAGGTAAATCAACTTTATTTCCATTAACCCAATAATGTGCGTATGTTCCTCCTGTACCAGGAATATCTTCACCATTATCATCTACCTCTCCAATCCAATCTATCTTTCCGGCAACATATATAAGGTCACCTTCTATATATCCACCATAAGACTCACCTCCATATATACCCTTTTGCCATCCTCCACCATTAGGTAAGTCCGTTCTGTTCCCATTACCCTTCCAATAGGAAGCTTTAGGAAGATAACCTAGCATATTATTAGGAGCCATACTCATCCCAAAATAATACATTGATCCATTATGTACTTTGACATCTTGAACTTCTCCATCTCCACCAGATGGTTTACTGAGATTAGTTCTGCTTCCATTTTTCCAATATGCCGGAATTATATAGTGATGGTTATTCATGTAATAGCCTCCAACAAATACGTTACCATTATCCTTAACAGCAATACCGTATCCCGAGGAGTCTCCTCCAGAAAGTTTATTTTTTTGTGTGTTTTTCCAGTAACATGCACCGTTATCTCTTCCGGCCGTATATACATCTCCATTATGAACCGCTATTGCGTATGCTTCGGCATCATTACCCTCTAGAGTGAAAGACTGATCATCAATCCAATATGATGCATCTGCACCAAAAGTCCAACCAACAGAATATACTTTACCATCACTCACAACAATATCTTCAATCTGACCATCTCCTAAATCTACCCTTTTCCCATTGAGCCAGTAGCAAGCCGTGCTCTCCCCAGCTGCGTTGGTAATATATCCTGCTACGTAAACATTTCTGCCAGGAATAATTTCTTGTACTGTAACATCAGAATTACTATTTTCGCAACTTACTGATACAAATAGAAGTGTTAAAAAGAATAAAAATTTTTTCATTTTATATAAAATTTTAAATGGTATCGCTAAATTAAGAATTCTTGTAAGAAATAGTTGAATTTAAAATTAAAAATTTAAGATTGAAAAAAACTAAGGTAGACGATCTAAAAAGAATTGAAATAAAGGAGTTCAAAAAGAAAAAGAAAAGAGATGTAATTATAATACTTGATAACTTAAGAAGTCTGAATAATGTTGGGTCTGTCTTCAGGACATGTGATGCCTTCTTAATTAAAAAAATTTATCTCGTAGGAATAACTGGCTCACCTCCAAATAAGGATATTGAAAGAACTGCTCTGGGCGCTACAAAATCTATAGAGTGGGAACAAGTAAGTTGCATCTCTAAAATAGAGAAAAAACTAAAAAAGGATAATTGGAAGATAGCTCTTATTGAACAAACTGATAAGAGTACGGACTTAAAAGATTTTTTTCCTAAAACTAAAGAGAAGTATGCTTTTGTTTTCGGTAACGAAGTTTTTGGTGTGTCTGAGGAGTCACTAAAATGTGCAGACATAGCAATAGAAATACCTCAGTTTGGAACAAAACACTCTTTCAATGTGACAGTTTCTATGGGGATAGTTTTATGGGATCATTTCTATAAAACTACAAAGGCTCACAAAGGGATGGTAGCTTAGCCTCAAATAAATCTTTGAGTTCTTCTAAATACTTTTGATCACATTTAATCTCTCTTCCATCCATCTCTGTAACAGGAGTAATTTCACCATTAGTTCCAGTTGCAAAAACAAGATCAGCATTTATAAATTCAACCAAAGAAAGATCTCTTTCTAAAATACTTATCTTATTCTCTTCTAATAAATGGATGAAAGTTTGTCTTGTAATTCCAGGTAAGCACGCGTTAGCATAGGGAGTATAAACTACCCCTTCTTTAACCATAAATAAATTAGTGTCATTTAGTTCAGCAACAAAACCTCTATCGTCTAACATGACTGCTGCATCATAGCCTGCAATGTTTGCATGAATCTTTGCTATAACTAAACTTAACATATTATTATGATGAATTTTTGAGTCTAAAAAAGCAGGAATGCTTCTTCTTATTGATGAACTTATTGCCCTGATACCTTTAGAAAAATCATAAACCTTTTTCTTCCATTCAGCTAAAACTATTAGGCAGCAACCACTTTGGTTAAGTCTAGCGTCCATACCAGAGGTAACTTTCTCCCCTCGTGTTAATGTCAATCTAATATGAGTATCATCTGTCATCCCATTTGCTTCCAGAGTTTCTTTGATTGCTTTTTTAATTTCCTTTTTTGTAGGGATACCTTCATAAGATAAAGCATGAGCACCTTCTTGTAATCTGGTGAGGTGTTTGTCATAACAGACTATACCCTCAGGGTAAACCCGTAAACCCTCCCAGACACCGTCTCCATTCTGTACTATACTATCAAACACAGAAACCTTCGCCTCATCTCGAGGAAGCAGCTCTCCATTAACATGGATAAAAATCTTTTCGTTTTTTGAGTTATATTCTTGTAACATCAGGCACTAATTGAATTTACTTTTAATTTATTATAATATTTTAAAGCTTCAAGATAAAGACTTTCACAATTCTTTGGTAATTCTCTTGTACTTGTTTTTTGTTTTGCAAAACCTGAAGAGCTATGAACATTTTTGTACCAATATTTTGCCCACGGACCATCCTCTTTTATTCCACCNNTAGGCCAAGAAAGCATTTCTTCAAAAAAATTAATTCCAAGATTATCACATAATTTAGATAATAATGATTTTGGATCTTTAAGAATTTCTGCTGAATCTAATACCACTGGGTCTTGATGTTCTACTTTATTGAATAACTCCCAAGATTTTTTGAGACCAATATCCTGCATGTTTGGTGAACTTATTACCTGAGCAAAAGAAGCAATAAGTTGTTTTGGATTTCTCACCAAGAACAAGTTTGTCATNTTTTCTAGAAAACCTAAGTCCATCTGTTGGTGGTGATGGGCCATATTCTTTAAAAATAAAATCTCACAATCATTATTAGTAAATATTTTATCTAATACTTTGTTTATATCTGTAGACATTGACATAAGAGTATCTTTTCTTCCAGGATGATCTATTCCTGTTGTGTCTAAGTAATGCGCATAAAACGGTTCATCAATAACTTTTGTGTCTGGTCTTCGTGAAAAGGAATACATTAGAGCTGTAGATAAATTTCTAGGCCCTGAGATTAAATTAATTATTTTCATGGATATGTTTTATTAACAACAAATTAATCATTTTTGCAAAAAAATATGTTAAACAAGAAAACATCTTCTTTATACTATGTCCTAATACCATTCTTATTGGTTATTAATAGCTCTGTTTTTGGGCAAGAAGAAGACTCACTAAGGACAATAAATTTGGACGAGGTTATGGTATCTGCAAATAAGACAGAAAAGCCACTCGTAGAATTGACAGTTCCTGCTAAAATAATTTCTAAAAAAGAAATTGAAAGTTCTGGTCATTCGAGGCTAGATGAGATAATAAGTGAACAGGTAGGCATAGTAACAGTACCTGGTTTTGGAGGTAGTGAAGGTATTCAATTACAAGGAATTGATCCTGAATATACTCTAATTCTAATTGACGGCATGCCTGTTATTGGAAGAGTAGCAGGTATATTAGATCTTTCTAGAATTTCATTAGGTTCTGTAGAAAGAATTGAAATTATTAAAGGAGCATCTTCAAGCTTATACGGATCAGAAGCCTTAGGGGGTGTAGTTAACATTATAACTAATAAANAGAAATCCGAAGGTTTTAGTAAAAAAATCTATTACCAATATGGCACTTATAACACTCAAGATATGCTAGCTGATATCTCTTACAAAAAAAATCGATTTTCTGTTTATGGAAATATCAACCAATATTCAAGTGATGGATATGACCTAGTTGAGGGAGATGGACAGAATACCGTTGAGCCATTTAAAAACCGAACTGGTGGCTTAGGGCTTTCATATGACATGAAAACACTTGGGAGTCTAGATTTAAATTATAAGTTATTTGAAGAAGATAGAGACGGAACAATTTTTATTACAAGCCCAGGTGTAGAAAATAAATCTGAGACTAGCGAAAATAATATTTCACTTAAATATCAAAACGAATTATCAAAAAGTGTGTCCTTAAACATTGACCTTTATAAAACAGGATATGTCAATAAAGAGGAACAAATTGGAGCAAATGGAGTTTTAAACAAAAACAATTTTGACCAATCTCTTAACAGATTAGATATTAGATTTAAGCATAGTACCAGCACAGGTTCTTACTATACTATTGGTTTTGGTTATGATACCGAAACATTAGAAAGAACAAATATCTCAGTTAAACCTCAACATAAATCTCAGTTCTTATATTTTCAGTATGATTGGAATACTAACGAAAAATTTAATTTAGTTTCTGGAATTAGATATGATAACCACAACAAATACAGTTCTCAATTAAGTCCAAAAGTTTCGTTCAAGTATGATTTTTCAGATGACTTAAGTTTAAAGGGTTCCTTTGGGTATGGTTACAAGACACCAGACTTTAGACAGTTGTATCTAAATTTTTCTAATAGCACCTCAGGATATATTGTATTAGGAACTTCAGTAATTAATGAGGTTATTACAGAATTACAGAGCAACAATGAATTAACATTTTATAATGAACTTTTTACAACTGATCTTACAGCAGAAAATTCAAATAGTTATAATCTTGGACTTCAATACTATGTTACACCAGATATACCACTTGAGATAAATTTATTTAGAAATAACATTTTCAATTTAATAGAGACAAATATTGTTGGAAGAAAAACTAATGGTCAAACCATATATAGTTATTCCAATGTCAATAAAGCATTTACTCAGGGGGTAGAAATTCAGGGAAGCTGGAACCCTATCAAAAAACTAAGGATAAAAGGAGGGTACCAACTGCTTTACGCAAAAGATCTTGAGGCTATTGAAGAATTTAATTCTGGAACTGTATATGCAAGAGATAGAATTACTAAACAATCTTTCGAACTAAAATCAAATGATTATTTTGGGCTTTATGGAAGATCAAGGCATCAATTAAATCTTAGAGTTAATTATTATATGAATCAAAATAAAGANAATATAAACTTAAGACTGAATTATAGAGGTAAGTTTGCNTTGGTTGATTCAAACAACAACTCATTTNTAGATAAATATGATACCTTCATAAAAGGACATATACTGAGTAATATTTCATTTAATAAATACATCACTAAAAACATATCTCTTCAGCTTTNCATTAAAAACCTTTTAGGATATAAAGACGTAATAAATTTATTAAATAACCCNGGGAGAACNTATTCTTTCAAAATTANATTTAATAAATAGAAATNATATTTGGATTTATAANATTCCGATAATANTTTCGCATNACTATTTNTAATANATTCTAAATANANTAAANNAAAGAGAATGAAAAATATATATACATTATTGATATCATTACTCATGTTTTCATGTAGTGATGATGATCCAGTTTTAGAGCCTGTAGAGGCTATGATTGTAACCAATTTAGCTGCTAAAACTACATCAGGGCCTGGTCAACCTCCAGCGGGAGATTTTGTAAAATTTAGTTTTGCAAAACAAACTACTGTTGAGGGAGATGATTGGGATGTTGCGTTTAGAGCAACAACTATTTTAGTAAATGGTGGTTTCTCTGGGGCATCAGATGAACCTAGTAGAAGTGGAATGGGTTCTGGCTATGTTACAGTAGGTAATTATGGTAGTATCAAATCAGTTGAAGAAAGTTTGTTAGTTCAAGATTCTGAAACAGCAAAGGCAATACCTACAGGAAGTGGTAATGGTTGGTATAATTATGATCCACAAACTTACTTAATTACTCCAATCGCAGGGAGAACATTAGTATTTAAGACACATAATGGAAGGTATGCTAAAATGGAAATACAGAGTTATTATAAAGACTCTCCAGAAAATCCAAACGGATTTACTAGCGAGGGACAAACCTATACATTTAACTATACTTATCAACCTAATGAGGGTGTAACCACATTCGACTAAAATTAAATACTTTAAATATATCATATTAAGGGATCTAAATTAGATCCCTTTTTATTTGGACTAATTCTAAATAAATATTACAATTGCTTACTTATTTATAATTAATCTAAATAACATGCTAAAACTACATAATCTATTAACAATAATATTGGGGGGTTTATTCATATCATGTGATAATAACAATGACCCTATAACAATTTCAGTTACTCCACCTGAAACATACTCTTTTGAAAGAGGAGATCAAACAACAGTTAGTTACGGAGGGCAATCAAGTAGATTGGAAATGGCTGGTGAGCTAAGCGTCTGGCTAAATACTCCTATAAAAAACAAAGAAGAACTAAACAATATGTTCAATAACGGAACTGGTTTTGGAAATCCAGGACTAGCAATGAGTGATAAAAAACTGGGAAACAAAACTGCTTCAAGCTCGCAAGCATCATCAACAGTAAAACCACAATTTGATGCTATGATAGATGATGTCACATCAAATGTATTTCCTAATGTGGCAAATGATGCCTCAGATGGAACTCCAGGAACATATACTGATCCAGACGGTGGAAGAACAGTAATAATAAATGGTAAGGGCCACGAAATAAATCAACTATTTACTAAAGGGCTAATGGGAGCTTTGGTGTGTGACCAGATTATTTGGGGTTACCTTACAGCGGGTAAATTAGACGCTGGGACAAACAAGGCAGATAATGATGCTGGAACAGTAGTAGAAGGCAAAAATTATACACAGATGGAACATTACTGGGATGAAGGTTTTGGGTACCTATATGGCCTAGACACTGACATCTCAAACTCTAGTATAGAGGGCCAAGATGTGCTTGTTAGTAAATACTTGAAAAAAGTAGATGGTTCCAGCTTACCTGGGATTGCACAGGAGCTATATGATGCCTTCAAGCACGGAAGAGCTGCAATTGTTGCTGGAGCATATGATGTTAGAGACGAACAAGCTGAGATTGTAAAAACAAAATTATCTCATATTATTGGTAGAAAGGCCGCTGATTACTTAAGAAGCGGTGCAGCTAAAATTAATGATGGTAAGTGGGCAGATGCTCATCATGCTCTATCTGAGGGTTGGGGATTTATTTTAAGTCTACAGTTTACAAAAAATCCAACTTCAGGAGCTCCATATTACTCTAATTCAGAGGTAAATGATATGTTGACTCAAATTGATAATTTTTGGACAGTTACGCCAGCAAATTTAGAGTCAATGGCGGCAGGAATTGAAAGCAAGTTTGGCTTTTAATTGCTTTTAATTTCTAATTATAGTTTAGTTTAGCAAATTATTTTTCTTAAAAACCTAAACCAGCGTTGTTTTTCTTCGCTGGTTTTTTAAATTTGAGCTCTAATTTATAATTATTATAAATAACACATAATGAAAAAGTATATTTTAACACTATTTATCTTATTCAATATAGTGGCTTCATGTGATAACACAGAGACAGATCTTATAGGACCATCTTATGATAGATCAACACTTCTTAAAAACTGGTATAATCAGCACATTAACATAGGTCTCAGCGTCTTTAAAAATAAAGTAGACATGGTTGGAGAGATGATAGATCTTATTAAAAGCGAAAAATCTATAGCTTCTCTTGTAAAACTAAGAGAAGAACATTTAACTGCATGGAAAGCGTGGCAAAAAATTGAAATGTTTAACATTGGTAAGGCTGAGGAAATTTATTTTAAATCTAAAATGAATGTGTATCCAGTCAACACAGCACGTGTTGAATCAAATGTGTCATCAGGAAGCTATGATCTTTCAAACGCTAATAATTTTGCTGCACAAGGATTTCCTGCTCTAGATTATTTGCTTTATGGTATTGGATCAAATGACGAAGAGATTTTAGAAAAGTATACTAATGATGACAGGTATTTAGATTACATAAAAGCTGTAACTGATGAAATGATAAGTAGCTCTGAAAAAGTTATTAACGATTGGGAAACTTATAAAAATGAGTTCCTGAACTCAACTGATAACAACGCTACATCTGCTGTAAACCTAATGGTTAACGATTTTATATATTATTACGAAAAGGGTTTTAGAGCAAACAAGTTTGGAATCCCAGGAGGAGTTTTTTCTTCAGTTCCGCTACCAGAAAATGTTGAAGACTACTTCGGTAGATTAAATTCTAATCCATTAGCACTAGAGGCTTTTGATGCAATTCAAGCTTTTTATGAAGGAAAAAACCTAACAACAGGCGTTACTTATAGTGGGGCTAGTCTTAGAAGTATTATCACAGATTTAGATACTAAGGAAGGAAGTGATAATTTAGGAAATAAAATAAGTGAAAAATTAAAAGCAGCAAGAGAAAAAATCGTAAAACTTGACCAAAGTTTTGTTAATCAAATTCAGTCTAACAACAACAAGTTTTTACAAACTTATGATGCAATACAAGAGGTGGTTGTACTGTTAAAAGTAGACATGTTACAACTTCTAAGTATTAATGTTGATTATGTGGATGCAGACGGAGATTAAAAACAGTATATCTGACAATATAAAAAGCTACACAAAAGAACACACACAATCATCAACTCTTGCTTTCTTTCGAATTGGCTTTGGTCTTCTCATGTGCTACAGCATTATAAGATTCTGGAGCAAGGGCTGGATTCAAGAATTATACTTACTTCCTGATTTTCATTTTTCATATTACGGGTTTGAGTGGATCAAACCAATAGGAGAGTACACATATTTAATATTTATTGTATGTTTTATAAGCTCTCTATTAATTACCATAGGATATAAATATAAAATCGCAATAATTACGTTTTTCCTAAGCTTTACCTACATCGAGCTCATGGATAAAACGACATACCTTAATCACTATTATTTTATAAGCTCACTCAGTTTCCTACTAATATTCCTACCATTAAATGCGACATTTTCTTATGATAATATCATTAATAGAAAAAAATATTCCAAAGTCCCCAAGTGGACTGCAGATTCAATAAAGCTACTAATATGTATAGTATATATTTATGCAGGACTAGCAAAACTAAATTCTGACTGGCTTCTCAATGCAATGCCATTAAAAATTTGGTTAACATCAAAATACGATCTACCAATAATAGGAGAATTTTTATTACAAAAGAATTGGGTCCATTACCTAATGAGTTGGGGAGGAATGTTATATGACTTAAGCATCCCTTTTTTATTAATATACTCAAGAACAAGACTATTAGCGTTTACGCTTGTGGTATTCTTTCATCTCTTCACTTTAGTTTTATTTCCAATAGGGGTGTTTCCACATATTATGATATTTAGTTCTATGATATTTTTTAGTTCAAATTTTCATTCAAAAATTTTAGAGTATATAAGACGTATAATTATGATGTCACATAAATCATTTTATAATTATTCAAGTAAAAAAATAGAATATTATAAGATTGAAAAGCAGAAAAATATTATAACTATTTTGTCATTATTTTTTATACTACAACTCACAATACCCTTTAGATATAATTTATATCCTGGAGAATTATTTTGGCATGAACAAGGGTACCGATTCTCTTGGAGGGTTATGCTTATTGAAAAAGTTGGTTATACAAATTTTAAAATTAAAGACCCAGAAAGTGGATCGAGCTTTATAGTTGATCCCTCCAAATATCTCAGTCAATTTCAAGTTAAACAAATGAGTTTTCAACCTGACTTTATTCTTGAGTTCGCCCACTATCTTGGAAAAGAATTTTCAACTAAAGATAAAAAAATAGAGGTTTATGCTGATAGCTTTGTCGCTTTAAACGGAAGATCAAGCCAAAGATTTATTGACCCTAATGTTGATCTTTATAAAGAAAAAGAATCATTTAAAAACAAAACGTGGGTTTTACCATTGAAAGATGAAATTAAAGGTATTTAAAGTTATATTTTATTTGCTTTTTTTTGGGGCTTATTTATCTCAAGCGCAAAATAAAGTTTTTGGTCTCATAGAGGTTGAAGATGAAACGTTATCAGTCGAGGACATATTTATTTATGATGGAAATAACAAATTTTTAACATCAACTGATAAAAAAGGCTATTATGAATTCCTAACATCTAAAAATAAAATGAATCTCATTTACCTTCTAGTAGGATCTCAATTTATTGAAAAAGAAATTGACATAAAGCTCAATACTGAAATCAATATCTTCTTTAAAAAACAAACTAAAATACTTTCAGAGGTCATTATTAAGGGTCAAAAGATAAAAGAGTTTCAGCTCAAAAGGCTAAAAGATGTAGAAGGAACATCTATATATGCAGGTAAAAAAACAGAAGTTATACTAGTTGACCAATCTATGGCAAACCTTGCTTCAAATAATGCAAGACAAATTTATAATCAAATTTCAGGGTTAAATATTTATCAAAATGATGATGCGGGATTACAATTGCACATTGGAGGCAGAGGGCTAGACCCCAACAGAACTTCAAACTTTAATACAAGACAAAACAGTTATGATATTAGTGCAGATGTTTTGGGATATCCAGAAAGTTATTATACTCCACCAGCCGAGTCTTTAAAAGAAATACAAATAATTAGAGGCGCTGCTTCACTCCAATACGGAACTCAATTTGGTGGACTAATTAATTTTATTTTGAAAGAACCAATAAATAAAAAGTTTGAACTTATAACAAGAAATTCTATAGGTAGCAATAAGCTTTATACAAACTACACAAGTGTGAGTGGTAAAAAAAAGAATTTTAGTTTTTATTCCTATTATAACTATAAAAAAGGAGATGGATTCAGAAATAACTCTGTATATAACTCCAATAATTTTTATATTCATCTCAGTCAAAAAATATCAGATAAAATAAAGGTGAGTGGCGAGGTCTCTTATCTTAAATATTTAGCTCAGCAAGCAGGTGGTTTGTCGGATAGAATGTTTAATCTAGATCCTCTTCAAAGTAATAGGGAACGAAATTGGTTTGAACTAGACTGGTTATTATACAACTTTAAATTAGATCACAAATTAAAAAATAATAACAGCCTATCTTTTAGCTTTTTTGGACTTGATGCAGTGAGAAACACATTGGGTTTCAGAAGCAATAGAGTTGATCAAGTAGATCCTTTATCTGAGAGGGACCTAATAAAAGGAGACTTCAATAATTACGGGTTTGAAGTTAAATTTTTAAATAATTATAAATTATTTAACAGAAAAAGTGTTTTTGTAATAGGTGGAAAATACTACAGATCTAAAACCACAAGTAATCAAGGGCCTGGTTCAAAAAATAGTGATGCAGACTTTAACTTCTATTTAGATAAATATCCTAATTACACTAATCAATCAAACTATATTTATCCAAATAAAAATTTTGCTTTTTATGGAGAAAATGTTTTTTACTTAAATGATAAAATTTCATTTACTCCTGGGTTTAGATTTGAAAATATAATTACCAAAAGTAAAGGTTCTTACAAACAAATAAATCTTGATGGAGCAGGAAATGTAATATATAATAATACTGTTTTTGAAAATAGAGATAATAGGAGGTCTTTTATCCTATTAGGGCTAGGAACAAGCTTTAAACTAAAAAACAATGCTGAATTTTATACTAATATTTCTGAAAATTATAGGTCTGTGACCTTTGCTGATATAAGCATAATAAATCCAGCATTTTCAATTAACCCCAATATTTCAGATGAAAGTGGCTTTACCTATGATTTAGGTTTAAGGGGAAACCTAAAACAAAAGATGTCTTTTGATCTCACTTTTTTTAATATGTTTTATAATAACAGAATTGGGTTTGCTCAAAAAGAATTTAAAGATGGAAGTGTTAAGAGCGAAAGAGGTAATATAGGAGACGCTATAATATATGGTGTCGAATCAAATTTTGACTTTGACATAAACAGCCTAATTATTAATAACGATAATACAAGCCTTAACTATTTTATAAATACAGCATTTATCGATTCAGAATACATAAGGTCAGAAGAAAATGGGGTTGTTGGAAAAAAAGTAGAGTTTGTTCCAAGGGTAAATTTCAAAACAGGAATTAAATACGGCTATCAAAATATTATATTTAACCTTCAGTATAGCTATATATCTAATCAATTTACAGATTCATCAAATGCAGATGAAGGAAATATAAGTGGGATAATAGGAAAAATTCCAGAATACTATTTATTAGATTTTAGCTTTTCTTATTTAGTTAAAAGCTTCCGATTTGAGGCTGGTATTAATAATATTACAAATAGTCTATATTTTACAAGAAGAGCTACAGGATACCCAGGGCCAGGAATAATTCCTTCTCCACCAAGAAACGTTTACTTGACACTACAAATAATTATTTAAAAAAATTCTTGCAAATAGGGTCGAAGTAAATAAGATCTTTCTCACCAAAATCAACATAAACATTTTTNTTTTCTTCNAGGGGGTTTTTAGAAAAGAAATGCCANGTCTCATTATTTTGCTTTCCTTTGACCTTATACTCTTTNCCTTGGAAATAGCATTTCTCGACGTNNACTTTATATTTTGATTTTTTATCAGAAACTATTACTCTTTCTGGCCTAACATAATAGGTGTCTTTTTTATGAAATAACTTATTCATGTCACCTAAAATTTCAGCACAATAACAATTTGCAGGTTCACAATACATAGTTACCGGGTTATCATATTGCTGTAATATACCTGCCTTAAATATTAAGATCCTGTCTGATATATTTAGCGCGTCATTNATGTCATGAGTTACAAGAATTGTTGTTGTTTTAGTTTTTTTTATAATCTTATATATCTCCTCCCTCATTGACTCCTTTATTGTTGAGTCTAGGTTACTAAAAGGTTCATCTAATAATAGTAGCTCAGGCTCTCTAATTAAAGCCCTTGCTATACAAGCCCTCTGCTGTTCACCCCCGGATAACTCGTAAGGAAACCTCTTGAGTAAAAACTTTAATCCAGTGAGTTTTAATATATAATCTAGATTCTTTTCATATTTTTTCTCAAGATTAAACGTAATGTTTTTTTCCAAATTTAAATGGGGGAATAGGGGGTAATCTTGAAAAACAAATCCAATCTTTCTTTTCTGAGGAGACTCAAAAGTTTTATTATCATTTAAGATTTTACCATTTAACTCAATGAATCCACTATTAGTCTTTTCTAGTCCTGCTAGACATTTTAAGAAAGTTGTTTTCCCAGAACCACTTTCTCCTAAAAAAGAAATTAACTCTCCCTTCTTAACCGAAAAAGATAAGTCCTTAATAATAGGGAGCTCACTTGAGTAATTCTTAACAAGATTTTTAACTTTTAGAAACATTGATTTGCTTATCTATATAATTCTTCAAAATTAATAACATCAAACTTCCCAGAACAATAATTATGAGAGAATATATACTAGAGAGTGGTAACATCTCCTCAACGGCAAACTCATATGTCTGCGTTGCGAGAGTGTCAAAATTGAAAGGACTCAGTATAAGGGTGATTGGCAACTCCTTAAGTATATCGATAAAAGCAACAATGAAAGCGCTTATTAAAGCAAACTTGTTAATTGGTAAGTGAATTTTCTTTAATAAACTATATGGACCTAAACCTAGATTTTTACCTGTTTCATCAAAACTTTCAGGTTGCTTTTCAAGACTTGATTGGATAGGAGACTTGCCAACAGCTAAAAACCTAATTACATAAGCAAACAACAAAACCCCAAAAGTTCCAACCAACAAAGAACCTTTAAAAAATATCATTAGACTCAAAGCTATAACTGCACCTGGAAGGGCATAACCCAATGATATTATGTTACTTATATAAAAATTGATTTTTGACTTAGATATTCTTTCTACATATAAGAAAAATAAAGCAAAAAATATGACTAGAAGAGAAGCAATACTTGACACAGATACTGAATTCCAGGTAAGGTTAATAACCTTTGACAAGTCAGCTAAATAGAAAGTTTCTATGGAATTATTAAAAATAAATATGAAAGGAATAAAAAACCCAAAACCAAAGGGAATCAGGCAAATAACCCAATAAAAAAACGATTTGATTCCAGAAGAAGCGTATCTAATATTTAATTGTGTGTTTTTATTATAATAAAATCTTGATTTTTTTAGTGACAACCTCTCAATTAAAAAAAAGATTAGAACAACAACTAATAATATTGAAGCTAGCTGAATTGCTCCGTTAACATCGCCAAAAGAATTCCATGATCTAAATATGCCTGTAGTATACGTATTTACACCAAAATACTTTACAGCACCGTATTCATTCAATACCTCCATTATAACAAGAAATAGACCTGAAAAAATTGCTGGTCTAGAGAGTGGCAAGACAACTTTAAAAAAAGATTGAAAATTACTTAACCCCATGTTTTTTGAGATATTAAGATAATTTGATCCGATCATACTAAATGAAATCCTTGAGGCTGTGTAGACGTATGGGTAAAGTGCTAAGCCAAGAATAATCCCAAGTATCTCAATCTGTAAATAGTCTTGATTTACTAAGTTAGATAGAGAAGGAAAGTTCGATCTTACGAAAGTCTGTATTGGACCAGTAAAACTTAATATCTCTATATAAGTAAACCCCATGATATATGATGGGATAGCCAAGGGGAGGTAGAGCGCAATATCAAAAAAAGATCTTCCCTTAAATGAGTAATTACTTATAACCCATGCTGGAAAAATACCAAAAATAAGAGCAAAAAAAGAGGTTAAAAATATTAAGTAAACCGTGTTTAGTGTGTAGTCTAATAAGACTGTTTCAAAAAGATAAAATAGGGTCTCTTTCCCAGAAGAAAAAAAACTAAAAAAAAGAATAAAGATGGGAAGTATTACCAGCATAGATAGCAAAACACTTACTATTACCCACCTCTTATTTTCAATAAGCAGAAGTTTACTTTTTATTTCCAACCNGCCTTGTCAAAAATTTTAATAGCCTCAGGTCGATATTCACCCAAAGCATTTAAATTAAGTTTATCAATTTTAAATTCGCCCCAAGCCCTGACAANATCAGATGGTTGGACCAAAGAGTTAGCTGGGTATTCGTAACTATTATTAACGTATACCTCCTGAGCTTCCTCACTGGTAAGATACTGAATTAATTTAATTGCATTTTCTCTATTNGGTGAGTTTTTAGTTAATCCCAAGGCAGATATATTAATGTGACTACCTCTTTCACCATAACCCTGATTTGGGAAAAACACAGAAACTGATTTGCCTGCATTAATTTCTTCTTCCTTCTCAGAGGCTAGCAATAGACCTATATAATATGAGTTAACTATGGCAAGGTCTCCTTGACCTGCAGCAATCGCCTTAACTTGATCTCTATCACTCCCTTTTGGATCTCTAGCAAANTTAGAAACTAATCCTCTAGCCCATGATTCAGTAGTTGATATACCTAAATTTGCCACTATTGATGACATCAACGCCTGATTATATGCGTTGGATGATGATCTGACAAGTAACTTATTTTTCCACTTAGGGTTTGCTAAATCTTCATAGGTTGACAAGTCAGATTTACCAACCCTCTCATTGCTGTACACCACAATTCTAGCNCTATANGTTATCGGGGCCCAGTAACCATCTGAGTCTAATATGTCTTTTCTAATATTTTCATTAATNGCATTACTAGGAATCTTTTGGAGGACTCCTGATTCCCTTGCGTTATACAATTTACCAGCATCAACAGTGACAAATAAATCAGCTGGTGAATTCTCACCCTCATTTTTTAACCTTTCGATTAATTCATCAGCATTGGATTTAACTACATTTACTTTTATACCGGTTTTCTCGGTAAAGTTTTTATACTGCAATTCATCTACAGCGTAGTGCCTTTGGCTATATAAATTGACNTCGTTAACCATCTCTTTATTCGTGGAACAAGAAAATGCNATGATTGATAAAAGGAATATTATATTTTTCATTATTTCTTATTTAGATTAATTCTAAACTGCAAGTAAATAAATTATTTATTAAAAACAAACTATGACATTATAAACAATCTATAATATACATAAAGATATTTATGGTTAATTTTGAACATATGAANACAAGAACAGAAAAAGATTCAATAGGNAATATAGAGGTGATTTCTGATAAATACTGGGGTGCNCAAACCCAAAGATCTCTTGAAAACTTTGATATTGGTTTTGAAAAAATGCCATGGGAGATTATTGAAAGTTTTGCCGTATTAAAAATGGCGGCAGCTGAGACTAATTTTGAATTAGGAGCTATAGACAAAGAAAAAATGGAGGTGATTGTAGCTGTTTGCGGGGAGATATTAGATGGAAAACTAATGGATCACTTTCCTCTTTCTGTGTGGCAAACCGGATCAGGAACTCAATCAAACATGAATGTCAACGAGGTGATTGCTAATAGAGCTCACGTGATCATGGGTGGTAGCTTGAAAGATAAAAAGAAAAAAATTCACCCTAATGACGACGTGAATAAGTCACAGTCTTCAAATGATACTTTCCCGACTGCGATGAATATGTCATCTTACCATCTTATTAATAGCTACACAATTCCTGCTATTGAGAACTTGTCAGCGGAACTAAATAAAAAAGCAAAAGAGTTTAAAGATATAGTAAAGATTGGAAGGACTCATTTTATGGATGCCACACCTTTAACATTAGGAATGGAATTTAGTGGATATGTCTCTCAGCTAGACCATGCAGTAAAGACAATGAAGGAATCTCTCCCATACTTATCTGAATTGGCACTAGGGGGGACCGCTGTTGGAACTGGACTTAATACCCCAAAAGGCTACTCAAAATTAGTTGCTGAAAAAATATCAGAAATTACAGGCTATAAGTTTGTTTCTGCTAAAAATAAATTTGAGGCGTTAGCGGCAAATGATGCTACCGTCAAGGCTTCAGCTGCATTAAAAGGCTGTGCTGTATCTTTAATGAAAATCGCAAATGATATTAGAATGTTATCTTCTGGACCTAGAAGTGGTATTGGAGAAATATCTATCCCTGCTAATGAGCCAGGCTCATCAATAATGCCAGGAAAGGTTAATCCCACCCAATGCGAAGCTGTGACTATGGTATGCTCGCAGGTTATTGGAAATGATGTCGCGGTAAGTGTTGGTGGAATGAGTGGACACTTTGAGCTAAATGTATTTAAGCCAATGATGGCTCATAATGTCCTGAACTCTGCTAGACTTCTTGGAGATGTTTCTAATTCATTCAAAAATAATTGTGTAGAGGGGATTGAAGCAAACAAAAAAGAAATAAAGGAAAAGCTTGATAAATCATTGATGTTAGTAACCGCACTAAATACTCATATTGGATATGATAACGCTGCAAAAATTGCAAAAAAAGCATACGAAGACGGCTCTACATTAAAAGAAGCTGCTTTAGAACTAAGGCTCGTTTCAGAAAAAGATTTTGATAAATGGGTTGACCCAAAGAAAATGATTGGGTAACCCAATGATAGTATATAAAACTTTAGAAGAGATTGAGCTGATTAGAGAAAGCTCACAATTAGTTTCAAAAACTCTTGGCGAAATTAAAAAGTTAGTTTTTCCAGGAGCACTTCCAATTGATNTAGANAAAATAGCTGAAACTTTTATTAGGGATCATAACGCTGAACCAGGGTTTCTAGGCATGTATGATTTTCCTAATACCTTATGTATATCAATCAACGAAGAAGTCGTCCATGGAATACCNGGCAACAAACCCCTTAAAAACGGAGATGTAATTTCTATAGACTGTGGTGTTTTAAAAAATGAGTTTTATGGTGATCATGCTTATACTTTTGAGGTGGGAGAGGTCAAAAAAGAAGTTAAAAAACTTCTAGAGGTAACTAAAGAATCATTGTACAGAGGAATAAATAAACTAAAAGTTGGNANTAGAATTGGAGACGTAAGTAACGAAATACAAACCTATACTGAGAAGCATGGTTATGGGGTGGTAAGAGAACTTGTTGGTCACGGCCTGGGGAAAAAGCTACACGAAGAACCTGACATACCAAATTTTGGACATGAAAATACTGGAGCAAAAATAAAAGATGGGCTTGTCGTGGCAATTGAACCCATGATTAACTTAGGAACAAAAGATGTGGAGCATGGGCCAGATGGCTGGACTGTTATAACCGCTGACAGAAAACCTTCTGCTCACTTTGAACATAATATCGCGGTGGTGAACGGTAAACCAGAAATTTTATCAACATTTGATTTTATTGAAAATTCTTGATATACTTTATCATATCGTCAATATATTTTCTCTCGTTTGATAGTCTCGGCACCTTATTCTGTCCTCCAAGTTTCTTTTTAGTCTTTAACCAAAAGTCAAAGAATCCCTCTCTAACAAAATGTGTTTTTGGTTCTTTTAATGCAATATCTTTAAATCTTTTTGCGTCATAATCAGAATTAACCTTTCGTAGCTCATCATCTAATACTTTAGAAAACTCTTTTTTATTATCTGGTAGTTTCTCAAGTTCTATAATCCACTCATGGGCTCCCCTTTTATCTCCAGTGATAAATATTGGAGCAGCTGAATAATTACAAAAAGACATAGAAAGAAGCTTACAGGTATTAGATATTGCGGTGTCTGAGTTTTCAACTATAAGCTCTTCTCCAAATGCATTTATATAATGCTTTGTTCTGCCTGTAATTAATATTCTATATGGATTTATTGATGAAAATTTAATTGTGTCACCAATTCTATATCTCCATAATCCAGAAAAAGTAGAAATTAACAGGACATAATCTCTATTAATTTGAACCTGAGATAGGTCACAAACCTCTTTAGTATAAACATCTTCAAACTCATAAAAAATACCATGATTAGTTAATAATATCATTCCCTTAACCTTAGGGTCGTCTTGAAAAGCAATAAATCCTTCAGAGGCATTATAAGTCTCTAAATATCTCATCTTATTAGATGGGATAAGTTCTTTAAATAAGTTTTTATAAGGAACAAAAGAAACGGCGCCATGAATAAATAATTCTAGATTAGGCCACACTTCGAGAATGTTTTTTTTTCCAGTTACCTTAAGAACTTCCTTTATTAGAGCAATTGTCCAAGTTGGTACCCCTGAAAGGCTGGTGACGTTCTGATTTGATGTGATCTCAGCCATAAGTCTTAATTTCTTCTCCCAATCAGGCATGAGGGCAATATCTATATTCGGAGTCCTTAGCATTTTAGCCCAAAAAGGAAGGTTTTTCAACAGTATTGCTGAGATATCTCCAGTAAAAACATGTTTATTTTTTTTATAAGGAGCAAGTTGCTTACTACCGCCAAGAGCTAAGGCTAAACCATCAAATAGATTTGATTTTTTATAATTACCTAAATACACAGAAAGTAAATCTCTCCCTGCTTTTAAGTGATTTTGTTCTAATGACATATTTGATACTGGAATAAATTTACTCTTATCATTTGTTGTACCCGATGACTTAGCAAACCATTTAATTTTACCAGGCCAAATAATATTTGAATCCCCACTTAATACTTTTTCTACCTGAGGAAAAAACTCTTCATAATTGACTACAGGCACCTGATTTTTAAACTGCTCATACGTTTTAATTCTATCTATTCCATACCTCTTACCATATTCCGAATTACCCCCCTGATTAATCAAATCAAAAAATATAGCTTTTTGAAATTCTACTGGAGTTTTAATAAATTTTTGTATTGATTTTTCTCTGAATTTAAATAGCAGNCTTGCAATAGAAGTAACTAAACCCATTATTAAAGCTTTCTTTTAAGCTCAAAGCTCTGGCCTAAATATAATTTTCTCACCTGTTCGTCTGAAGCTAACTCTTCAGAGGTTCCTGATTTTAANAATTTTCCTTCAAACATCAAGTATGCTCTATCAGTGATTGAGAGNGTTTCATCTACATTATGATCGGTTATTAATATCCCTATNTTTTTCTTTTTTAAGGAGTAAACAATATTTTGTATTTCCTCAACNGCAATAGGATCNACACCAGCAAAAGGCTCATCTAATAAAATGAATTTNGGTTCCTTAGCTAATGCTCTAGCTATCTCTGTTCTTCTTCTTTCTCCTCCAGAAAGNACTCCTCCCATATTGTGCTGTATCCCCTCAAGGCTAAACTCATTAAGCAAAGAATCTACTCTATCTTTTTGTTCANTTTTGCTTAANCCTGTTCCCTCTATAACTGCAAGAATATTATCNCTAACACTTAAGTTTCTAAATACTGATGCCTCCTGAGCCAAATAACCAATTCCTTTTCTTGCTCTTTTNTACATNGGTAACTTTGTAATNTTCTCTGATCCTATATGNACTATTCCTGAGTCAGGCTTGATTAACCCAACGATAGAATAAAAAGTTGTAGTCTTTCCTGCTCCATTAGGCCCTAACAAACCTACAATTTCACTTTGAGCTACCTTAATTGACACATCATCAACTACTTTTTTTGTCCCGTAGGTCTTTGATAAAGAGTCAGCAGATAACGACATTTTTTTATTCATGAAACAAAAATATATATAAATAGTTTATATTATAACTTTTAACACTAACCAAGTTATAATGCTAAGAAGGAATAAAGTAAGGTTGTTTTTTTTCTTTTCAAACTTTTTAAAAGGTATTGCTTTTTTTGCTTTTGCTTTAGGATTCTATAAAATAACATTTAGTTATCTAGACCTATCTGCATTAAAAAACCAAATCACTTTTGACTTGCCTTCTACTTTTGTCTTTATTTTATTTTTCACATCTGAGGTTATTTTAGGAATTATACCTCCAGAATTATTTATGATTTGGGCAATTTCATCTAAGCCTATTGATTCTTATTTGCTATATGTTGTAGTCTTCTCAGCACTTTCTTACACAGCTGGCTTTAGCGCTTTCTTGTTTGGAAAATATCTTCATAACACATGGCTTTATGGGTTTATGAAAAAAAATATTATAGGTAAATACGAAAGAAAAATTAACGCATACGGTTGGCTTGTAATTGTAGTGGCAGCCATAACTCCATTACCTTTCTCAGCGACTTGTGCTGTTGTAGGAGCTGTTGGTTTCAATAGAAATAGATATTTATTTTATTCTCTGGCAAGATTTTTAAGATATGCTATTTATGGTTTTTTTATCTGGTTAGCTCACCCATTCTAGAAGTTTTTTATCTCTAAAATTTTATCCACAACATAGTCTGCCTCTTCAATAGTATTGTACTTGCTAAATGAAAAGCGAACATTCACGTTATTTTTTTTAATTGATATTT
Source organism: Flammeovirgaceae bacterium (assembly GCA_002696995.1). Lineage (GTDB taxonomy): Bacteria > Bacteroidota > Bacteroidia > Cytophagales > MED-G16 > MED-G16. Next base: position 42,399 of record NZUF01000007.1, on the reverse strand, counting down.
CATTTAAAACGTGGGAGCCAGAATCAGACCCACTTGTACATGCGCTTCCTGCTGATGCCGCTATATTATTAATATCTAAATTAAAAAGAAACATTTGCTGGTCTTGAATATCTGGTATGCTTACATTTAAAACTGTGTATAGACTTTGGTCTGCACTCTCAGATAAGCCGTTAAACTCAACTCCTTTTATTTTATTTTTTAGCGAGTCTATCATGTGTTTTTTTAAAGATAAAATTTTATCCCTGTGTGGTTTCATGTTTTCTGAAGCTAAGTAGAGAGCTTCTGAAAGGCCAACGATACCATATACGTTTTCTGTGCCACCCCTCATGTTTCTTTCTTGTGCCCCTCCATGAATAAAAGGAGAAATTTTATGCTTATTATTTAGATATAAAAAACCAATACCTTTAGGGCCATGAAACTTATGTGCAGAACCAACAATTCCATGAATATTGATATCATTTAAATTTATTGGGTAATGTCCAACCGTCTGCACTGTGTCAGAATGAAAGACAATATTGTGTTGATCACAAAGTTTTGATATTGACTTTAAATCATTAATATTTCCAATTTCATTATTACCATGCATTAGGCTCACGACAGAGTTTTTGTTTTTCTTTAATAGAGCATTAAGATCTTCAAGATCTACCTTACCTTTTTCATCTATTTTTACATGTTTTATGTTAGTATTATAAGATTTATTTAAAAAATCACAACAATGCAAAACTGCATGGTGCTCAATTTTAGATGTAATTATCGTGTCTATTTTCTTCTCAAGCACAGTATTTATGAGAAACATATTATCAGCTTCTGTACCCCCTGATGTAAAAAAAATTTCTCCTGGCTCACAGCATAAAATTTCAGCTACCATTGTCCTTGATTTTTCTATTGCTGATTTTATTTCTCTACCTCTCTTATGAATTGAAGATGGATTCCCAAAACCATCTTCCATAAAAGGTAACATCTTATCTAATACCTTTTTCTCTATAGGAGTTGTTGCCGCATTATCAAAATAAACATTCATAATAACTGTAATTTAGATATAATTTTATTAGATAACTCCTCAGACTTCTCAATCGTTTCTGCCTCAGAAATAATTCTCATTACCGGCTCAGTGTTTGACTTTCTGATATGAACCCATGAGTTATCAAAGTCTATTCTAATTCCATCTTGAAGATCAATTTTTTCACTTGAAAAATCTTTTTTAAAGTTATCAATAACTTGGTTCAGGCTTCCCTGAAATTTAGTTTTAGTTTTTGTGATATAAAATGATGGCAGTGAGTTTTTAAGTTCAGATAAAGACACTTCTCTTTTAGCTAAAATTGATAAAATCATTCCTGTACCTATTAGAGAGTCTCTACCGTAATGTGTTTTTGGGTAGATAACCCCTCCGTTCCCTTCTCCGCCGATAGCGGCATTAAATTTTTTCATTTTTTCAACAACATTTATTTCTCCAACAGGAGAAGAGTAATAAGAGCCCCCTCTTTTTTCTGTGATTTTCTTTAAGGCTAAAGAAGAAGATAAATTTGAACATGTTACTGGAACTTTTAATTCTGAAATAAGAAACTCTGCCGCAGCAACTAATGTGTACTCTTCTCCAAAAGGAACACCTCTTTCATCAACTAAACATAACCTATCCGCGTCTGGATCTACCACTAAACCTAAATCATAATCTCCCCTTTTTATTACATCACAAATCTCAGTTATGTTCTCAGGTAACGGCTCGGGGTTGTGCGCAAACTGTCCATTGGGCTCACAATTAATTTCATGAATTTGCTCTATACCAAGTGACCTTAAAAAAGCAGGTAATGCAATGCCGCCAACAGAATTTATTCCGTCTACCGCAACCTTAAAATTTCTTTCTTTGATTTTATTTGGGAGAAGTATACTCTGAGATAAAATTAATTCTATATGGTCTCTGAGAGCATTTGAGTAGTTAGTAACTTTTCCTTTTTCATTTGTTACTGTTTTTTTTCTGGTCTCATCTCTTATCACAAGCGACACCTTCTCTGGCGAAAGAAACTCTCCTCTATGATTAAGTAACTTTAAGGCATTCCATTTCTCATCATTATGGCTAGCAGAAATCATTATACCGCCAGAAGCTTTTATTTTTTTTGTATAGATTCCAAGAGTGGGAGTAGTTACCATACCTATATCTATTACATCGCAACCTTCGTCTGATAATGTTTTTATAACTATATCTGATATTTTTTTTCCCGACTTCCTAGCGTCTCTACCCACAACAACGAGTTTAACATCGCGAGGCAAAATGATTTCTTGGAAATAAGCAAGCGTAAACTGCTGAACATCAATNTCTGAAAGAGAGTCTCCTGGAATATTCTCAAGGGTACCTCTTATNCCTGAAATNGATTTGATTAAGGTCATCCTAACTTTTTTTACAATCTGTACCTGGGGCAACTGTTTTNCCGCAGTAACCNCACTGCTCTCCTTCTGGGTTTAAGTAAGGGTTTTGAGANGCACANGTNCCTTTGAATTCTCCTCCTTTNATAAAAATTAGCCTTAGAGATAATGCAAAAAAGAAAAACGCNACAAGAATTATAGCAATTATAGTTTCAGTCATAATCACAAAGTTATGAAATCAGTTTCTTATCTTTAATTAATATAAAATTTTTCTTTTTTAAATATGCCAGAAAACAAATTTGAAAATTTAAAAAGANTTGTAGAAGAACTACGAGAGAAATGCCCTTGGGATAAAAAACAGACNATCAAATCTTTAAGAGCATTAACAATAGAAGAGGTTTATGAATTATCAGATGCAATAATATCAGAAGACAATATTAACCTAGAAGAAGAGTTAGGAGACGTGCTCCTGCATGTAATATTTTACAGCCAAATTGGAAAAGAAAAAAACCTGTTTTCTATTGATTCGATAATAGATAAATTGATAGTTAAGCTTAAAGAAAGACACCCACACATTTATGGAGATTTAAACGTTTCTACCTCGGAAGAAGTTGAAGAAAATTGGGAAGCAATTAAGAAGAAAAAAAAGAAATCCAGCAGAACACTATANGGTGTTTCAAAAGGGATTCCCCCCTTAGTAAAATCAATGGTAATACAAAAAAANGTAAGGTCTGTNGGGTTTGATTGGGAAGAGGAAAGCCAAGTGTTAAANAAAATAGATGAGGAGNTTTCTGAACTAAAAACCGAAATTAAAAACAAAAATTCTAAAAAAATTAAAAGCGAAATAGGTGACTTGTTTTTTTCAATAATTAATTATGCCAGATTTATTGGTGTTGACCCNGAAGAAGCTCTTGAAAAAACAAATGTCAAGTTTATTAAGAGGTTTAACTTTATGGAAGATAAAATCTTAAAAGATGGAAAAAAATTTAAAGAGATGAGTCTTAAAGAGATGGATGAGTATTGGGAAATATCAAAATTAGAGGAAAATGAATAGTGGAAAAATTATAGAAAAACAAAGTTTTTTTGTTGATGAGCAGCAAGGNCCTATTCGATTAGATAAATTTCTTTTTGACAAGCTNCCTAACGTTACAAGAAACAAAATTCAAGAGGGAATAAAAAATAACCANGTAGTTGTAAATAACAAAAGTGTTAAGGCTAGCTATAAAGTGAAAGCTAATGATAATATTAAAGTTGAAATATTTAAAAACGAGCGACCCTCNGAAATAAAACCAGAAGACATTGATCTTGATATTGTTTTTGAGGACAGACATATTTTAATAGTAAACAAGCNACCNGGAATGGTTGTTCANCCNGCTCATGAAAATTGGGAGGGAACTCTTGTTAATGCTCTTATGTTTCATTTTAAAAATTTACCTGAGATGGAGGGAAATGAAGGNAGNCCAGGNTTNGTCCACAGAATAGACAAAGAGACTTCNGGCCTNTTGGTAATAGCTAAAACANAANTGGCAATGAACTCCTTATCNTCCCANTTTAAANACCANTCTATTAANAGAAAATATCANGCCTTAATATGGGGTNTGCCTATAGANAAAGAAGGNACAATAAATGTTAACTTAAGAAGGTCNTTAAAAGANAGAAGAATAATTGAGGGGTTTGCNGAGAACACTCTAGGTAAAAAAGCAATAACNCACTATAAGGTTATTGAAACNATACACTATATAACNCTTATTGAGTGTGAACTAGAAACAGGAAGAACTCACCAAATCAGAGCACANATGAAACATCTAGGGCATCCTATATTTTGTGANAAAACATATGGAGGAGACTTGGTTGTNAAGGGAAATNGNTTTACAAANTATAAAAAATTTGTTGAGAATAGTTTNAAAATAATTAACAGACAAGCTCTTCANGCAAAGAGTTTAGGTTTCGTTCATCCNAAAACTAAAAAAGAAGTTTTTTTTGATTCNGAATTACCTTCAGACATTCAAGAAATTATNAAAAAATGGAANAAATATGAGGCNCCAAGAGATCATTAGATCATCCTTGGNTAACTACCTAAAAGTTTAATGTTTTTCTCATATCTTTTATAAATNATCTGAAAATTATTATCAAGATAATGGCCCTCAAAATCNATNTAAAAAACATATTTAAAGTCTGTTCCTTTTTTTGCTGGCCNACTCTCAAGTTTTGTTAGATTTATTTTTGCNTCATGAAACTCNTGAAGAAATTCAGCTAAAACACCNTGGCCATCNGAAAGGTTAACNAGTATTGATGTCTTATCTTTTTTAGANANCACATCATTTTGAGNTAGTGATAANANCACAAATCTTGTNTGNTTATNTTTAGAGTCCTCTATTCTGTCATAAAGAATTGGAACTCCNTTTTGAACCGCAGCAAACCTAGAACAAATAGCTGCTGAATCTGNTTTTTTATCAGCATAAGAAACTGCAGCNCTTGTNCTATTAACAGGNATGCANTCAANCTCTTCACTAAAGTAGTTTTCTATAAACTCTTTACATTGNTTAAACGCAATNTCTTTNGANTAAATACTTTTTATTTTACTTAANTCTTTAGACCTNGTNGCAAATGAAAAACTAATAGATAAAGNTAATTCTGAAATTATTTTTAGTTTNCTAACACCCAAAAAATCTACTGTTTCTTGAACAATNCCCTCTTGATTATTCTCTAAAGGAATTATNCCGTATTTAGCCTTTTTTGAATTTANAGAATCAAATACCGCCTTNATTGAATTAAGTGGNAAATATTCACTCTGTGANCCAAAATTACTTTCAGCAGCTTGGTGGGTAAAGCTTCCCTCTGGACCTAAATACGCAACACGTTCAGGTAATTCTATATTTCTTGCAGCTGCAAAAATTTCTTGGAAAATAGCTTTAATTGATTCAGAATTTAATTTTCCTTTTGACAAAGCACTTAATCTCTCTATAATTTCTTTTTCTCTCTCAGGTCTGTAAACACTTTCTTTAGATGCTGATTTAATTAAACCTATTTCATGAACAAAGTCCATCCTCTCATCAAGAAGTTGTAAAATATCTGAGTCAATTTTATCTATTTTTGTTCTAAATTCTTTAATGTTCATTACTTTTATACTAGGATTAATTTATTTCACAAAATAACGATTATCCTACAAAATTAATCATTATTTATAGTATTATGAGAGACACAAAATTATTTGATTTAATTCAACAAGAAAAGATACGTCAAACAGAAGGTATAGAGCTAATAGCCTCTGAAAATTATGCTTCTGAAGGGGTTATGGAAGCTGCCGGAAGTATTCTTACTAATAAATATGCTGAAGGGCTTCCTGGAAAAAGATATTACGGGGGTTGCGTGGTGGTGGATGAAATTGAGGATTTATGTAGAGAGAGGTTAAAAAACCTCTTTGATGCTACTTGGGTAAATGTGCAACCGCACTCTGGTGCTCAGGCTAATGCAGCGGTTATGTTAGCTATACTAAATCCTGGTGATAAGATATTGGGTTTTGACCTTTCTCATGGGGGTCATTTGACTCATGGTTCCCCAGTAAATTATTCTGGAAAAATTTATAAACCATACTTTTATGGCGTTAAAAAGGAAGACGGATTTATTGATTACGAAGCCTTGGAAAGAACTGCCCTAAAAGAAAAACCAAAATTAATTATTTGTGGAGCTTCTTCATATAGTAGGGATTGGGATTACAAACTAATTAGAGAAGTAGCTGACAGGGTTGGGGCATTAGTCCTTGCTGACATTGCACACCCTTCTGGATTAATTTCAAGGGGGCTTTTAAATGACCCTTTAGACCATTGCCATATTGTTACCTCCACAACTCACAAAACTCTTCGGGGGCCAAGAGGAGGAATAATTATGATTAGAGATGACTTTGAAAATCCATTTGGGATCAAAACGCCCAAAGGAACTCTTCGAAAGATTTCGTCACTCCTTGACTCTGGTGTTTTTCCGGGAACTCAAGGTGGTCCTTTAGAACATATAATAGCAGCAAAAGCTGTAGCGTTTAAGGAAGCTCTTTCTGATAATTATCTTGATTATGTTGTTCAGGTTAAAAAGAATGCTGCCGCAATGTCTTCGGAGTTTATAAAGAAAGGATATAACATTATTTCAGCGGGAACTGATAATCACCTAATGCTTATAGACTTGAGAAATAAAAACATCACAGGAAAAGAAGCAGAAGAAAATTTAGGAAAAGCTGACATAACCATAAATAAAAACATGGTTCCTTTTGATACAGAGTCTCCTTTTGTTACTTCTGGAATGAGAATAGGGACTGCGGCGATTACTACTAGGGGGATGGGAGAGTCTGATATGAAAAAAATTGTGGGTTTTATAGATTCTGTTATTACAAATAAATCTGAAGTAGATGTTATTAAAAAAGAAATAAATAATTGGGCTAATAACTTCCCTCTTCATAAATAAATGAAAAAAGAAAAAGAAATGTCTTTTATTGATCACCTAGAAGAACTTAGGTGGCATATCATAAGATCACTCTTGGCAATAATGGTATTTGCAATTATTGCGTTTGTATCTAAAGAAATAGTTTTTGGAATAATTTTATTAGGTCCCTCAAAAAGTGACTTTTGGACATACAAAATTCTATGTGATCTTGGTCAACAAATAGGTGTTTCTTCATTTTGTATAGATGAACTTCCTTTCATTATACAAAGTAGACAAATGGCTGGACAATTTATGATGCATATTTCTTCCTCATTTGTAATTGGTATAATTTTTGCCTTTCCTTATGCGTTCTGGGAATTTTGGAAATTTATTTCACCTGGATTGTATTCAAATGAGAAAAAGGCAGCAAGGGGGGCAACCTTTTATGTTTCCTTATTGTTTTTTATTGGAGTTTTATTTGGATACTTTATTTTAACACCAATCTCTATAAACTTCTTAGCAAATTACCAGATAGACCCTTCGATTTTAAATGAGTTTGATATAATATCTTATGTTTCAACTATAACTACCCTTGTGTTAGCATCTGGGTTATTATTTCAGCTTCCCATGGTTATATATTTTTTAACTAAAGCGGGAATCGTTAATAAGGAAATTCTCAAAAATTACAGAAAACACGCCATAGTAATTATTTTAGTGTTTGGAGCAATGTTGACACCACCTGATCCATTTAGTCAAATTGTGATGGCTTTACCTTTGGTGGGTTTATATGAAATAAGTATATTGATTTCTGGAGTAGTTAAAAATAAATAAAAAATGAAAGTAATTATAGGTTCTGACCATGCTGGATATGAGTACAAGTCTGATCTAATATCATTCCTAAAAAAAGAGGGGATTAATTATGAAGACTGTGGATGTTATTCTGCAGACTCTGTTGATTATCCAGACTACGCACATGATGTTTCCTCTAAGGTATTAAAAGATAATAGTTCTTTTGGGGTATTAATTTGTGGGAGTGCAAACGGAGTTGCGATGGCATCAAATAAACACCCAGGAATAAGGGCTGCAATTTGTTGGAATGAAAAAATTTCTAGTTTAGCGGTTACTCATAATAACGCTAACGTGTTGTGTATACCAGCTAGATTTATTTCAAAAGAGGAACAAAAAAAAATATTAAATGCTTTTATGGCATCTGACTTCCAAGGAGGAAGACATAAAAGAAGGGTAGAAAAAATTGACCAATAATTTGAAAAGGCAAAGAATAGAAAAACATGAAAGTTTAATACATGGAGTTGTAAACGAATATATATTAAAAGAAGGGAAATCTTTTTTAAAAAATGAGTTTGTGACAGTAATGGGAATAAAGCTATCCCCAGATCTAAGTGTTGCTTTAATATTTATTAGTGTTCTTGACAACTCAAAATCTGATTTTGTTAATGAAAGATTCCAAGAAAGGAAACATGACATTAAACAATATATAGTAAAGGCTATTGCTAAGAAAATTAGAAAAATTCCTGAAATAAAGTTTATAATCGATAGCACTGAACACGAGGCCTCAAGAGTAAATAAGATAATATCTAACTTAGACATTCCCCCAACAAAGTAAAATGAGTTTTTCTTTTAGATCAGCACTAAAACTTATCTTTTCTAAAAAGAAAAAAACATTAATAAACTTTCTTTCTTACACCTCAATAATAACCCTGTCTATTGGCGCTGCGGCTATGGTTGTAATATTGTCGGTGTATAATGGTTTGGAAGAAACATTAAAGTCTATATACAATGACTTTGACCCTGATATTAAAGTTGAAAAAGCAGAAGGGTTATTCTTTGAAAACAAATTTATAGATCAAATAAATCAAATAAACTCAGTTAAAGGGGTTTCGGCAATAATTGAGAATAAGGTGGTAATTCAGAATCAAGAAAAAGAAGTAGTAACTTATATAAAAGGGGTTGATAATAATTTTATCAACCAAAACAGAATTAAAAAAAACTTAACAGAGGGTGATTTTATTTTTCAGAAAAACACCTTGGACTACGGGGTAATAGGAAGGGGAGTAAAGTACTCATTAGGTATTAAGGTAGATTCTGATTTCCAAAGCTTAGACGTATTTGCCTTAAATCAAAATATTAACTTAAATCCAAACTCTTTATCCAAAAAGCTTTATAACAAAAAACCTCTTAAGGTAGGTGGTGTTTTTGCGATTGAAAGCAGCTTTGATAACAATTATATATTTACCTCTCTCAATTTTGCTCAAAATTTATTAAATCAAAATAATAATATATCAGCATACGAGATTTCTCTAGTTAACAAATTCGAACCAGAGAAAACAAAAGAAAAAATTATAAAACTTTTAGGCAATTCATTTAAAGTTTCCACGGGTTTAGAGCAAAGGGAGGGTTTATATAAGATTCTTAAATCAGAAAAGCTTGTTGTTTATTTTGTTTTTTTTATAGTTCTAATCTTGTGTTCAATAAATATTTTTTTTCTTTTAATAATGGTAGGTGTTGAAAAAAAGAAGGATATCGCCGTAATGTTTTCGCTGGGTGTAAAAAAATATCAGATTAGAAATATCTTTCTTCTACATGGAATAATAACCGGAATTATGGGAGCTTGCTTTGGCGTAACTGCGGGTGCCCTTATAACATGGGCCCAGAAAACATATGGAATTATTAAAATTCAGATGACCAGCTCCATTCTTGATGCCTACCCTGTAAGTTTACTAGGACCTGATATAATTATAATTACTTTTATGGTAATAACGGTGGCGGCCTTAGCTTCTTTATTCCCAGCAATAATGTCATCATCTAATAAAGATTTTATAAACACAAAAAATGTTTTATCATGAAATTAAAGATTGGAGATAATTATAAAGAAGAATTTATAATCACCCAGGAGATGGTAAATAAATTTGCTGAACTAAGTGGGGACAAAAACCCCCTTCATCTTGATAAAAAGTTTGCAGCAAAAACAAGGTTTAAAAAACCAATAGTTCATGGGCTTTTCTCTGTAACTTCATTTGGAAAGGTGATGGGAACAAAATTTCCTGGTGCTGGATCTATTCATGTTGGTCAAAACCTTAGCTTTAAAAGACCCCTGTACCCTGACAAAAAATATATAGTACGTGTTGAGTTAATTAAAATTATAAAGGACAAACATTTTGGTGTCTTTAAAACACAAATTTTTGATACAGAAAAAAACCTAATTGTTGACGGCACCGGAACTGCTCTTCATGAAGAAAAATTATAATTCACTTTCACAAGAAAATAATAAATGATCATGAGATCCAATAGGAGATCCGTCTGGAGCTTTCAGCTGATCAGGGTACTGGATGTCTATCTCGCCTGATAAAAACTTTTCGATTTTGTCAGAAAGATACTGATAGTGATACTCTTCAGAGTATTTCTTATCNAGCTGTTTTTTTAATTGCTTTAAAGTTGAGTGGGTTCTGGCTTTTACCTCCTCGTGAGTCTTTTGACTATTAGCTAACATAAAAAGGTGGTTTAAAACAGAATGATTTACCATTTTTGTAATCTCTATCTCTACATTAGACAAATCAAGTTGTTCATTTTTAAAAGCACTTTCTTTAAGAATTGTTTCACCTATAATTTGATTTAAGATATTACTGTAACCAGGTTGGTTAATATCTCTAGCCTTTAATGTAAGTAAACGCGANGCTCTTTCTGGGTTTAATAACATTTTTAATGTTAACGAAGTAGCTGTTTCCGCTGCAGCTAAATAGTCAAAAGTTAAGCCTGTNCTCGATTTAAAAGTTTCTCTTGTTCTAGGGTAACCAAAAGCCCTAGGTGGAATAATTTTGATGAGGCTTTCAGGAAGTGATAAGTTTTTTGGATCAATAGAACTCAATAAAGAATTTAAAGCCTTAATTTGTTGGTCTGCTGACAGCATTTTAGTTACAACTTGACCGTCGCCTTTAAGGGCATAGTTATANTCTAACCCACCAACAACTTTTGCGGCACCCTCAATCTGATATCTATGAAGAAGATACATAGGAACTAAAACTTCTTCAATACTTGACATCGGCTCTCCTGATTTAATTGCATTATCTANAAAGTTATCTAATATATGTCTTCTAATGTCAAGCATTCTATTTAATTCGTCAGCCGCATCAAACCCATTATCCCAAAGGTGTGATCTTGGGTGGGCGCTTCCCGCAGGNCTTGAGTCCTGATCAGTAATAAAATAAATATCNTCTTTATAGCCGTCTTGTAATATTTTGTTTAGCTNATCATTTTCATTAGAATCAAACTGTCTGTATCCCCAGTTTATTGCAAGTTTATCCCAATCNCCTATNCCATGATCATAAGCNTCTGAAAGGTCTACTTTATTATTAGAAAATTTAATTAGAGGATGGGGGTAGTCCATAACGGATTTCCTNTTTCTTGCACTCGAAACAAAATTGTGTGAAAGACCGATAGTGTGTCCAACCTCATGTGCAGATAATTGTCTCAATCTTTTTATTGCCATTTCTTCCATAAGGTCACTATTATTATCATTAGCATATGGTCTAAGTAAGCCCTCGGCAATTAGATAATCTTGCCTAACCCTTAATGAACCNAGAGAGACGTGACCTTTAATTATTTCTCCTGTTCTTGGGTCAACCACAGAGGCCCCATAAGACCATCCCCTGGTTGATCTATGAACCCATTGAATAACATTATACCTAACATCTAGCATATCAGCACCTTCTGGCAGGACCTTTATCTGAAATGCGTTTTTAAACCCAGCTGCTTCAAAAGCTTCATTCCACCATGAGGCCCCCTCTATTAAGGCTGATTTGACTGGCTCGGGAACTCCTCTGTCTAGATAATAAATAATTGGCTCCACAGCCTCACTCATTTCTTTGTTAGGATATTTTTTAATTAACCTGTGTCTTCTTATGTATTTCACATGAAGATCATCTTCAATAGGGCTGGCATAATCATAAAATGTCATAGCACCATACCCTGCTCTAGGGTCAAACTTTCTNGGGGNATAACCNTCATCTGGAAGTTGAACAAATGAGTGTCTNGTTCTAACAGAAAAAGTTTCAGCATCTGGAGANACAGACCTTAACCATCCACCTGTAGCNACTCCCCTGAATGTTAAAAAAGCTTCTAACTCAGAGTTAANNGGAAAGTTTTTTGAGTTTGAATTATCAAATGAAGAAGATTTTTTGTCAACTTTAAAAGACCCTTGTTTTCTTTGCATTAACCTTTGAGATATTCTATGAGAATCTTTTATAATAAACTCTGAAGCATCTATAAGATACCTAGAGCCTGACTGTGCTACTACGCTAAATCCCCATAGGGTTGATTTTGCAAAAGCGTCCTCAATAGACTTAACTTCCTCACTGTTATCTGATACCGCTCTAAAGGTGTAATTAGGTTGAACCATAAAAACCTTTGGCCCCATTTTTACAAACTTTATAATTCTTGATCCTCCAATTTGCCCTCTGTCTAAACCAATATCATTAGACCCNACTCCAGCAGAGAGGTAATTAACATACAATAANTCTTCCTCTAGTTTTGATATTTCTAAATATAATTTTCCTTTNGAANCATCCCAATAATAATTTATAAACCCTTCTTTTTTAGTGAATCCTTTTGTGAAGGTCTCTATATCTTGAGCGTATGATTCGGAACTTAAAAAGGTAAATGATAATAAGATAATTATAAGTTTTTTCATTGTTTTTGCTTTAATGTTTAAGCCGAATCTCTTCGGAGGTTTTAGGGTACTTAAGCCTAATAGTATATAGGTTATTGTCCATCTCAAGATATATTAAATTTTCTTGACTATCAAAAGCCGAAAATAATGATGTGTCTTTTATTAAAAGGNTCNCAAATTTATCAACTTCTAAAACCTCAAAATAACAATTAATCGTGCCATTAAGGTGTTCGTGTCCTAAGTAATTTATTTTTCTTTTTATTCCGTCAATATCAAAAAGAATATTCTCATAAAGATAACTTTCTATGTATTTATCTACTGAGTCTTTTTCAGACTTCAAAATATCAAAAGAAGAAAGGTTATGTTTTTCTTTGATAACAAACTCTAAATCATCAAAAAAAATTTTTTTTTGAACCTCTATTGCTTTCCTCTCATTATCATACTCTATGTAGGAGACGCTTACATAAAACTTATGAGCGAATAAAAATGAAATAATTGTAAGTATGTTTATCATAATAATTTTAATAAATTTAACAACAAATTTTTATTGAAAGAATATGGAAGAATTTAAAACATGGTTTTTTGTTGGTTTTGACCACATTTTAAACGTTCAGGCTCTGGATCATATATTGTTTGTTCTTGCNCTTGTGGTTGTATACAAGACAAATATGATAAAACAAATTATAATTCTTATAACAGCTTTTACAATTGGTCATTCGATTACACTTGTTATATCTGCTCTTGACCTGATATCGTATGATCAAAAAATCATAGAGTTTGCAATCCCCCTTACTATTGTAATAACTTCTTTAAATAACATTTTAAATAGAAAAAAGGAAATCAGAAAAGCTGTTACTTCCAATTATTTTATTGCGTTGTTTTTTGGTTTAATACACGGTCTAGGTTTTGCCAATTATCTCAAGGCAATTTTATTTGAAGGCAGTGTNGTTTTAGAATTATTCTCGTTTAATGTTGGAATAGAGGTAGCTCAATTAATTATTGTTTTTGTTTTTTTAATGTTTAGCTTTTTGGGCTCCAATTACCTTTTTAAAAAGAGAGAAAATTGGGTGTTATTTGTGTCTTCTGCAATTTTTGGTATAAGTTTGATGTTAACGTTAAATGCAAAATTTTGGTAAAATGATTAGATTTTTATTTTTAATATTATTAGCTATTAGTCANATTTCTTTTTCTCAAGGNTCCTANGGNGAGTGGGAAAAGAAATTTGAGCAATTAGGAACNATGCTTCCNACNCCNAACTCNTANAGAACTGCTTCTGGNGCTCCNGGNATAGACTACTGGCAGCAAAGAGCTGACTATAAAATTGATGTTACTATNAATGATGAAAACCAAACCCTTTATGGAGAAGAGGNAATAACNTATTATAANAANTCACCTGANGNNCTAAGNTATCTTTGGGTACANCTTGACCAGAANATGAGNGCTGANGATTCAAACACNCCCCTTGTCTCTCCNTCTANAATGTCTAATTCNTATAGCGGAAANCGNCTTCANGGGCTNACAAACTCCTACACAAANGCNNAAGGAAAAAAGTANGATGGTGGTTTTAAAATTGCTTATGTAAAAGATNGNGANAATAAAGATTTNAACTATTCTATAGTCAGCACAATGATGAGNATCGACCTAGANAANCCTATGTCAAATGGNGACTCNTTCTCATTNAAAATTAANTGGTCTTATGAGATAAATGACAGAATGAAAATAGGAGGAAGAGGTGGTTATGAATATTTNCCTAAAGANAAAAACTTNAGTTATACAATAGCACAATGGTTTCCTAGNATGGCTGTTTATGATGACAAAGAGGGNTGGCAAAACAAACANTTTCTAGGAAGNGGTGANTTTGCNTTAGCCTTTGGTGATTATGANTTAAANATNACTGTTCCTGCTGANTTTATTGTAGGNGCAACCGGATCNTTACAAAACCCNAANGANGTNCTTACAAAAAANGAGCTTGAAAGATTTGAAAGAGCAAAAANGACATTTGANAAACCNGTTTTAATTACCACACAAGAAGAGGCAATTAAAAAAGAAAATAACCCNNTNAAAAANAAAACTAANACNTGGAGNTATAAAGCAGAAATGGTTAGAGANGTNGCCTTTGCTGCATCAAGAAAATTTATTTGGGATGCNATGGCTGTTCAATTAGANAANAANACNCCGCTTGCAATGTCNTACTACTCAAAAGAAGGAAACCCNCTCTGGGAAGAGGAGTCTACAAAAGCAGTTGCTAATACANTAAAAACATTTTCTAAACATACTATTGAGTACCCATANCCTGTAGCTATTTCTGTTCATGCCGCTTCAATTGGNATGGAGTANCCTATGATTTGTTTTAACTTCGGAAGGCCTAATGAAGATGGGACATATTCAGANGCAACAAANTGGGGNATGATAAGTGTTATAATACATGANGTAGGTCACTTTTTTATTCCAATGATTATTAACTCNGANGANAGACAGTGGACNTGGATGGATGAGGGNCTTAACACTTTTGTTCANTCTTTAACTCAAAGAGAATACTACAGNGATGGACCNNTGAGAAGAGGAACGGCAGAAAGTATNGTNAACTANATGAAAATGCCAAAAGANATGTTAAGGCCAATAATGACTAACTCNGAACAAATTGCNGGNAGAGAGTTTGGNGCTAACGCNTATGCAAAGCCTGCTGCTGCGTTAAGTGTTTTACGAGAAACTATAATGGGTCCTGANTTNTTNGATTATGCNTTNAAAGAATACTCNAGNAGATGGGCATTTAAACACCCTGATCCNGCTGATTTTTTTAGAACAATGGAAGANGCAAGCGCTATNGATTTAGATTGGTTTTGGAGGGGNTGGTTTTATAGCACAGATAATGTAGATNTNTCNGTAGAAAAAGTAAAGTGGTTCAAAATGAAAAATGTTGACGAACCTTTTGAAAACAGAGCAAANGTAGAGGAAGAGGATATTNTAGGAAATAGAAAANCNGCTTCTACTCCACCTAAATATTCTATTCCNTTTAAACCAACNGAGTTTAATTTTTCAGAAACNAATAGAAANGAATANAGNGANTTTAGAAACTCTGTAAATGATGAAGCAATTAAGTTNGCAAACTCAAATAAAAANTTTTATGAGNTTACTTTNAAAAATANCGGTGGACTAGTAACNCCNNTTATTATNGAGTGGACTTATGAAGATAATTCTANAGAAATAGANAAAATACCTGCTGAAATTTGGAGNTTTAATGAGAAAGANGTCACNAANGTNTTTACTAAAGACAAGGTTGTTAAAAANATAAGGCTTGACCCAAATAAAGAGACTGCTGATGTAAACGTAAANGATAACAGNTACCCNCGAGTTGAAATTAANAGTGACTTTGATAGNTTTAANAATTAAAAGGGTAAGGATTTAAGNTCAACNTTTCCTCCTGTTAANATTATCACAACTCTTTTATNATAAAANTTNTTTTTTTCTTTTATTAGAGCNGCCAAAGGAACNGCACANGATGGTTCACAAACAATCTTCATCCTTTCCCAAATTAATTTCATTGCAAANATTATTTCTTCTTCAGANACNGTAATAATTTTTTTAGCTCCNCNTAAAATAAACTCAAATGTTCTTTTTGATAATGATGTTTTTAACCCATCTGCTATAGTGTTTGGTGAAATAACAGGAATTAACTTTTTCTTGAGAAAAGACTCATGTGCATCAGAAGCGTTGAGTGGTTCAGAAAGTATAACTTCTGTTTTTGGTGAATACAACTTTGTTGATATTATTGTTCCCGAGGCTAGTCCACCTCCTCCCACAGGACACATAATAACATTGATTTGCTTAAGTTCTTCGAATATTTCTTTTGCACATGTTGCTTGACCACAAATTACCTTTTCATTATCATAAGGATGAATAAAATTTGCACCAGTTTCTTTTATAATATTATCGCAAGTCTCTACCCTGGAGGCTTCATTGTTTTCACACAAATAAACTTGGGCCCCATATCCCTTAACAGCATTAATTTTAATTTCAGGTGCTCCTTTTGGCATAACTATGTGTGCATTTGTTTTAGCAAATTTTGATGAGAGCGCTACAGCTTGAGCGTGATTGCCAGAAGAATGGGTCACAAAACCTTTTTCTTTTTGTGTGATACCACATGACATAACCGCATTTACAGCACCCCTCATTTTAAATGCACCAATCTTTTGAAAGTTCTCACATTTAAAATACACCTCGCAACCAACAATAGAATTAATTGCAGATGAGTTTAGAATAGGAGTGTTGTGAGCCCACTTTCTGACTATATTATGGGCAGATTCTACCTTTTCTCTATAAGCCTCTATATCTAATGTGCCTCTAACCATGTCTTTCCATATCCAACTTCAACAAGTAACGGTACTTTAATTTTAATTACGNTTTCCATTATTTTTTTAATATTTAGACTTAACAACTCCAGNTCAGTNTTCTCAACATCAAATACTAATTCGTCATGAACCTGCATAATCATTTTAGATTTTATATTGTTTTCTTTCATCCATTTTGATATTGAGATCATTGCTAATTTAATTATATCTGCTGCAGTTCCTTGTATCGGAGAATTAATTGCGTTTCTTTCCGCAAAACCTCTTAGGGTATAATTTCTTGAGTCAATATCTCTTAAAAACCTTCTTCTTCCCAGCAATGTTTTTACTTGCTTTTTTGACTTAGCTTCCTCAATTGACCGATCCATATACAGCTTCACGTTTTTGAACTCATCAAAATAGGCATCTATAATTTCTTTAGCTTCTCCCCTTGGTATATCTAAGTTTTGAGAAAGACCAAAAGGAGATATCCCGTATATTATACCAAAATTAACCTCTTTTGCTCTTCTTCGCATGTCTTGAGTAACATCGTCTAAAGAAATCCCAAACACTTTAGAGGCGGTGATNGAATGAATATCTTTGTTATTATTAAAAGCATTAATCATTTCCTTGTCTTCACTGAAAGAAGCAATAATNCGTANCTCAATTTGCGAGTAATCCGCAGCTAAAATAAAGTTTCCTTTTGTCCTAGAGACGAAAGCTGAACGAGTCTTTCTTCCTAATTGTGTTCTGATAGGAATGTTTTGAAGGTTTGGTTTATTTGAACTTAACCTGCCCGTTGCTGTTACAGCTTGGGCGTAATCTGTATGTATAAGTTTATCATATGAAGAAACCATTTGTGGTAATGCATCAATGTAAGTTGATAACAGCTTTTTATATTCTCTGTATTCCAGAATTAAAGAGACTATTTTACTTTTCTTTGAGAGTTTAGTTAAAATATCTTCGCNGGTTGAGTATTGACCTGATTTAGTTTTTTTAGGATTATCATCAATTTTAAGCTTGTCAAATAAAATTACCCCTAGTTGTTTTGGGGAAGCAACATTAAAATCTTCTCCTGCTATTTTGTGAATAGACTTTTGGGTTTCATTAATTTTTTTAGTTAACAAGGTTGACATATTAGATAAGAAGTCAGAGTCAATCTTAACACCATTNTTTTCAATTTCACACAGAACAAACATTAGTGGTATTTCTAGATCATAAAACAGTTTTGTTAAATTATTTTTCTTAAGTTCTTNTTCAAAAATGTTCTTTAAACGAAAAGTAATATCAGCATCNTCACAAGCGTANACATATATNTCTTTTGGGTCTAAGTCTGTCATTTTTTTTTGGTTTACCCCGCGTTTACCAATAATATCTTCAATGGGTATACATTTATGGTTTAAGTAATTCTCAGACAACACATCCAGCTTATGGCTCGACTCGGGGTTTATTAAATAGTGAGCAAGCATTGTGTCAAAAACATTTTCTTTGATGTTAATGTTATATTTTTTTAGAATTTGAAGGTCATACTTTAGATTATGACCAATTATCATTATAGATGGGTTCTCTAAAAGTGGTTTAAGTTTATAGATAACTTCATCGCAGTCATTAAGTGTTGGAATATAATATCCTTTTTTCTCCTCATTACTTAAAGCTATNCCNGCCAACTCAGCCTCTTGAATATTTAAACTNGAAGTTTCTGTGTCAACACATAGNCTTTTTGATAANGTNAAAGATTTCACTAAATCATCTAAATTGTTTTTATCTATTAGTTTATACTTTAGATTTTCTGTTTCTACAGAAGATTGGTTTGAAAAAAAATCTAATTGACCTTCTTCTTGTTCTAATAAAATACCAGANGAAATCATTCTGTTTTTTATTGTTCGGAACTCCATTTCATCTAATAACTTATTAAGTTCTGAATAATTAGCTTTTTTATTTTTTAAGTCATTAATTTTTATGTTTAAAGAAATATCTGTTTTGATTTTTGCTAACTCCTTAGACATCAAAGCAGACTCNGTGTTATCCCTAACTTTCATGCCAACTGAGCCTTTAATTTTTTCTTTATTTTCAAGTATTCCCTCAACACTTCCATATTCCGATAACAGTTTTTGAGCAGTTTTAGGACCAACACCGGGTATTCCTGGTATGTTATCAACACTATCTCCTTGTAGTCCTAAAAAATCTATAACCTGATCTACTTCTTTTATTTTAAATTTTTCTAAAACNTCGTTTACACCTAAAATATCAACACCCCTTCCCATAAAAGCTGGCTTATATAAAAAAACATTTTCTTTAACTAACTGAGCAAAGTCTTTATCTGGAGTCATCATAAATACTTGTGTGTCTTCCTCTTCAGATAAAACACATGAAAGTGTTCCTATTATATCGTCTGCCTCAAAACCATCTAACTCTACCCTCTTTATGTTCAAGTGCTCCAAGAAATTTTTTATTATAGGTATTGCCACCTGAATATCTTCTGGTTGTCTTTCCCTATTGGCTTTATATTCGCTAAAAATATCTGACCTAAAGGTGGGTGATTTTGTGTCAAAAGCAACAGCAACATGGGTTGGTTTTTCTTTATTTANCAGNTCTAATANGGTATTAAGAAAACCGTATACCGCACTGGTATTTATTCCTTTTGAGTTTACAATAGGGTTTTTGCTAAATGCAAAATGTGCTCTATATATAAGAGCCATAGCGTCTAATAAAAATACTTTGTTTTTAGTTTCCAATCCTACTGAAATATATTGAATAAAATTAATATGTATATTAGATTAAAATATATTAATGAAAAATAAAATTACTCTTTATTTGTTTGTGATAATAGCTTCACTTTCTTCCTTTTATTTAATTAAGAAGGAAAGTATAAGTTTTAAAAATATAGTTTCTGCGTTAGAGGTTTCTGGAGTTTCTTTTTCTAAAGAGAGTATTAAAACAATGTTACCATATTTGAAAAGAAACCTTGATTCATATAAAGAAATGAGAGGTTATCCTTTAGGAAACAATGACTCTCCTTCTTTAAAGTTCACAGTACCTGGAGGAGAAGAAAACAACTTACTTTTCCATTTTGAAGATACAGAAGTCTCTCTTCCAAAAAGCAAAGAAGAAATCGCTTTTATGACAGTGGGTGAATTATCTTATCTGGTTAAGAACAAAAAAATAACATCAACTGAGTTAACAAAAATTTATTTAGAAAGAATTAAAAAGTATGATNAAAAATTAAATTCGGTGGTTACCCTAACTGAAAACTTAGCTTTATCTCAGGCAAAAGTTGCTGACAAAGAAATATCTGAAGGAAACTATAAAGGTATGTTGCATGGTATCCCTTATGGTATAAAAGATTTAGCTTCATTTCCAGGATATCCTACCACTTGGGGGGCAATGCCTTTAAAAAACCAGTATCTAGAAAACAAAGCAGAGGTTATTAAAAAACTTGAAGAAGCTGGTGCTGTTATGGTTGGTAAATTTTCTTCGGGTTCACTTGCTCGAGGTGATGTTTGGTTTGGTGGTAAAACAAGAAACCCTTGGGATATTTCCCAAGGCTCAAGTGGGTCTTCTGCTGGATCCGCTTCAGCGGTAGCCGCTGGGCTTATTAGCTTTGCTATAGGAACTGAAACTTTAGGCTCAATTGTNTCTCCCTCTACAAGGTGTGGGGTAAGTGGGTTAAGACCAACTTTTGGGAAAATAAGTACAGATGGTTTTATGACTTTATCTTGGAGTATGGATAAGGTTGGGCCAATAGCAAGAAGTGCAAGAGACTGTGCTATTGTTTTAGAAGAAATTAAAAACAAACCAAGTAATCCCAAATTGGTTTCTTTTGATGAGAAAAGAAGTAACCTAAGGGTTGGGTACTTAAAAAACATGTTCGAACAAGANACGTCTAGGTTTNCTTCAAATAACCTTAAAACACTTAATTATTTTAAAAAGAATTTTAAATTAAAAGCAATTTCGTTACCAGAAGATTTTCCTTTTAATGTATTTGATATTATTCTAAGGTCAGAAGCTGGTGCTTTTTTTGATAGTTTTTTGTTAAAAGGGTTAGACTCAAATATGGTAGAACAAGGGAGTCGTTCCCGGGCAAACTCTTTAAGGCAGGCTAGGTTGATTCCTGCGGTAGAATACATCCAAGCAAATAGACACAGAGAAAGGTTAATCAATGAGGTTATGTCTTTATTTAAAGAGTTTGATGTTATTATTTCTCCTAGTTTTGGTGGAAATCAATTATTAACAACTAATCTAACCGGTCACCCGGTTGTTTCAATTCCAAATGGGTTTGATAAAAAAGGAAACCCCACCAGCATTTCTCTTATAGGAAATTATAATTCTGAACATAAAATTCTATATTTTGCAGATATATATCAAAGAGAGACAAGTCACAACAAAATTTACCCGCCCTTATTTAAATNGAAACTNTAGACTATGAAGTGTCAAAAACAGAAATTTATAATTACCGGCAAGAAAAGTTATCTAAATTGTGCCTACATGTCTCCAATGCTTAAAAAAGTTGAAAAAGCTGGAATAAAAGGATTAANGCTAAAAAGAAAACCGCACAAGTTGTTGCCAGAAGATTTTTTTTTAGGAGTAAAAAAACTTAAAACTCATTTTGCAAAACTTATAAACACAGACGAGATTGAAAGGGTAGCTTTAAGTTCATCTGTTTCATATGGTATGGCTAATGTTACCAATAATATAACCATGAAGCCTTCAGAAAATATTGTAGTAGTAGGAGACCAGTTTCCAAGTAATGTTTACCCTTGGATGGAATTAACCAAAAAATATAAAGCTGAGCTTAAGGTAATAAAAAAACCTAAAGTTAATAATGGGGCTGGAAAACTTTGGAATGATGAAATAATAAAAGGAATAAATAAAAAAACTAAAGTTGTTTCTTTAGGTGTGGTTCATTGGGCTGACGGAACAATTTTTAATTTAAAAAAAATAAGAGAGAAAACCCTAAATGTTGGTGCCCTATTAATAGTAGATGGGACTCAGTCTGTTGGGACTATGCCTTTTGATGTTTCAGAAATTAAGCCAGACGCTTTAGTTTGTGCGGGATATAAATGGTTAATGGGGCCTTATGGTTGTGGAATAAGTTACTTTGGAAAAGCCTTTGATAATGGTAAGCCTGTAGAGGAAAGTTGGATAAACAGAAAAAACAGTGAAGATTTCTCTCAACTAATTAACTACCAAGATAACTATGGTGAGTTAGCTAGAAGATATAGTGTTGGTCAACAAAGTAATTTTATAAGTGTGGAAATGTTATCAGCAGGAATTAATCAAATAAATAAGTGGGGGGTTAAAAGTATTTACGAATATATCGAGTCAATTACTAAACCATGTTTTGATCTTTTAGATAAATCTAAGGTTTGGTTTGAAGATGATGATTTTAGGGCGGCTCATTTGTTTGGGTTAAGGCCAAAAAAAAATCTCAAAAAAATTCTCAAAAAAATAAGAGAAAAAAATATTTTTATTTCATTAAGAGGTGAGGTGATTAGGGTCTCGCCTTCTGTTTATAATTCTAGAAGTGAAATTGAAAAACTATTTAAGTGTATTTCTGAAAATGCATAAAAAACTAATTTTAATAGGGGTTTTTGTTTTAGGCTTTTTTAATTTATTCTCACAATACGAAAAAGCAGAGTCTGCACCACCAAGCATTAAGTGGTATGAAAAAAAAAGTGGAAACTTTACAGTATACTTTCCAAAGGAACTTGATTCTATTGCTAACTACACAATAAATTATCTTGAAAATAATATTGATAAAATTAAATTTAACCCTAGTGATAAGATTAGAAGAAGTAAGGTTCTTTTACATAATCAAAACTCTATCTCTAATGCTTTTGTAACTTCTAGCCCAAGAAGGACTGAGTTTTACATAAACGCAAAGCCTGAATCACCACACTTTCTTCATAATAACAACTGGATTGATCTTCTTTCGGCACATGAGTATAGACACTTAGTCCAAAGAGAGGTTGGGTACAATTCATTTTTTAATAAAGTTGTTTTTTATTTATTTGGCGAAGGTTTATCCTCAATGTTAACAAGATCTTCTGCTCCAAGTTGGTATTGGGAGGGAGACGCTGTTAACCTAGAAACCCGAATAGGAAATTTTGGTAGGGGTAGAATTCCACACTTTACATTAACAACGCAAACAAACCTTTTAGATAAAAACAAAATAAAATATGACAGGCAAACGCTTGGAAGTTTAAAAATGAAGACTCCCAATGAGTATGAAACCGGATACTTAATGGTTAAACACTTAAAAGATACTTTTGGGGACAGTATTTATAATAAGATTATAAAAAAAGCACATAATCAGTCTTTTCTACCTCTCCCCTTTTATCGGTCTTTAAAAAAAGAAACCAACCTGAACTATAAGGACTTATACAAGCTTAGTGTTGAATCGCTACCAAAAAAATCATCTTATTTAAAAAAAAACCCTATAAATGAAAGAGCAAAAAAGAACTTCATAAGTTACATATATCCAACCAAAATAACTGAAGACAAATTAGTTGTAATAAGACAAGGTCAGGGCAGCTACCAAGATATAGGAACAATAGATAAAGATGGTTCTTTTTCACTTCTTTTCACACCTGGCATAATTAATGATTTTGGTAGAATTCCAAGTTCAGAAAATCTAATTGGTTGGTTAGAGTTTGATAAAGATGGAAGGTGGGATAAAAGGGTTTTTTCTAGTCTTAAAATATTAGATATAAACACTAAAAAAATAATTAAAAATACTCTTAAGGGGTTTTTTGCTTCTTTAGATATTTCTCCTAACGCAGAGGAGATTGTTCTGTTAAAAAACAACTTAGATGGGTCACAAAGTTTATTGTTTTATGAGATTCTTTTATCTAAAGTAAAAAAAGAAATAAAACTTTCTGGTGGCGTATATTCATCAATAAAGTATGAATCACAAAATAAACTTATAGGGCTTAAGACTGATAAAGGAAGTAAAGATGTTTTCGTTTATAATATCAATGAAAACTCATTTGAGACTTTGTACAGAACTACCAAAAACATAGGTTGGCCTACTCTAAAAAATGATACTTTGATTTTTTCAACAGAGCATAATGGGTTTGAAGAAATTTTTTTACACAAAATTAGTACGTCTAAAACATATATGATAAAAAGCCCGCGGTTAGGTGGTTATTATCCTTTTTTATCAGACGACGGAAAGGTGATTTATTATAGTTCAATGGGTGATTATGGGTTTGATATTTATGAGCATAAAATATCAAAAAACATCACCTCGGTTAATACAAAAAAGACAGCAAATAAAATTGAAAATAAAACAAAACAAAAAACATTTAAATCAAAAAAAACAAGTCAATGGTCCCAGTTAATCCAACCTATTTCTTGGGGGATTAGCGATTATGGTTTTACCGAAAAAGGTCTTGATTATTTAACATTGGGTTTAGAATCTAGGAATCTTTTTAACAACCTAATGTTTAAGGGTGGTTATAAGCTTGATCTTCGGGATGATAAAAACAGCAGGTTTTTTGGGATTAGTTATCAGGGTTTGTATCCTNTTTTAGACTTATCAATATCAACCACTAATGATTTTTTTAATCAAAATATTATTTTAACAAAAAACAACGGTGTTAAAGACACAATATATGACGCTGACATTAATTTTAAGGTAAGAGACTTTGTGTCAACAATAAAAATCCCTTTATCTTNTACTAAGGGGAAAANTTTTACTTCTTTTTTAGGTTCGATAAGTTACTCTAATGAAAGATTTAAAGATTTTTACACAACNTCTATAGGTAGTGAGTCCACAAAATTTCCTCTTCAAACCACAAGAGACTCAAGAGAATATTTTTCTGGTTTAATATATTATTCTAGAAAACACAAAAAATCAAAGAGACAGGTTTATTTTCCTTTTGAACAAACTGTGCTTTTAGAGGGGAAAGCTACAACAAAAGGAAGTGATTATAGCGGAAAGTATTTTCGGGGAGATTTTTATTTATCTTTTCCTGGAATAAACAACTTACACTCTTTAAGGTTTAAGTTCAGGGGGGAGAAACAAAATGAAAACGATTATCTATTTAGAAGAAATGTAAACTTTGTTTATGGTTACACTAATNGTTTTAATTTTTCAAGCTTTTTAGGTGGGGGNGTTGAATATGAAGCTCCTGTTTTCTATCCAGATGTATCGGTTGGACCAATAGCTTATATTCAAAGAGTTAGGGTGACTGGTTTTGTTAATACTGGTCAAATAAACGGTGTTGGTGAGAATAATTACGTTGAGTCTCCAACNTCAATAGGTGGTGAAATTAAGTTTGATCTTAATCTTTTTAGGCAAAACTTTTTATTTGATTTAGGATTTAGGTTTTCGTATCTATTNAACAATAATTATAACCAAGACCAAACAACGTTTGACATAACTCTTGGAAGTATTACTTTTTAAAGTTTTAATTATAAGAATTAATTTATATTTTCGAAAAAAAAAACATGTTCCCTACTAACCCAGCTGTCACTGATGGCGTTGAATTATTTGTTTGGATTGTTGTTGTGTTAATAAGTTTTGTTGGCGCCGTTTCTATAATAGACTTTAGAAACGTTAAAAAAAAGAGCTAAATATCAGAATCTTTTTTGTGTGTACTTACCTTGCTATTAGGCACAAAAACAGAACATAATATAGCTGATACAAACAAGACAATAATTAAAATTAACATCTCCATNGGTAAAATATTTTTAGCAAATATACCTAAGCATAAATAATTTAACGTTTGTAAAGAAATAAATTTTAATCANTTTTTCTTCATCTTTACTTATTGAGATTTTTTATTTAAAATTGTTTTATGGATAAACCTTTCCACCTCGCTTTTCCAATAAAAGACATTGAGACAACAAAATCTTTTTATTCTAATTTTTTAGGTTGTGATATAGGAAGAGAAGATAAAAAATGGGTTGATTTTAATTTTTTTGGCCATCANCTTTCTGCACATGTAAAAGCTGAAGAGTTAGATGGTGTTAAAAAGAACTCTNTAGATGGAAAAGAGGTTCCTGTTAGGCATTTTGGTGTAGTGTTACCTTGGGATGAGTGGCACGTTTTATCAAAAAAACTAAAAAAACTCAAGGTTGAGTTTATAATTGATCCTTATATTAGGTTTAAAGGAGAGGTTGGAGAACAAGCAACTATGTTTTTTTTAGACCCAAGTGGAAACGCTCTTGAGTTCAAGTCGTTCAAAGATACTTCACAAATTTTCGCTAAATAACTTACCTTAAATAACTTCCCGCGTTTATATCAATGGTGGAACCNGTGCTNTGATCCATCTTCCCTGTNCAGATTAAAGAAACAACAGGAGAAATGTCTTTAGGTTCNGTTAACCTGTTGAGTTGAATTCCTTTTTTAACAAAATCTTCTCCGTTCTCTTTTATAAAACTTTGCGCCATTTCTGTATTAACAAAACCAGGAGCAATGCTAAAAGCAAAGACGTTATCTTTTTTACCAAAAGATCTTGCAATGGTTTTTGTTAGCGACACAAGACCTCCTTTTGAACAAGCATAAGAAATAAAATCCTCAACCTCTCCTCTAAANGCNGCTCTGGATGCTATATTTATTATTCTAAACTTCTTTNTAATTTTTTCTTTTCTTTTCTTTTCAATAAAGAGTTTGCTAAGAATAGATGGTGATTTAAGGTTAACTGAAATTGTTTTATCAAAATTATTTATCCAAATTTTATTTTCTTGATTCAAAGGTGCAGACACNGCAATTCCTGCATTATTAATAATTGTATCAGGAAAACCCAAAACCCTATTTGTTTCGTTGTACAAATCAAACGCTCCGTTTTCTTTTGAAAGGTCTGCCTGAATCATGAAACTTCTCTGTTTATACATTGANAAAAGATCTTTTATTTTTGANTTATCAGAGTTATAGTGAAGAGCAACATGGTGGCCCTCCTTTAATAACTCTTTTGCGATTTGGAAACCAATTCCGTTAGATGATCCTGTTATTAAAATTTTCATTTTCATGGTTTATTCAACAAAATTATTCTTTTTTGCAAACTAAACTTGAAAAGTATAGTTAAAATAATATGTCTATTTCTGAAATAACTTCAAAATACAAAGATGATCTCAAGGTTCTCGAGGTAAGCTCAAGAATTAACAACAATAAACATGGTTTGTTTTTCTCTGGATTATCAGGAAATCTTGATGTTATATTACCACTTTCCGTTTCACAAAAAGATAAATCAAGTCATTGTTTTATACTATCTGACAAAGAAAAGGCTTTAGTTTTTTATAGTAATTTGTGTAATTTTTTAAATAAAAATAAAGTCTATTTTTTTCCTTTTTCTTTTTTATCTCCGTATGATGAAGATTTATTAAACAACGCTAATGTGGTTATGAGAACNGAAGCAATACAAGCTGTTGTCTCAAGAAAAAAGGAAAAAATATATATCGTAACTTATCCTGAGGGGTTNTTTGAAAAGTTTCCAAGTGAAAAGTTTCAAAACAAATTATCCTTGTCAATTGAAAGAAAGCAAAAACTTAACATAAAGTCCTTTAGAAACACCCTTTTGGATAGGGGTTTTTCTCTCGAAGACTTTATAGCACAACCAGGAGATTTAGCTATCAGGGGTAATATTATAGATGTTTTTTCTTTTAGTTATAAAAGTCCTATTAGAATAGAAATGGATGGTGATTATGTAGAAAAAATAAAAGTTTTTGATGTGGAGTCTCAATTAACAAAAAAGGAGGTGGAAAGTGTTGTTGTTGTGTCCAACCTACAATCAAACGAAGAAAGTAAAGAGTATTTGTCTTTATTTGGGTTTTTTAATTCAAATTGGTGTGTTTGGTCNGACGGGGTTAGTTTATCCGCTAACATTATTGATGAAAATTATCTTAAATCAATTGATTTGTTTAAAAAAAATCAAAAAAAATCTAACGTTCTTTTAAAACTTCCGCCAGAAAAAATTTTTTTAGATAAAGACTCTTTCTTAAATGAAATACATTCTTTTAAGGTGATAGAAACACAAAACCAAACAATAAAAACGTCAAAAAAAATCCACTTCAACTCTACCCCACAACCTAGTTTTAATAAAAACCTTTCTTTATTAGCAGATGACTTGAAAGACTTAGAGGAAAGGGGATATACATTACATATTTCTTTTCAATCTGAAGAACAAATTTTAAGACTAACCTCTTATTTTGAGTCTATTGGTCTAACAACAAAAATTAAAATGTTAACCACAAAACTCAGTGAAGGTTTTGTTGACCATGAAAATAAGGTTGTTTTTTATACAGACCATCAAATTTTTAATAGGTATTACAAACACAGNTTNCAACCTANGGTTNTAAAAAAACAAAAAAANCCAATAAATGACAGGTCGGANTTGAACACAGGGGATTATGTTGTTCATATAGATCATGGNGTTGGTAGATTTGTTGGTTTAGAGAAAATCAAATCTAAAGAGATAGAATATGAGGTTTTAAGGGTTGTTTATAAGAACAACGATGTGGTTTATATAAATNTTAACTCTCTTCATAAAATAGCTAGNTATTCTGGTGCAGACTCAACCCCTAAGCTCAATAACTTAAGNTCTAANGATTGGGATAAGAAAAAGAAAAAAATTAAAAGTAGATTGGTTGATATAGCTGAAGACCTTATTAACTTATATCTAAAAAGAAGAGAGGTTGTTGGTTTTTCGTTTCAAAAAGATTCTTATTTACAAATAGAGTTGGAGTCTTCTTTTGTATACCAAGACACACCAGATCAACTAAAAACAACTGAAGATGTAAAAAAAGACATGGAGNGTTCTTTTCCTATGGATAGGTTAGTTTGTGGTGATGTTGGGTTTGGTAAAACAGAAATTGCTGTAAGGGCAGCTTTTAAAGCTGTTTGTTCAAACAAACAAGTTTTAATATTAGTACCAACAACCATTCTTGCTTTTCAACATTTTAAAACATTTAAAAAAAGGCTGCAGAATTTTCCGGTTTCTGTGGATTATTTATCTCGTTTTCGTACAAGTAAAGACAAAAAAAGGATTGTAGATGAGCTGGTTTCAGGTTCTATAGATATATTAATAGGAACACATTCTGTTCTAAGTAATAAAGTAAAGTTTAAAGACCTTGGTTTGTTGATAGTAGATGAGGAACAAAAATTTGGAGTAACCCTTAAAGAGAAAATTAAGAAAAGAAAACTCAACCTTGACTGTTTAACNTTAACAGCAACACCCATCCCTAGAACACTTCATTTTTCTTTAATTGGAGTAAGAGATATAAGTATAATTAGAACGGCACCAACCAATAGACAACCTGTTCACACAGAGGTAATTCAGTTTAATGAAAATGAGATTAGAGACACCATAACTAACGAAATGTCTCGTTTTGGTCAAACGTTTTTTGTTCACAATCGTGTTGAAAATATTTATGAAATAGCAAACATTATACAAAAACTTGTCCCAAACGCAAAAGTTGCTGTGGCTCATGGTCANCAAAAAGGTGATATNTTAGAAAAAACAGTTTTAAACTTTATAGATGGTCGTTTTGATGTGTTGNTTTCTACCAANATAATTGAGTCTGGTTTAGATATACCAAACGCAAACACAATAATAATTAACCAAGCTCATATGTTTGGTTTATCTGATTTACACCAAATGAGGGGTCGTGTTGGTAGGTCTAATAGAAAAGCGTTTTGTCGTCTTTTAGTTCCTAGGTTATCTAAACTTAACCCAGATGCTAAAAAAAGACTTATAGCGCTTGAGGAATTTTCAAATTTAGGGGACGGACTAAATATAGCCCTAAAAGACCTTGATATTAGGGGTGCTGGTAACCTTTTGGGGGGTGAACAAAGTGGGTTTATAAATGATCTTGGTTTTGATACTTATAATAAAATTTTAGACGAGGCGCTAAAAGAGGTTGATAAACCAACGGACTTTAAACAAAANAANCTTAATAAAGTTATAAACAACCATTCGTGCTTAGTTGATGTTTATGAAAAAGCTTTTATACCTAAAGATTATATTTCTAATTCTAATGAAAGGTTAAAGGTTTATGGTTTTTTAGAGGAAAAGTCAAAGTTAGGTCTATATAAAGAAATTCTTTCTAATTTGAAAGATAGGTTTGGGGCTCTACCCGATCAGGTACTTAAGTTGGTTGGGGTTATGAAAATTAAAAAAATAGGTTCTTATTTTGGTCTTGATAAAATTATAATTAAAAAAAACAAAGTAAAGTTTCTTTATTTTAACAACTCCAATAAGAGTAGTTTAGAACAAGAGGGNTTTNTNTCTATTTTGAATTATTTAAACAAATTTGGGTTTAAAACTTCGGTGGNNGAAAAAAAAGATCAATTAATTATTAATGCCTTAGGGCCTTCTTCTATCAATAAAACGCTTGATTTTTTAAAAAAAATAAAAAAATAGATACAATAAGAGTGTAGTTTATGGGTTATTTGTTTTCAAGAACTTAATTTTTTGTATTTTTGGTAAAAATTAAAAAGCAAATTATCGTGATAAAAAGGTTTTTTTATTTTGTGGTTATTCTATTTACTGCGGAGGCGTGCTCTATTTTACCCTTTGGAAAATCTAATCCATCTGCAAGAAACCCCGGGTCAATTAGTACAACAACCAATTTAGATTACTTTTCTGACGCTTACGCGGAAGAAGAGGAAGAGGGTTTTGTTGTCGCTGGTTTTGATGGACAAACACCTGGCCCAAACCAAGTTCTTGTTCAAGGTGGTCGAGCTGTTCTTGGTACATATGAAGAAGATGTTTTTTATACACATGATAATGTTGAAAGAACGGTTACGGTGCAGTCTTTTTATTTAGATCAAACAGAAATAGCAAACGTTCATTGGTTAGAATATCTACATTATGTCAAAAGAGACTCTAGTGAAACTTTCTACGAGAATGCTCTTCCCGACACAACGGTTTGGGAAAAAGAATTAGCTTTTAACACGCCTTATGTTACTAACTACTTAAGATACCCGGGTTTTAGATATTATCCTGTTGTTGGGGTTAGCTGGAGTCAGGCAATGGATTACTGTAGGTGGAGAACAGAGGCGGTAAACAAACAAAGAGCTCTTGAATATTTTGGTGAAGAAGATTACATTGATGGTGATATACCACCGATCGAATCAGGTATTTTTTTACCCGAGTTTAGGCTACCAACAGAAGCAGAGTGGGAATATGCGGCCTATGGTCAAATTGGGGATCAATGGT
Source organism: Flammeovirgaceae bacterium (assembly GCA_002696995.1). Lineage (GTDB taxonomy): Bacteria > Bacteroidota > Bacteroidia > Cytophagales > MED-G16 > MED-G16. The sequence continues at coordinate 11,458 of NZUF01000007.1, read as the reverse complement.
TAGATGAAAATCAAACACAAAGAAGGTTATACCCTTGGGATGGCAGAACGATTAGAAGCTCAAAGAGGGGGAATGTTGGTAAGTTTCAAGCAAACTTTAAAAGAGGTAGGGGTGATTATGCTGGTATAGCAGGAGCGTTAAATGATGCTGGCTTTGTAACAACATCTATATACGAATACGCACCTAACGATTTTGGACTATATAACATGGCAGGAAATGTAAACGAATGGGTTTTTGATATATACAGACCTCTTAACTTTCAAGACATGGAAGATTTAAACCCAATAAGGAAGAGTGATTTTCTAGACTCGGAAGAAGACTATGATTCAGAAAACTTTAACTCAATGATAAGTAATGAGTCTAGAGTTTTTAAAGGAGGTTCTTGGGCTGACGGCGCAATGTGGTTATCCCCTGGAACACGAAGATTTTTAGATCAAGATTCATCCTCAGCAACAATAGGTTTTAGGTGTGCAACAACAGCACTTGGTACAGCGGGGAATTAACATATAATATTTATCTATTTATATTCTTACCAAACCATTAAGGTTATTATTTCGTATAATATTAGCTTGTAACATATATATATACATCAAGCAAATAATTTATACGATAACATAATTATGGTTGTAAGAATACCCTCTATAAAAGAAAATGTTTCTGTGGTTGAGAGTTTCATAGAAAACGTTGGTGAAAAAATCCAAATCGAAGAATCAATCTATGGAAACGTTTTGGTTTCTGTCACCGAAGCAGTAAACAACGCAATAGTTCATGGCAATAAAGAAGATAAAAATAAAAAAGTAAAGCTTGAACTAAAGAAAAACAAAAAAAGTGTACGGTTTGTTGTTGAAGATGAAGGTGTGGGTTTTGACCACGAAAATCTTCCAGACCCAACAAACCCAAAAAACATAGATAAGGTTAAAGGGAGGGGTGTTTTTTTAATAAAAAGCTTGTCTGACAAAACAAAATTCAAAAAAGGAGGAAGAGCTGTTGAGATGCTTTTTAAACTTAAATAAATGTTTCTCACAAACTTCTTTTCTGAGAAAAAATCCTTTGTCCTTAACAATAAAAACAAAATTAGGCTTCTAATTAAAAAGCTAACCTTAGAAGAAGAAAAGGGTTTAAGTTTTTTAAATATTATTTTTTGCTCTGACAAGTACTTATTAGAGATAAACAAAAAACACCTTAAACACGATTATTACACAGACGTAATAACCTTTGATTACTCTGAAAAAAGTAAAAACATAGAGGGTGATGTTTACATTAGCGTTGACAGGGTAAAAGAAAACGCAACAAAATACAAAGAAAACAAAAACATTGAGCTAATCAGAACAATTGTTCATGGTGTACTTCACCTGTCAGGATATAAGGACAAAACAAAAAAAGAAAAAGAGATTATGACAACAAAAGAAAATAAATATCTTTCTTTGTATAAAAAAATTTAAGTTCCACGTGGAACACCAATAAAATGTTTACGAAGTATGATTTAATTGTTGTTGGTGCTGGTCACGCCGGCTGTGAAGCGGCTGCAGCTGCAGCAAACATGGGCTCGAAAGTTTTGTTGGCAACAATGAACATGGGGACTATTGCTCAAATGTCATGTAATCCCGCAATAGGGGGTGTTGCTAAAGGACAAATTGTAAGAGAAATAGACGCCTTAGGTGGTTACACTGGAATAGTCACAGACGAGAGCACCATACAATTTCGGATGTTAAATTTATCAAAGGGTCCCGCTATGTGGTCTCCAAGGGCGCAAAACGATAGGGTGGTTTTTGCTGAAAAGTGGAGATTAATGTTAGAAAAAAACAAAAACGTTGATTTTTGGCAGGAAATGATAGTGGGCATAAAGGTTAAAAAAGGTCAAGTAGTTGGTGTCAAAACAGCTTTGGGTTTAGAAATTAAAGCAAAGTCTGTAGTCTTAACAAACGGAACCTTTCTTAATGGGCTTATACACGTTGGTGATAAAAACTTTGGTGGAGGCAGGACGGGAGAAAGAGCCTCAAAGGGAATAACAGAACAACTTGAGGGGTTAGGCTTTACTTCTGGAAGAATGAAAACAGGTACCCCACCTAGGTTAGATGGAAGGTCAATAGATTACTCAAAAATGGAAGAACAACCTGGAGACAAAAACCCTGGTCGGTTTTCTTTCTTAAAAAAACAAAAGATAAGAAAACAAAAACCCTGCCATATAACATATACTAATTCAAAAACCCACAAAAAGCTAGAAGAAGGTTTTTTTAAATCCCCTATGTTTAACGGAAGAATAAAGGGTGTGGGCCCAAGATATTGCCCCTCTATTGAAGATAAAATAACACGTTTTGCTGAAAGAGATCGTCATCAAATATTTGTTGAACCTGAGGGTTGGAACACCGTAGAGGTTTATGTTAATGGTTTTTCAACATCTTTACCAGAGGATGTGCAACTAAGTGCCCTAAGGACAATAAGTGGTTTTAAGGGTGTTAAAATGTTCAGGCCAGGTTATGCTATAGAGTATGATTACTTTCCTCCAACACAATTAAAACATACACTTGAAACAAAACTTGTGGAAAACCTATATTTTGCGGGTCAAATCAATGGAACAACAGGATATGAAGAAGCGGCTTGTCAAGGTCTTGTTGCGGGAATAAACGCGCATAATAAAATAAACAACAAAGCGGTTTTTACTCTAGGTCGATCTGAGGCTTATATTGGCGTTCTAATTGACGACCTTATAAACAAAGGTACCGATGAGCCTTATAGGATGTTTACATCTCGAGCAGAACACAGGATTTTGTTAAGGCAAGATAATGCTGATTTAAGGTTAACAGAAAAAGGAGCAGAGATTGGGCTTGTGGGTAAGGAAAGGTTGAGTGTGGTTTTAAAAAAGAAAAGTTTAATTGAGGGGTTAAATGTGGGTGTTAATAAAGAAAAACTAGAACCTGAGGTTGTTAATGGGTATTTGGAGTCGGTCGGGTCAGCAAAAATTAAGGAAAAGAAAAGTTTGGTGGAGTTGGCAAGGAGACCCGGTGTTTCTCTTGGTAAATTGGTTAAGCTCCTTGGTGGAGAGATAGATAAAAAATATAAAGAAGAAATAATAAATCAGGTTGAAATAAACACGAAGTACGAAAGTTATATAGAAAAAGAAAGAGAGGTGGTACAAAAGATACAAAAACTAGAAAACAGCAAAATACCTGTTAGGTTTGACTATAAAAAGGTTAACTCTTTGTCTTCTGAAGGTAAAGAAAAGCTTATAAAAATAAAACCAACATCAATAGGTCAAGCAAGTAGAATAAGCGGGGTGTCCCCCTCTGATATTTCTATTTTAATGATCCATCTAAAAAAATGACAAACAAAACGCTTTGTAGTCTTTGTGGTTCAAAAAAAACGTTTTTAGGAGACAAAAACATCGTAGACGCTCTTTCTTTGGAGGTTTTTAATGTTTATGTGTGTTCAACATGCTCTGTTGGCTACACATATCCTAGGCCTAAGAATATCAATAAATACTATGACCAAGAAGATTATGACTCATACCAAAAAAAGAAAAGTTTGTATAACACAATTTACTCACTTGTTCAGTCTTTAAACAACTTCTATAAAATAAAAATAATAAAAACATTTGGTCTCGGGAATATATTAGACTACGGCGCTGGTTCTGGTAGTTTTGTTAGGTATGCAAACAAAAGGGGGTTTAAAGCTTTGGGTTATGAACCAATTAACACAAAAAGAGACAAAAATGTGACTAATAAGATTGAGAAAATTAAAAAACATAAATATAAGTTTATAACACTTTGGCATGTGCTAGAACACTCGACAGACCCTAAGATGCTTCTCTCTAATGTTAAAAAGATGCTGAGCGAAGGTGGTAAGATTATTGTTGCTGTACCTAACAGGGGTTCATACGATAACATTTATTACAAAAATTATTGGGCTGGGTATGATGTTCCTCGTCACCTTTACCATTTTAACCAAAAATCTTTTTATTGGTTGGTTTCTGAATTAAACATGAGTATAGTTAAAACAAAACCACTTTATTTTGATGCTTACTATGTTTCTATGCTTAGTGAAAAAAACAAAAAAAACCCATTATGGGTCTTGTTCGGGTTTCTTGTGGGGTTTATATCAAACATATGTGCTGTATTTACAAAAAAACACTCTAGTATTATATATATTATAGAATGATAAGGGCCGCGTTATACATACTTCTCTTTGTAACCTCTTGTGCTCAGGTTAAGCCCTTAACAGGTGGATTCGAAGACACAATACCCCCTAACATAATAAGGAGTTTACCGGATAACTTTAGCACCAACCAAAAAGAGCCGGTTTTTGTTTTTGAGTTTGATGAAATTGTTGATGTTAGTAAATTAAAAGAAAAACTAATAATATCACCTTATTATGACGGTTCTTTCGAAATTAAATCAAAAAAAAACACCCTTTCCCTTATTTTTGATTCAGCCTTCAACGAGAACACCACGTATATTTTTAATTTTGCAGACGGGTTAGTTGATATAACAGAAGGGAACGCGGCGGTTAAATCTAGGTTTGTCTTTAGTACTGGAGACAAAATAGATTCTTCTTTTGTGTCTGGGGTTGTAACAAACCCATTAAAAAATCAAGTCGTAGAGGGTGCGCTCGTTGGGTTGTACCAAAAAAAAGATAGTATAGATTTATTCCACACAAAACCAACTTATTTTTCTTTTACAGATGAAAACGGATTCTTTATTATTGAAAATATAAAAGCGAAAGATTATACTATCTATAGCTATCAAGACGAGAACAAAAACTTTAAATCAGAATATAAAAAAGAGAGTTTTGGTTTTATTAATAACCTAATAAGTGTAGACTCTTTTGTAAACAAAGTACACATCCCTCTTTATGCAGAAGATCTAACTACATTAAAAGTACAAGCTAAAAGAGATAAAGGTGACGTTTTTGATATAACATACTCAAAAAAAGTTGAGTCTTTAGTTGTTCTATCAGATGAAAACATAAACTGGAGTTTAAACGATAACAATTTGTTGCGTTTTTATAAAAAAAACCTTGAAAAAGATTCATCATTAGTTGTTGTGAGGGCAAATGATAAGGTTGGTTACGAAATAACAGATAGTGTTTATGTTTCTTTTTCAGGAAACCAGAAAAGAGATTTTAAACTTGACCTAGACATAGATTGGTCATCGCAAAACATTGACGACACCGTCTTGTTTACAATGAGTTTTAATTTGCCATTAATTAAAACTGAATTTAAAGTAGATGTTTTAATAGATACCGTTTTAATTCCTGAAAAGTTTTTTTATAACAAAGTTATCTCTTTAGAAAACAATAAAATTATTGGTGAGTTTGCTGTTTTAATAGATTCTGTTGAGTTGTTTTTAAAGAACAAGAGAGAAAAGGTAATTAAAGACAGTTTAGGTTTTGAAAATGATTCTATTTATAGGGTTGTTTCTGGATATTATAAAAGGTTAAATCCTAAAATAATTAGTTTTTTAATACCAAAGGGCGAGTTTATTTCAATAACTAAAGATACTTTAGGTGTTACCTCTCAAGAGTTAAGGGTAAGGGGTAAAGATTATTATGGTGATTTTTCTGGAGAAGTTAAAGGTGTTAATAAAAACAAAAAATATTTTGTTGAATTAGTTGATGAAAACTTTAGTACTATTTATAAAAATGAAATTTTGTTTCCTTTCTTTAGTTTTAAAAGTATAAGTCCTGGTAAATATTACTTAAGAGTGGTGAATGATGTTAATGATAATTTTGAATGGGATTATTTTGGTATAAAATCTAAAAGACAAGCAGAGAGAGTTTTTTATTATCAGGAAGAAATTGAAATTAGGTCAAATTGGAGTGTTGAAGATGTTGTTTTTGATGTTGAAGAAACTGTGGATAATATGTTTTTAGTAGAAAAATAATAAAATCAATATACAGGAAAGTTTTTTTTACTCTTTTAATTAACAGTTAATTATACACATTAAAATACATTTTTTTTAAACTCATTTATAACAACTTAATTATCAACTAAATACGTGTTGATTAAGTGTTTATACTTTATTAATAATTGTTATTAACATATTAACATAATAATGAATATTACTTTTATTTAGAAATAAAAAAAATATAAATATTATATATGTTATTGTTTAAAAGTTTATAGTTTAAGAGCTATAAAAGTTTATTGAAATTTTAGTAATCTTGCTTTATAAATGAAAAATATTAAAATTAAAAAAGTTGCTGTTGTAGGGTCAGGAATAATGGGTTCTAGAATTGCTTGTCATCTAGTAAATGTTGGTATGGATGTTTTGTTATTAGACATCTCTCCTTCTGAGTTAAATGAAAAAGAAAGAAAATTAAATAAGAAAATTTCTGATAAAGATGTAAAAAACAGAATAGTTAATGAATCTTTATTAAATACACTAAAAGCAAAACCTTCTTCTTTATTTTTAAAATCAGATTACGATAAAATAAAAACAGGAAATTTAGATGATGATATAAGTAAAATTTCTTCTGTCGATTGGATTATAGAGGCTGTTGTAGAAAAACTATCAATTAAAAAAACGGTATACGACCTAATAGAAAAACACAGAAATAAAAACACTATAATTTCAACAAACACATCAGGCATTCCTATATCTCAAATCTCTGAAAAAAGAACCTCTAATTTTAAAGAAATGTTTTTAGGCACACATTTTTTTAACCCCCCTCGGTACTTAAGATTATTAGAAATAATTCCCGGCAAAGACACAAAAAAACAAATTATTGATTTTTTTATAGAGTTTGGGTCTGTTGTTTTGGGAAAAGAAACCGTTTTATGTAAAGATACACCAGCGTTTATAGCAAATAGGTTAGGTATTTATTCTTTAATGTCTACCATACATTCTGTTGAAAAGAACAATTTGAGCGTTTCTGATGTTGATTTTTTAACAGGAACATTAATTGGAAGACCAAAATCAGCAACATTTAGAACAATGGATGTTGTCGGTTTAGATACAGCTGTAAATGTTTCTAAAAACCTTTTGAAAGACCTTAAAAACGATGAGTCTGTTTCCATGTTTGAACTGCCAACATCAGTAAAATCTTTATATATTAACAAACAATGGGGAGACAAAACAGGAAGAGGTTTTTATAAGAAAGAAATAAAGGAAAAAGGAAAAAGAGTTTTTTATGAAATTGATTTAAAAACACTTAAATATAAAGACACAGAAAAAATAAAAGACGAGTCTCTTTTAGAAATAAAGAAATCAGAACAACTTGAGGTTAGGATAAAAAAGCTAATAAATCTTAAAAACAAATACGGTGATTTTTATAGGTCAACTTTTTATGACACCTTCAGATACTGTTCTTTAAGGATACCAGAGGTTAGTGATGAGATATATAAAATAGATAACGCTATTTGCTCAGGTTTCGGTTGGAAAAAAGGACCTTTTGAGACCTGGGACATTATAGGTGTAGAAGGTGCTTACAAAGAAATGATAGACATGAACCTAAAACCAGCTGAATGGGTTAAGGAAATGTTGTCTAATAACATTAAAAGTTTTTACAGGTTTAAAAACAACAAAAAAGAATATTATAACATATCACAAAAAAAGTATTGTCATGTTCCGGGACAAGAGGAGGTTATACAACTTGATGCCTTTAAGGAAAACGATATTGTATGGACAAATAAAGACGTTTCCTTATATGATATAAAAGACGGAATATTAAACCTTGAGTTTCACACAAAAATGAACTCAATAGGAGAGGGTGTGTTAATGGGAATAAACAAAGCAATAGACACGTGTGAAAAAGATTTCAAAGGACTTGTTATCTCTAATGAAGCTGATTACTTTTCTGCAGGAGCTGATCTAGGAACGTTATTTATGCTGGCGGGAAACAGAGATTTTAAAAAAATTGAGGAATCTATTAGGGTTTTTCAAAACACAATGATGAGGGTTAGACACTCATCTGTTCCTGTTGTTGTTGCCACATCTGGGATAACCCTTGGGGGAGGTTGTGAACTTAGTTTGCACGCAGACTCAATACAAGCTCACAGTGAAACCTACATGGGTTTGGTAGAGCTTGGCGCCGGCTTGATTCCAGCGGGAGGAGGAACCAAGGAGTTAGTTATGAGAACAGCCTCTCAGTATGGAAAAGGAGACCCTGAGTTTAACAAATTAATGGAGTCTTTTATGAATATAGCCTCTGCAAAAGTCAGCACCTCTGCTAAAGAAGCGTTAGAGATGGGGTATATAACAAAAAAAGACAAACAAACAACAAACAGAAAAAACCTCTTAAAAGACGCAAAAAACACAGTGTTAAACATTTTGTCTTATGGATACATAAAACCAACAATTAACAAAAAAATTAAGGTACACGGAAGGTCAGCATTAGCTATGTTTAACGCGGGTGTAGAAACAATGAAGCAAGGTAAATACATTTCAGAGTATGATCAAAAACTCGCTCAAAAACTAGCCTATATTATGTGTGGGGGAGATTTAACGCAAGAATGTTTAGTTGAAGAGCAGTATCTTCTAGACCTAGAAAGAGAAGCGTTTGTTAGTCTCTGTGGAGAACAAAAAACACTAGAAAGAATGCATTCAATTTTATTTAAAAGAAAACCGTTAAGAAATTAGTTATGAAAGACGCATATATTGTTTCAGGGTTTAGGTCTCCTGTAGGAAAAGCTAAAAAAGGAGGGCTCAGGTTTATTAGACCAGACGACTTAGCTGCTAAAGTCATAAAAGGCTTAGTAAAAAAAACAAAAGGTCTTGAAGGAAAAATGGTTGACGACTTAATTGTCGGAAACGCGGTCCCAGAAGCAGAACAAGGAATGCAGATGGCTAGATACATTTCTTTATTGTCGTTACCAAAAGAAGTTCCTGGTTTAATCATAAATAGATACTGTGGCTCTGGTCTTGAGGCTATTCATTTAGCTTGTGCAAAAATTAATTCTGGGTCAGCTGAGTGTGTTATTGCTGGTGGTACCGAATCTATGAGCATGGTGCCAATGACGGGCTACAAATCAGCATTAAACTATAACATTTCAAATACAAACCCAGAGTACTATTTAAATATGGGTCTTACAGCAGAAAAACTAGCCTTAAAGTATAAAATAACAAGAGAAGAATCTGATTTGTTTTCTTATAACTCACACCAAAAGGCAATAAACGCTATAGAAAAAAACTTGTTTAAAAACGAAATTTTACCAATTGATGTTGATGAGATTACCGTTGTAAATGGTAAAAAAACAACATCAAAATGGACAGTAGAAAAAGATGAGGGCCCAAGAAAAAACACAACGGTAGAAGCTCTTTCTAAACTAAAACCAGCCTTTAAGGTCGGTGGACAAGTAACAGCAGGCAACTCTTCTCAGATGTCAGACGGAGCGGCTTTTGTGGTTGTTATGTCAGAAAAAATGATAAAAAAACTTAACATAGAACCAATCGGACGTTTGGTTTCTTATGCTACAGCTGGGGTAGAACCAAGCATTATGGGAATAGGCCCAGCAGACGCGGTGCCAAAAGCACTAAAGCAAGCAGGTTTAAAACAAAACGATATCGAGCAAGTTGAGCTTAATGAGGCTTTTGCAGCCCAAGCGCTATCTGTTATAAAAGCTTTAGATTTAGATGATAAAATAGTGAACGTTAATGGTGGAGCTGTAGCCTTAGGTCACCCATTAGGAATGACGGGAGCTAAACTGTCAATTCAACTTTTTAATGAAATGAAAAGAAGAAATCAAAAGTACGGAATAGTTACAGCTTGTGTTGGTGGTGGGCAAGGTGTTTGTGGTGTTTTTGAAAACCTTACTTAAGAACCTCCACAACAACCTCTACTTCTACAGGAATATTACTTGGCAAAGAAACCATCCCAACAGCAGAGCGAGCGTGTTTTCCTCTTTCTCCAAAAACCTCAACTATAAAATCAGAAAAACCATTTATAACCGCAGGTTGCTCATAAAAATCAGATGTTGAGTTAACCATTCCAATAACCTTAACAAAACGCTTAACTTTATTAAGGTCCCCAATTTCTTTTTTAAGAGAAGCTAATATGTTTACCCCAACAAGCCTTGCTGCACCATAACCTTCTTCAATTGTCATGTCTTCACCCAAACGACCCGTAACATATCCCCCATCTTTTTTTCTGGGACCAGTTCCAGAAACATAAACCAACATTGTGTTTTTCCCCTCAGAAAACCGGACCGTTGGAACATAGTTTGCTATAGGTTTTCCTGGCACAGGGAGCACTATATTAAGACTTTTAATTTTTTCCTCCACATCATAATCATAGAGAGGAGTGTTGAAAACATAGTAATCTACAGCCTCTTTATCATTTGGCGTACAACCGATAAAAAACAACCCTAAAAATAAACACTTAATTTTCCCCATAAGATGTAATTATAATTTTTCTAATTTTTCCACCGTTTCGGTGTTCACACAAATATATCCCTTGCCAAACACCTAACAAAGGAACCCCATCTTTTATTGGAAAATTAACAGATGAACCCAAAACACTAGATTTTATATGAGAGGTCATGTCATCAGGACCCTCAAAAGTGTGTTTAAAATAGGTTTCTTTTTCAGAAACCATTTTGTTAAAGTGTGTTTCAAAATCTTCTCTAACCGTAGGGTCTGCGTTTTCATTTATTGTTAAACTTGCAGATGTGTGCTGTATAAAGACATTTACAACCCCAGTTATTTTTGGTAAGTGTTTTGTAACCTCATCGGTTATTAAATGAAAACCCCTTGGGTAGGCATTAAGTGTTATTTGTTTTTGATCAACCACCTAAACCAACTTTCATTTTCTCAGCGTTTTCAGCGATTCGGAGTTTTTCTGTAAAAGAAAATAAACCACCAGAAACAACCTCAGGTAAGTTATAAACGGTATGGTTAATACGGTGGTCAGTAACCCTTCCTTGGGGATAATTATATGTTCTAATTTTATCAGAACGGTCTCCAGAGCCAACCATAGTTTTTCTTTTCCCTGCTATTTCATCATTTTGTTTTTTTACCTCTATCTCATAAAGCTTAGATCTTAACACCTTCATAGCCTTATCATAGTTTGCGTGTTGAGATCTTCCGTCTTGACACTCAACAACAACACCTGTTGGTTCGTGTGTTAACCTTACAGCAGACTCAGTTTTGTTTACATGTTGACCACCAGCACCCGAAGCTCTATATGTGTCTTTTCTAATGTCTGCATTGTTAACCTCTAACTCAACATCTTCTGCCTCAGGTAAAACAGCAACCGTAGCAGCGGAAGTGTGAACACGACCCTGGGTTTCTGTGTTAGGAACCCTTTGTACCCTGTGGGTGCCAGCTTCAAACTTTAGTTTACCATAAACATCTTCTCCTTCTACTGAACAAACAATTTCTTTATAACCCCCAGAGGAGCCTTCATTAAAACTAATAACATTTAACCCCCATTTGTTTTTTTCTGAATACAGTTGATACATTCTTAAAAGGTCACCAGCAAAAATTGCTGCTTCATCTCCACCGGTTCCAGCCCTAATTTCAAG